>CALXEW010000041.1 GCA_944387435.1 uncultured Clostridia bacterium | reverse complement strand
TGGCACTCTTAAATTTTCACCTGTTAATTCAGTACTTCCTACTTTTGTTATATATTTTCTTAATGCTAAATCAAATGTTCTTTTATCTATTGTAACAGTTAAACTTTCTTGTGAATTTATTTTCTGCTTCTCTGAAATTGCAACAGGTTGTTGATTATCATCATTATTTACAGCTGCTACCACTGTACTTGTTAATTCATATGATATATCAAAGTCTACTTTTATATCTGACTTTAAAGCACTTATCTCAGACTTATTTATTGAAATATAAAAATCTTGTCCTATTAAATCTTGTATTGTTTTAGTTGAAGTCACATCTTCCTTGTTACTATTTAATAATTTATAATTAGTAATATTCCCCTCTTCATTTGATACACTCATTTGTAAAGTATATATCAAATTATTATTTTCTTTTTCATCTAAATGTATTGGTCCTAATATATAATTTTCACTTAACTCTTCATAACTTAGTATACTTGTCTTTAAAGTTATAGGTGAAGAACTATTCAAATCTACTCCTGTATAATTTTTTGAACCTTCTTTTGCTTTATCTATTAGGTAATTATATAATGCTTCTCCATATGCACTTCTTCCTTCTCCCTCTCCAGTGCCATAATTATAGTCACTTAAAGTTGAATAAGAATTTCCATCATCAGTATAGTTTATCCAGGAACTACTATTTGTTTTGTCAAACTTACCATTATCTTCTCCATAATTTGTAAAATACCATATTGCTGCTTGTTGAATAGCTACTATATCATTATCTGTTGGAGGATATAACATCATTACTTCTATATAACTTCCATACTTATCCATATCGTTAATTGCATATTGCATAACATTATCTAATAATTCTTCTTTATAACTTTCTTCAGAAGTATTTGGTAAATATAACATATCTAAAAGCGCTAAAAGTGCTTCATATCTTCCATAACTTTCCCCATTTTCTGATATCGTCCCTGTTAAAAATCCTTTTATTAAGTCATTTTGAGCAATCAAACTACTTTTTTCTTTCTTTAAATCGTAAAAAACATCATATGTTACATTTGCATTTATATCCTCGAATCCAACACTAGCTTTTAAACAATAAAAATCTCCTTGCATAATATCATCTGTATTCGGCCCACTTCTTTTCACAATATTCCAAATCTTAGCCGCATTATTTCCAGCTGTGTTGGGATTACCAATCGCATATCCCATTGCTGGTTCATTTTTATATATTAATGGTTCGATTGAAAAATACATTATTTCATCACTAGAATATACAATATTATGAATAATAAAGAATCCTATTATTATTACTAAACTAAAAACAACTCCTGCTATACTCTTTATCCTCTTATTCATGCCGTAAATTTCACCTTTCCTTAAATATATATCTTTATTATATTCTATCATATTAATATACTTCTTTTAATCTGTAATTTTTACCATATTAAATACATTCTTACGGAAATACTTTTTTCTTCTTTTTTTACCTTTGTATTATTTTTTTATTTCTAAATTATTACAAAAAAAGATAGAGCGATTATTTGCTCTATCTTCTAATTTTTATATTAATTATAAAATGAATTTTTTAATTAATATTATGCCACTTGCAATTGTAATTAATATTACAAATCCTAATGTAAAGTAAATTCTTACTTGTCCTGTACTTACTGATAGCAATACTGGTGCATCATCTTGATCATCTTCTCCATCTACTTGGTTATCTGGTGTTGAATCTCTATCTGGTACTCCATAATCATTATAATCTTCTGATATTTCTGCTATGTTTTCTTTTAGTCCCATATTATCTTCGCTGTTTATCCATGTTAAGACCACTTCTACCTCTGCATATTCACCTGGTTGTAATAAAGTGTTTTCTAATAATCTTGTTGAAATCACATTATTTCCTTCGTCTGTCCATCCTGGATTATCTTCTGGCAAGAATTGTAATCCTTCTGGTACATAGTCTGTTATTTCTTTTGCATATCCTGCAATTTCACCTTCATTTGTTACACGGATTTTATATCTAAATTTTACTGTTACATCGTTTATATTTTTTCTATATATATCCACTTTTACAATTTGCTCTGGATCATCATATGGCTCGTGTCCTGTTTCTGTTATTGTTTGATTTCCATCTTTATCAATCACTATTGCTTGTGTTACCCATTTTCTTAAACTTAAATCAAATATCTTTATTATTACTTTCTCAAAATCGTCATCATCTTGTTGCCCTGGTATATATTCACCTTCTTCATCATCTTTATAGTTTGGCAATTCTTCATCACTTGGAAGGTCTACATTGTCTTCTTGTGAATCTCTATCTGTTGTTGGCTCTTTATTTTCATCTTGATATTCTGTTATATCTGCAATATTTGTTATATTTTCACTTGTTGGAGCTGAATCAGTTACTTTACACATTATTGGAACTTCTACATAAGATAATACATATGTTCCTTCTTCATTTTGTTCTGCAGCATCTATTAAACTATCTTCTAAATATCTTGTAGTTACGGTTCTTCCATCTTCTGATACTTCCCAACCATATTGACTGTTAAATTCATTATCCACAAATTCCAAATATGGTGGTAAATGATCTTTTATTTCAGCTGCATATCCTGACATATCACCTTCATTATATACTCTTAACATATATATAACATAATCATTTGGTTGTACAATTACAGGTTCTTTTGTGTGATTATATATTGCTGTTGTTATCATATTTCCATTTACATCTGTCGTATTAAGTAGTGATGTATCTACTACTGGTGCTCTAGTATATGAACCATCTGCATTTGTTAGATATTCATCATCTTCTACAGATTCATCTTCACTCACTGCAACTATGAATTTTCTTAACGCTAAATCAAATGATTGTAAAATTATATTATCATAATCTTCATCATCTTCATATTTTACCCAGTCTTCTGTGTTAGAATCTCTATCATCTACTGGATCTCCGTTTTCATCTGTATCCTCTGTTATAGCTGCTTCATTTCTTATTACTTCCCCTGATACATTATCTGATATAACTCTCAATTTTACAGACACTTCTAAATAATGAATATCATCTTCTGTTTTGGTTCCATCATTTGAGCCAAATGCTGGAATTAAGTTTCCATCAACTGTTGTCTCATTTTCTTTTGATAAGTAATCTGTAGAAATTTGTATTATTCTTTCTCCTGTTTCATCATATACAAAATTTCCCCATAAATAACTTTGGTTAAATTCAATTGCTTCTTTTTCTGCATCTGTTAAATTTGGATCATTTTGTAAGTCCTCTCCTTCTAATTCAGACCATAGGAATTCTAATCCTTCTGGTATATCTTCTGTTATTTCTGAAGCATACCCATCAATAGTTCCTTCATTATAAATTCTAAATGTATATGTTACTATATCACCTTTTTTAACTGCAACAGGTTCTTTACTTAGGTTGTAATCTCCAGTTGTTATTAGTTGTCCATCTGTTCCTATAGTATTTAAATCACTTACATCTACACTTTCAATTCTTTCTGGTACATTTTGGTCATTTACTTGAGTAATTCTCTTAATTAATTTTAAGTCAAATGATTCTGGCATTAAAATTAATTTTTCAAAGTCATCATCATCTTGTTGACCTTTATAATAATAATCTGAATCTGTTAAATCATCTTTATTTCCATTTCCTTGGTAATCTTCCATATTGTCTTTATTAACATCTGGTGTAGTTGATGGTTCTGAATCCCTATCAGCTCCATTTTGATTTGTGATTGTTACATCATCTTCAGCATTATATTCTTCTGAAATCCAAGCAACATTTGTAAGAATAGTTGTATTTGTTTCATCTGGCTGTGCTATTACTTCACACTCAATTGTAATTGTTTCTGAAGAAGGATCCCCAGTTCCTGTATATGCTGGTAGATTATCTTCATTTCCTGCTGTTCTTACTAATGTTAATCTATTATCTCCCGTTTCATCATATGATTCTAATTCAAAATTTCCACTTATAACTCTATTAAATCTTAATCCTGTTGGTAATTGGTCAACTATTTTAGTTGCACGTCCATCTTTTTCTCCTTCGTTATAAATAGTAATATTATATGTAACCATATCTCCTGTTTCAACTAAAACTGGATCTTTTTTATGATTATAAGTTGCCGTTGTTCCTGATTGTAATGTAGATTCATCTATATTTGGTACTCTTGAAACTGCAACATTTGCTTCATTTACCTGAGTAATATATTTTCTTAAAGCTAAATCAAATGGTTTTTCTTCTGGAGTTACTTCTAACTCTACTTCTTTTGATTCTTCATTTTTTTCTGGTATCATTACTGGTTGCTCTTCATTATTATTGGCTGATGTCCATAATGTTAATGTATTTGTACTATAATTAATAGTAATATTTATAGATATTGTTTCCACACTATCTGTATTTACTGATATATAAAAATCTTCTCCTACTAAATCTTTTACTGTTGTTCCTTCTTCTACTTCTTGCTTATTACTATTTAACAATGTATAATCGTTTACTTCTGTTTCACCATTTTTTACTATAAAGTCTATTGTATATGGTAAATCTGAATTTTCTGTTATATTAATTGGTCCTACTATGTATCTTCCGTCTGATTCTTCATAATTTAATGTTGTTGTATTAACTTTAGCTGGTGCTTCTGTAGTTGTTTCCTCAGAATCAGAATAATTACTAGCATTTGCTATTGCCGTTTTTATTAAATACTTATATAGAACTTCAGCTTGCTCTTGTCTTTGAATACCTTCATTTGTTTCTCCATCATAGTTATATGCTGATAAACTTGTATACGTACTTCCGTTTAAAGTGTAGTTTAACCATGCTGTATCATCTGTTTTATCATATTTTCCTTCTGGTGTATCATCATAATTTGTAAAGTACCATATAGCTGCTTGCTGTACTGCTGCGATATCATCTCTTGTTAATAATATATTCCAATAATCTGTTGTTATATTAGCTGCTTCTAAATACGCCTCTTTTACAGCCTCGTCATTTTCATCATCTATTAAATATAACATATCTGCCAAAGCAAGTAAAGCATCATATGCATTTACAGTTCCATTATCTGTTTGAATAGTTCCATTTACAACACTTTCCATTGGAGGAACATTAGTAGCTATTGTATCTCTCTCTGTTTTCATATTATAAAAGATATTATATGTTGCTGTTCTATGCGTATTACTAAATCCTACTCCTGCTTTCACACAATATATGTTTTTGTTTCCATCTGCTTTTACTGGGTCTCCTTCATTTGGTCCTGTATGTTCTTGAATATTCCAAAGTTTTGCACCATACCCTTCTTGGCCATTTGTATTTGGATCACCTATTGCATATCCCATATTAGGAGTATCATTTGTCCTTAACTCAGTAATTCCTAAGTATAGTGGTGTAGTAGCTTGTGCTGCAATACTACTGGTTGGTAGTAAACTAACTAAAATTAGTACTATTAGAATTATTCCGCCTAACAATAGATTTTTACGGTTCATATTTTTTCTCTCCTTTTTCTACTTATAAATGTCCTACTGTATATTATTTTACTAGTTTTTTTATATTAGTCAATAGGGTAATTTTAGTAATATTTTCATCCTTTTTAAATGATTTGCAATTTCTTACGGAAGTAAGGCTTTGAAAGTCATTAAAAAAAATTACTCCTACATTACAATTATATTACATTTTCGTTCCAAAATCAAGATTTTATGTGAATTTAAGCAATAATCTTGTATTATTACCTACTTTTTTAATATTATTTCTTATTTTTCATATTTCATTGCTATTACTCATATATTTTAATTGGTGATACTATGTATATTAAACATATAATAAAGAAATTTTTCATTTTCTTTTTTACTTTTTTTATCGCTTTTAATTTTACACCAACTTTTGCAAGTGAAGAAAGTAACCTTAACTTAAATGCTCGTTCTTGTATTGTCTTAGATAGAACTAGCAAGAAAATTCTATTTAAAAAAAATGAATATAATAAAGTAAAAATGGCTTCTACAACAAAAATTATGACTGCTATACTGATTATAGAAAATTGTAATTTAAATCAAACTGTAACAATCTCAAAAAAAGCTGCTGGCACTGGTGGATCTAGATTAGGATTAAAAACAGATGATAAAATCACTATAAGAGATTTATTATATGGTTTACTTTTAGTCTCTGGTAATGATGCTGCCGTAGCTCTAGCAGAAACCTGCTCTGGTAGTATAACGGAATTTGCAAATCTAATGAATGAAAAATCAAAAGATTTAGGTCTAGATAACACTCATTTTGAAACTCCACATGGTCTAGATTCCGATAACCACTACACTACAGCATATGAACTTGCTCTGCTCACTGATTATGCTCTAAATAATTCCACCTTTTTAAATATAGTAGGGACCAAACATTATACAATTACTATCAATGGCTATTCTAAATCACTTAATAATACTAATGAATTATTAGGAACTCTAAATGGTGTTTATGGAGTTAAAACTGGATTTACTAATGGCGCAAACCGTTGTCTAGTAACTGCATGTAAAAGAAATAATATGGATATTGTTTGTGTAGTATTAGGATGTGACACGAAAAATTTCAGGTCATCTGATAGTACTAAACTAATAAATTATGCTTTTGAAGATTTTGAATATGTTAATATAGAAGATTTAATTAATAAAGAATTTAATAAATGGATAGAAGAACATCCTAATTATTTTTATATAGAAAAAGGAATTTTTTCAGATTTTAAAATTAACTTATCTACAATATCTACGCCTATTATACCAATTAAAAAAAATCAAAAATCCACTTTAAAGGTAAATTTCGAAATCAGTAATCACTTATATGCCCCTGTTTACAAAAATACAAATATAGGTACTTTTAGACTATATACAACTGATGAGATTATATTAGAAGGAACTATAAATTCAGAAGAAGATATTTACAAAAAGACTACTTTTTACTACCTAAAAGACTTCTTTAAAAGTTTCTCTAATATTTTAAACAATACTCCTTTAATCATAAAATAAGAAGCTATAAAATCCATAGCTTCTTATTCACCTTCTTTATTACTTATTATATAGTAAATATAAATTAAATATTATAACATAGAAAAAGTTGTTACTATTATGAAGTAACAACCGAAATTTTTACTATTAATTTCTAGTTTATTTAACATTTTCTTTTATGTAGTCAACTACGTCTCCTACTGTTACAACTTTTTCTGCATCAGCGTCTGGGATTTCTATATCAAATTCTTCTTCTAATGCCATTACTAATTCCACTATATCTAATGAATCAGCTCCTAAGTCATCTATAAAAGATGCTTCCATTGTAACTGCTGAATCAGCAACTCCTAATTGTTCAACAATTATTCCTTTTACTTTTTCTAATACTTCTTCTGAACTCATAACTCTAGAGTTCACCTCCTCTCAAGTTTGCAAATGATTTATACATTTGATTTGTTTTTTTTAGATAATTCATTTATATTATATGTTTTAAGTTTTGTCAAGTAAAAATTATCTTTTTTTATAAATTTATACTATTGGGTCAGTAAGAGCCTTATTTTTCTTGATTTCTTTGTTTTTCAAATTCTTCTATCATCTTATCTACAGCTTTATTTTCAACAAATTTTTCTGCTTGAATTATGGTATATTCAAATAATAACTCATCACTACTTCCATGTGCTTTTACAACTGGCTTCTTTACTCCTAAAAATAATGCTCCACCATATGACTTGTAATCCATAGCTTTAGAAAATCTTTTTATTGCTGGAAGCGATGGTATTGCCGCAATTTTAGTTAGCAAATTACGTTTTAGATTTTCTGTTAGTGCTCTTTTAACAAACTTTCCTAAACCTTCCGTTGTTTTTAAAAAAACATTTCCTGTAAAGCCGTCTGTTACTATTGCATCTATTTCACCAGAGAAAGCATCTCTTCCTTCAACATTTCCTACAAAGTTAATTCCTAATTTTTTAGAATTTTCTTTTAATAATTTATAACTTTCTTTTACTAAATCATTTCCTTTTGTTTCTTCTGTTCCTATATTTAATAATCCTATTGCTGGATCTTTTATTCCATATGTATTTTTTAAATATATACTAGACATTTGAGCAAACTGAAGTAAATTAATTGGCTTACAGTTAGTATTTGATCCCGCATCTATTAATAATAATTGACTACCATATGCAGGTAATATTCCAGCCAATGCCGGTCTATCTATTCCTTTTATTCTTCCTACTATCAATGTTGCTCCTGTTAGTAGTGCTCCAGAATTCCCCGCAGATATAAACACATCTCCTTCTCCTTCTTTTAGCATTTTAAATCCTACTACCATTGATGAATCTTTTTTATGACGTATTGCAACCGTTGGTTGATCTTCCATTTCTATTGTTTCTTCCGCATTTCTTATTTTTAATCTACCTGATATTTCTTCCATTTCTTTTCCATAGAATTCTTTTATCTTACTTCTTATTACTTCTTCTTTTCCGATTAATATAACTTCTGCTTTTACTTTATTTATTGCTTGTACTGCTCCTTTTATATTAGCATCTGGTGCATTATCTCCACCCATAGCATCTAGTAATATTTTCATATTTGTTCCTCCATCCTTAGGTCTTTATTCATTTTATTTATAACATATTTATTTTATTATTCTTTTATGAAAAAAGCAAGTATTTTCTTTATTTAATTTATATTTCTAATTTTTAAAAAAAGAGCCCATCTACCAATTCAGTCGGAGATGCAGTTGTAATCTGAGATGTTAACTGACCTCTCAACTCCTATATAGAAGTTTTATTAGATTCATTGCATGAAGCTACTTTTGATACTTAAGTCGAAGTTTAGTTTCTTTAGCCACAATCTTCTTTCTAGTTTCTCTATTAATTTTCTCTAACTCGATTCCATCATATTTGTCGTACATCGCTCCTCCAAAATTTGAGTTTTAATGAATATATATTTTAACATAATTTTCGAGCATATAAAAAGAACACTTTGGATACCAAAGCATTCTTTGGGACTAATAAAATATATCACACCTTATAGTAACAGTTCACTCCTTACGTTTCCAACAACTTGTTGGTGGCCAGTACTCGTTTCTCCAATGGTTAGTATGTTGTCTACCATCAGGTAATATGCGAGTAATGTAATGACCATAATGGGTCGTTATTACCTGATATCCGTTATCGTACACTGTCTTTGTTGTACCATCGTCATACTCATAGTAATCGTATTTTGGCTTAAACAGCCTCCACCAGACCCTTTTGTGCTTTATTAATCTAGTCATCTGTTTCCTTTCGTACTATAAACTATTACTACTATCATTTAGCAATATGCTAAATTTTAAATACAGGCACTTAGCCTCTTTAATATTTTAGCATAATTTTACATAATTTTCAAATTAAATATTATTTTTCCCTCCGCCCTAAAATCAATCTTTTATGTGGTTAAGTTATAAATAAAAAAACATTAGGCATAATTAGTACATAAATAACATAATGTCTTTTGTTACTATCTTCAAAACTTCCTTAAGATCACTTGACATTATCCAAGAAGTTACATTTTGGCATGCCTTATTGACTACCTTAAGAGATTATCAGTTGCGTCCTCAATTTTAGCCTTAACCTCACATGCATCTTTTTCTTTGTCTCTTCAATCGCTTAGGATATTCCTTCTATATCCATCGTCTTCACAGCCTCCGAAATCTTCTTATACATCCCCAAATTAATATTCAATATCTCTTAACAATAGTCTTGAGCAGTACTATCAAACTTTTTAGACACATCTCATAACGTAGGATTTCCCCATATACATTTATTTTAGCACATTTTATGTAGATTCTAATTTTTTCAAAAAAAGAACGCTCAAAAATTAGCGTTCTTTTCTATTTTATTATTCGATTATATCAGATACAACTCCTGAACCAACTGTTCTACCACCTTCACGAATAGCAAATCTTAATCCTTTTTCGATAGCGATAGGTGTAATTAATTCGATTGTCATAGATACGTTATCACCTGGCATAACCATTTCTGTTCCTGCAGGTAATTCGATAACACCTGTAACGTCTGTTGTTCTGAAATAGAATTGTGG
>CALXEW010000040.1 GCA_944387435.1 uncultured Clostridia bacterium | reverse complement strand
TTTATCTCTATGTTCTTGTAATAAAGAAATTGCTCTATTATATGCTGTATTTATTAATTCTTTAACTTCTTCTCCTATCTTATCCCCAATGTTTTCACCAAACATTTGCATTTCATACGGTTCTTTTCCTTGGAAATCTATTGGTCCTAATTTATCACTCATTCCGTATTTTGTAACCATGTCTCTTGCAATTTCAGTTGCAACTTCTATATCATTGCTTGCACCTGTTGAAATATCATTTAGTACTAATTTTTCTGCTGCTCTACCACCAAGTAAGGCTACTAGTTTTTCTTGCATTTCTGTTTTAGATATATAATATTTATCTTCATCAGATTTATACATTGTATATCCACCAGCAACTCCTCTTGGTATAATAGATATTTCTTTTACATTAGTTTGTGTAGGTAAGTATCGACTTACAACTGCATGTCCAGCTTCATGATAAGCAGTTAATTTCTTATCTTTCTCCGAATATTTTCTTTCCCTTTTTTCTAATCCTACTGTTACCTTCTTTACTGCTTCTTCTATATCTGAATTTTCTATATCTTCATGTTTATTCTTAGTTGCTGTAATTGCTGCTTCATTTAAAATATTTTCAAGTTCTGCTCCTGTAAATCCTGCTGTATCTTCTGCAATACTTTCCAAATTTACATCTTCTGCTAATTTTTTATCTTTACTATGAATCTTAAGTATTTCTAATCTACCTTTTAGGTCAGGTGCTGGTATTGTAATTCTTCTATCAAATCTTCCAGGTCTTAAAAGTGCTTTATCTAGCATTTCTGGTCTATTAGTTGCCGCTAAAACAATTATTGTTTCTTCTGAACCAAAACCGTCCATTTCTACTAATAATTGATTTAATGTTTGATTATTTTCTGTTTCTGCTCCACTATTTGATGTTCTTCTAGAACCAATTGCATCTATTTCATCTATAAATACAATACAAGGAGCTAATTTTCTTGCTTTCTCAAATAATTTTCTAACTCTAGAAGCTCCAAGTCCTGCAAACATTTCTATAAATTCTGATCCACTCATTGAAATAAATGGTACATCCGCTTCTCCAGCAATTGCTTTTGCAATTAATGTTTTTCCTGTTCCAGGTTTTCCATAAAGTAATACTCCTTTTGGTACTCTTGCTCCCATTTTAGTATACTTTTCTGGTCTTTTCAAGAAATCAACGATTTCCATCATTTCTTGTTTTTCTTCGTCTAAACCTGCAACATCGTCAAACCTTACTTTTGTTTTTCTTTCTGTATCATCATATACTTTTCCTTTTTCTCCTATTCCTTGCATTTTAAATAACAATATAAATAATGCAAGCATAATTGCTGTTGGTAAAAACGAAATTATATAACTTGGTAATTGAGATATAAAACTTCTTGGTTTTTGAGTTAATTCTATCTCATTTCCCTCTTCTACCTTTGTCTGCAATAAATCCATAAAGCTTTCTTCATTAGGTATAACTGCTGTTTTTTCTTCTTCTTCATTTTTTAGTTTTACTTTTGCATTAGAACTACCTGTTGTTAATTCTATACTTTCTACATTTTGATTATTAATTTCATGAATCAAATCTGTATATGCCAAAGTATTTTCTTCTTTATTAGATTGATTTTTCATTAAATATATTGTCAATCCTATTAATACGGCTAACACTACAAGTAATATTAAAATCAATATTAATTCATTTCTACCCTTTTTATCTTTGCTTTGTTCTTTATTGTTTCTTCTTTCCTTACTCATTTTTCCTCCTTCTCCACTCTAAATTCAATACTATGCTCCAGAACCTTGTGGTTCTTTCCCTTCATTATCATTTTTTTCTTCTTTTTCTTTATTCTTTTTTTCCTTTTCTTCTTTTTCCTTATCCTTTTTCTTTTGCTCTTCTCTTGCTCTTTTTTCTTCTTCTTCTCTTTCTTTTTCCTCTATCTGCTTTTTTATTATTTCTTGTGCTTCTGCTATTTTTATTAATTCCATTTGTTTCTTTACAAATTCACTTTTTAATATTAATATAGCTGCAACTAAATATATAGCAGCTACTGCTGTATACATTACTTGGAAATATTCAATCTCAAATGGTATAAATATATTTACTGCAATATACAACATATTTAATATAACTGATAATGTTATTGCATATACAGACATATTAAATATTGCAACATATCTCATCTTTATCCTTGCAAGCCATGCTGTAAAAAATCCAAAGAAACTAAGAAGTAGTACATTTGAAATAGTTGATAAGAAATACATTATAAATACATATATAAATATTGTTAAAAACACACTTACATATAATGATATTATTTTGTTGCTATTTGCAAAATTTATTACATCTTGTTTATTAAATTCACTAACTCTCATTGCTCCTGAAATATCCGTATATGAATAACTAATTGTTCCTGCAACAGCACCATTTTTAACTATCACTCTATCTTTTAGTACTATTATTCCACCACCTGCATTTGTCACTTGGTTTATATACTGATTAATTACAGTTTCATCTTCTGTCTTTGTATCAATAATAGTTTCTCCTGCTACTGAATCTTCTGATGATATATTTATTATTTCTTCTGAATCTACACTTAAAATTCCATCTTTGTAAGAAAATTCTGGAAAACTATTTTGTAAATATTCAATGCCTTCATCAACTAAATTGTGTGTTTGATATACAACACCTAAACAAAAAACTATTGTAAGTATTGCAACTATTTTTAATAAGTAACTTATTGCTTTTCCTAATCCCTGTGCAGACAGATTGGGATATTTTTCAATATTCACAATTGAATACCATACTCTTCTAAAAAATCCTATATTTAATTCGTTTTGTTCTTTTTTAGGATTTTCATTTTTATTTTCTTCTGTTTTCTTTTCTTCTTCCATTTATCTGTACTCCCTTCTTATGCTAGAATCTACAAACTTTGGATTGACTTCTAAACTCACTTTATCTCCAACTTTAACATCTTTGCCTGTTATATCTAAAACAATATGATATGCTCCCACTCTTCCTAAAATTTTATATTTTTCATTGTTTATTTCCACATAAAGAGCTTCTTTCTTAAATAAATTTTTTATATCGTTTTTTACAAACCTTAATTTATCTACAATTCTAAATAAGTCGTCTTCTGCTTTTACATTATACCCTGACATATAACCACATGGTACAATTGCAATCTTTGTTTCTTTTTTAGTTTTATATGAATTAGAATACCCTATATTAAAACCTTTTGGCAAATTTTTTATTTCTGTAACTTTGCTTTCCAAATTTGCAATTTTCTTTAAACCTAAATAATCTTTAAATGATAACCTACCTAAAAAAGCTGAACCTATTCTTACTGCATTCAAATGCATATATGGATATTTTAAGAAAGCTGATGAATTACATACATGTAAAATTCCAGGATTAATTTCATTCATTTTTAATACTTCTATTACGTTTATAAATCTTTCAAATTGTAATTTTGTATATTTTTCATCAAAAAAACTTACTGAAAAATGAGTATATGTTCCTTCTATTTTTACATGTTTTAGATTTTTTACTGTTTCTACTAATTCATCTCTTTTAGAATAGATAAATCCATATCTTCCAAATCCTGTATCAATTTTTAAGTGTACTTTTATTTCTTTACCTAGTTTTTCACCTAAACTTTCAATTATCCCACTGTCTTCTTTAGAACTTAAAGTTAAAGTAATATTATTTTCTATCAATTTTTCTAACTCTTCTTCTATGCTACATGCTGATAACATAAGTATTTCTTCTTTTATTCCAGCCTCTCGCAAAAGAAGAGCTTCTTCTTTTGTTGATACTGCAAAACTTGATATTCCATTATCCATTAAAAATCTCGTATACTCTACTATTCCTAATCCATACCCATTTGCTTTTACCACAGCAATTACTTTTAAAGAATTTCCATTATCATCTTGTCCACTTCTTTCTGCACATTCTTTTATTTTTTCTATATTATGTCTTAAATCTTCTTTATTAATTACTAAAGTATTCAAAGCTTAAACTCTCCTTTATTATTTAGAAAATTTTCTTTTTATTTGTCTTAACGTTCTAAATGTTTTTTCGGAGAATTTATATAATTTATATATTAGTGGTTTAAATGGAAAATACACTTCTCCTATAAATTCTGTAAATGTTGCTCCAAATCCTTGTTTAAATCTATATAAACCATATTGTGGATGATTTTCATCTACTACTCCTGATACTCCTCTAAAGTCATAAACATCATCACCTCTTGCAACTGCCATTTTTATCATTTCCCACTGTAACAAATAATTTGGCATAAGGTTTCTATGTTCATTACTACTTGCTCCATATAGATACCAAGTTTTATTTCCATAAAATATAGGAATTACTCCTGATATTGGTTTTCCATCATAATATGCCATTAAGACTTTCATATGGTCTCCTAAACAATCATACATCTTTTCAAAGTACTCTAATGGTCTTATTATAAAACCATCTCTTTTTCCAGTTTCTATCATTATTTTATGAAAGTCTTTCAAATCTTCTTTTGTTCCATCTTTTACAGTAACACCTTTTCTTCCAGCTAAACGTATATTATATCTCCATTTTTGTTTAAATCCTGCCATTACTTCTTCTTCTGTTTTTCCTTTTATATCTAGACGAAATACATATCTTGGTTGTATTTCATCTTTAAAATCTTTGGCATCATCTTTTATTTTATATCCTAAATTTGTAACAACTTCTCTATATGTTTCATCTGAACTTAATATATCCGGCTCATTTCTAAATACAAATGCATTATATTTTTTTCCTAGTTCTTTTATTCCATCTGTTAATTGTTTCATAACTGCTATATCATGTATATCACATACAGGTCCTCTTGGTGAATATATCATATTTCCAAATATAGGCATTTTACGAATCCATACACATATAGAACCTATTATATTTCCTTCTTCATCTTCTGCTAAAACAACTTCTGGTTTCCAATTTGGCTTTTTTACTTCTGCCCATTCTAGTGATTGTTGGAAGTTACATCTTTCATGATTTTCTAAAAATTCTTTATACACTTTTTTTGATTCTTCATCTGTTACGAATCGCATTATTTAATCACTCCTAATTATTATTTACAATCTAAACGTATTTTACACTAATTTACGAAATTTTACAAGTAAATTGATATTTTAAACAATATTTTTTTAGAAATATTTTCCATCGTTTTTCTCTTAAAAATCCAATTACGCTAGATACACTTAAAACAAGGAATTCATTATCTAACACAAAAACACTCCTAAAATTAGGAGTGTTGAAATTTGGAGCAGGTAGTGGGAATCGAACCCACGTCATCAGCTTGGAAGGCTGAGGTTCTACCATTGAACTACACCTG
>CALXEW010000039.1 GCA_944387435.1 uncultured Clostridia bacterium | reverse complement strand
GAAAAGGAGGTTTTATTATGAAAAATGAGTTAATAATAAAAAAATGTAAATCATGTGGAGCAATAGTAAAAGTAATAGAAGATTGTAATTGTAATGGATGTGGGATTGTATGTTGTGGAGAGCCAATGGAAAAATTAGTTCCAAATTCAGTAGATGCAGCGGTAGAAAAACATGTACCTACTTATGAGAAAGTAGAAGATGAATTATTAGTAAAGGTAAATCATGTTATGGAAAAAGAACATTATATAGAATGGATTAGTCTAGTAAAAGAAAATAAAGAAATAACAGTAAAATTATATCCAGAACAAGTAGCAGAAGTAAGATTCCCTTATATAAAAGGTGCAACACTTTATGCTTATTGTAATAAACATGGATTATGGAAAAAAGAAGTAGAAGAATAATCTTTAAATAGCCTATTAAATATAATTTAGTAGGCTGTCTTAAAATATGGAGGAAAAATGGAAGTACTATTTGCAACAACTAATCCAGCTAAGATAAAAAGTTATAAAGAAAAATTAGAAGAGCATGGGATTAAAGTTTTAACATTAAACGATTTAGGATTAAATATTAATGTAGAAGAAACAGGAAACTCAGCAATAGAAAATGCTTGTATAAAAGCAGAAACTTATGGAAAATTAGCTAAAAAAATAACAATAGGAATTGATACAAATTTATTCTTTGAAAATGTGCCGGAAAATAAACAACCAGGTACACATGTAAGAAGAGTAAACGGAAAAACACTTACAGATGAAGAGATGATTGAGTATTACAAAAATTTAGCAAATGAATTTGGAGGAAAACTTACAGCCAAATGGATAAATGGTGTAGCTATATATAATGGTGAAGAAACCAAAACATATAGTTTTGCTAAGTCTAAATTTTATTTAGTAAATACTGAGTCAGAGAAAAGACATCCTGGTTATCCATTGGATTCAATAAGTATTATTCCTGAATTTAATAAGTATTTAACAGATTTGACTGAAGAAGAAATGGAAACAAGAGCAAAATTGCAAAATGAAAATAATAAAGAAAATGCTGTAGATGCTATTTGTAAAATTTTAAAAAATATGTAAAGGAAAATGTTGATAATGGATTATGTTTTTACTTTTATAGAAGGTTTAGCAAGTTTTATTTCACCATGTATATTACCAATGCTTCCAATTTATATATCCTATTTTATTGGTAAAGATAATAAAAAAGTATCAAAAGCTATAATAAATTCAATAGGATTTGTATTGGGATTTACAGTGATTTTTATACTTTTGTCAATACTTGCCAGCAGCTTTGGAGGAATTATTAGTAATAATATTAAATATATTAAAATAGCATTTGGTATTATTATAATATTACTTGGTTTAAATTATATGGAGCTAATAAAAATAAAATTCTTAAATAAAACAAAGAGTGCAAATAAAAAAGCTAAAGATTTAAATTTTATTAAATCAATGATATTTGGAATGCTTTTTTCAATTAGTTGGACTCCATGTATAGGAACGTTTTTGGCTTCAGCGCTACTTTTAATTGCTAAAAACCAAGACATGGTAAAAGGAATAATTTTAATGATTGTATATTCAATAGGATTAGGAATACCATTTATAATATCGGCAGCATTGTTAGAAAAGCTAAAAGAAGTATTTGATTTTGTTAAAAAACATTATGATGTAATAAAAAAGATTTCAGGGATAATTTTAATAATTATGGGAATTTATATGATATTCTTTTAAGGAGTGTTTATGAGGAAAAAAATAATATGGTTTATAATTTTTGCTTTACTTATAGTAGTTATAGTTGTAGCTAGTATATTTATAAATAAGAAAGGGCTAGAAATGCTAGGAAGTGAGCAAACAAATATGATAAATGAAAATAAGGAGGAAGAAAGTATGAATGTTATAAAAGTAAATGATAGTACTTTTGAAGAAGAAGTATTAAAAAGTAATATACCTGTATTGGTAGATTTTTATGCAGATTGGTGTGGACCATGTAAAATGTTATCACCAACAGTAGATGAGGTAGCTGCTGAAAATGATGATATTAAAGTTGTTAAAGTAAATGTAGATGAATCACAAGAAGTAGCAATAAAATATCAAGTAATGTCAATACCTACATTAGTTGTTATTAAAAATGGAAATGAAGTTAATCGTTCAGTAGGTCTAATTGATAAAGAAGAAATTTTAAGTATGATTAAATAATGAAAATAAATATTTTGTTAAATTAGTTTAGAACATTATTCTAGACTAATTTATTTTATGTTTTAGGAGGAATAGATGAAGGTTATAATTGTAGGAGGAGTAGCAGGTGGAGCAACTACAGCTACAAGACTTAGAAGATTAGATGAAAAAGCAGAAATAATAATGATAGATAGAGGAAATCATATTTCATTTGCAAATTGTGGATTGCCATATTATGTTGGAGATGTAATAAAAAGAAAAGAAGATTTGTTATTGCAAACACCAGAGTCATTTAATAAAAGATTTAATATAGATGTAAGAATAAGACAAGAAGTAATAGAAATAAAACCAGAAGAAAAGAAGGTATTAATTAAAAAAGTAGATAGTGGAGAAGAATATGAAGAAAGTTATGACAAATTAGTTCTATCACCAGGAGCAGAGCCAATTAATCCTTTTAAAAATTTAAAAAGTAAAAGAATAAAGACATTGAGAACGGTAGAGGACTCTATAGAAATAAAAGAATATATAAGAAATAATAATATAAGAGATGTTACTATAATTGGTGGTGGATATATTGGTGTAGAAATGGCGGAAAATTTAATCAATTATCCTAATTTAAGTATAACAATTGTTCAAAAAGGTTCACATTTAATAAATCCAATAGATGAAGATATGGCATGTTTTGTACATAGAGAATTAGATAAAAATGGAGTAAAGCTTATATTAAATAATAGTGTAAATGAGATAAAAGAAACAGAAGAAAAGTTAGAAATTGTTTTGGAAAATAAGACAATAGAAACAGATTTTGTTGTTTTATGTATTGGAGTAAGAGCAGAAATTACACTCGCAATAAATTCTGGATTAAAAATAGGAGAAAAAGGAATTTTAGTTGATGAATATATGCAAACATCAAACAAAGATATATATGCACTAGGCGATGCTGTAATGGTTAAAAATTCTATTACAGAAAATATAGGTTATACGCCACTTGCAGGGCCGGCCAATAGACAAGCAAGGATAGTGGCAAATAACATAGTAGGAAAAACATCTTCTTATGAAGGCACTATAGGGAGTAGTATATTAAAAATTTTTAAGTATAGTTTAGCGATAACAGGTTTAAATGAAAGAATGTGCAGAGTTAATAATATTAATTACAAAACAATAATTATATCCCAAAATTCTCATGCTGGATATTATCCAAATGCAAAGCTTATTACTATAAAAACCTTGTATAACGATGCAAATGGCGAAATTTTAGGAGCTCAAGTTTGGGGAAAAGAAGGAGTGGATAAAATTTGTGATATACTAGCAACAGCAATTAAAATGAAAATGACAGCATATGATTTAGAAAAATTAGAGTTATGTTATGCTCCGCCATTTTCTTCAGCCAAAAGCCCAGTAAATATATTAGGAAATGCAATAGTAAATCAAATAGAAGGATTGGTAGATACCATTACTTGGCAAAAGACAGAAGAGTTAAAGGATAAAGAAGGATGTTGTGTTTTAGATGTAAGAACTAGTGAGGAATACGAAAAAGGAAAATGTGAAAAGTCTATGCATATTCCGTTAGACGAAATTAGAAATAGAATAAAAGAATTGGATAAATCTAAAGAGTATTTAGTGTATTGCCGTACGGGGCTTAGAAGTTATATTGCTTGTAGAATATTAAAGCAAAACGGATTTAAAGTTAAAAATATAACAGGGGGATATTATTTATATTCTGTAATAAATAGTAAGAAATAATTTGTAAATCTATTGCAAAAAAATGTCTAAAAATATATAATTATAGCAAATAAAATAAGGGGGGATGTTTTATGGGTATTGCGTCATTAGTTCTATCAATAGTATCATTAGTTTTAGGATTTGTACCATTTGTATGGCTAATTGCAATTATTCCAGCATTAGTAGGTCTAATATTAGGAATAATTTCATTAGCTAAGAAAAAGCAAAAAGGACAAAGTATTGCAGGTATAGTAATATCTGTAATAACAATTGTTTTATTAATTTTTACATTTGTTAACTTATTTAAAACAATCGGAGATTTAGGAAAGTCATTTACAGATTCTTTTTCATCTTCTGAAGAAGATATTTTGGACAATAGTTTTCTAAACGAAGAGGATAATTCAGAAAAATTAAAGCAAAATATTGCAATAGAATCTTTAGGAATAACTGCAAATGGAGATTTCGCATTTAAAATTACAAACAATAATGACGAACCAGTATATTTAGACTCTGTAAGTGTAGTATTTAAAGATGCTAATGGAAATTTTGCATTAAAAGACGATAGTGATGTATCTTACTTCTCAATTCCAGCAAATACAGAAGTTATAAACTTCCTTTGGGGACTAGGAGAAGACTATTCACAATATCCAAATTATGAATTTGAAATTGAAATGGCTAGTTCATATTCTAAAGAAAATATGTTATGTGATAACTTTGAAATAAAAAGTAATAATACAGGAGAACAAATCGCAGTAGAAGTAGTTAATAATAATGAAGAAGCAACTGAAAATACAGAAGTTGTTGTTGCATATTATCAAGGCGATAAAATTGTAGGCTGTGAAACAGGATATGGGAAAGGAGCAGCCACTGGAGAATCAACATATATCAATGTCGATTATCCAGTAGATTCAGATTATGATGAAGTTACATTTGATAAATATGAAGTTTATTTATTACGTGCTGATAAAACTTTTTAAATTTAAAACATAAAAATCTTCTAGTTTTCTAGAAGATTTTATTTTTATATATTAGGAAAGTAAAGCAATTTGTTTTAAAATATTAATGAAAAAGTAAAATAAACATAGAAGGAAGTAAAATATACAAAAAATATAGGAAAGAAAATTGGCATTCAGAATATTTACATTCACATACATTAGAGCAAATAATATTAAATTATATAGGAGATTATAAATCATATATAGAAGTAAGCAAGAAATATAGAGATGGAAAAAAAGAAATAAAAGAAAAGCCAAGAATGCCAGGATATAAAAAAGAGAATAAGATATTAATAACATTCACCAAATATGTAATAAGGAAAGATAAAAGAGAAATAAAACTATCAATATCAAAGAAGATGCAGGAAAAATTTAAAGTAAAGAGTTTAAATTTTCTAATACCAAAGAAATTAGAAAAGCTAGTAAATTTAGAAAGCATAAAAATGATAAAGATAGGAAAAGTAAAAGATGGAAGATGTAAAGTATTAGTTTTTAAGAAAAAAACGTTTGATAAAAAGGGAAATATTGTATCACAAGAAAAAGTTGAATGTGATATTTTAGATACTGAAGACGCTAAAAGATTTTTAGAGGCAATAGGATATATAGAAATAATGAGAATTATAGAAGACGATGTATGTTATAGTAAAGATGGCTTAGGACTAGTATTAAAGAATGTAAAAAATGGAGATAATCTAATTGAAGTAGAAACATGTGACATAGAAGGACTAAAAACAATAGAAGATTTAAAAGAAAAAGTTTTAAGACTAAATTTACCAATTGATACGAGCAACTTTTTTGTAAAGAAAGCAGAAAATGAACTGGAAAAAATATTAAATAAATAAATTTTAAAATTCATTTAAATTGATTTAAAAGTAATGCTGTCGTATACGGATAGGGAGTTGGATTTCAATATAAAAGATACTAGTATAATTATTGTTATATTTTATATGATTATATACGGAATAGAAATGTGAAAATTTTGTGAATTTTAGCACTCTACTATTGACTTTGCTAACAAAAGATATATAATATGAATGTAAAAAGATAAAAGTACTTTTAATCTAAATTAAAAATATGTGCTACCAATTAAAAGGTGTCAACACATAAAAATTAAAGAAGGAGTTGATTATTATGATGATGATACCAAGAAGACATGATTTTGATTTATGGGATGAAATGTTTAGAGATCCATTTTTCACAGAAGGTGAAAACAAATTAATGAAAACAGATATAAAGGAGAAAAAAGATAAGTACTTAATTGATATAGACTTACCAGGATATGAAAAAGATGGAATAAAAGTTGAAATACAAGATGGATATTTAACAGTACATGCAAAAGTAGATAAAGTAGAAGATGACAATGAGAAAGGAAAATATGTACGTAAAGAAAGATATACTGGAGAATGTTCAAGAAGCTTTTTTGTTGGTGACAATGTAAAAGAAGAAGATATTAAAGCTAAATTTAAAAATGGAACTTTGACACTTGAAGTACCCAAAAAAGAAGATAAAAAGGAATTACCAGAAAAGAAATATATTCCAATAGAATAATAGTGAAAACTAAGATATTAGATTTTCTAATATCTTCAGACTGTTGACAAACCCCAGAAATTTTTTCTGGGGTTTAAACAAATAAGTATTAAAAATGTGATATTTATTT
>CALXEW010000038.1 GCA_944387435.1 uncultured Clostridia bacterium | reverse complement strand
CTATTATAGTTCTTCTAATATTAGCAGGAGTGTCAATTGCAATGTTAACAGGAGAAAATGGAATTCTTACACAAGCAACTAATGCAAAAAATAAAACAGAAGTGGCTCAAGAAAAAGAGAAAATTCAATTAGCCGTAAGTGCTAGTCAGATGAAAGATAATGATATGAAGATAACTAAAGAAGACTTAGAATATGAATTACAACAACAATTTAATGATAATTTTAACTTAATTGATAATAGAGATGATAGTTTTTTAGTAACTATTAATAATTCAGAAAGAATGTATTATATAAATGAAGATGGTAAAGTTATTGATAATAGTAATATATTAAAAATTACAACAGCAAAAGAGCTAGAAGATTTTAGAAATGAAGTTAATAATGGAAATTCTTTTATTGATAAAGCAGTATTATTAATGAATGATATCATTTTAGAAAATGATTGGACGCCAATTGGATATATAAATGATGAAAGTATTGTGAAATTTAACGGAGATTTCAATGGATTAAATCATAAAATCAATAATTTAAATGTAAATAATCCACAGAAATTATATCAAGGATTATTTGCAAATACGGGAAGCTCTGCGAAAGTAAATAGTGTAGTAGTAACTGGAAGTGTTACTGGAGGAAAATATGTAGGAGGAATTGTAGGATATAATGAAGGAAGTATAAGAAATTGTGGAAATGAAGCAAGTGTTACATGCCAATATGATGCAGATGGTGATTGGAATCCATATACAGGAGGAATAGCAGGATATAATTATAATGGTAATATTAATGGGTGTTATAATAAAGGTCAAATAAATTCAGAAAAATATTCAATTGGTGGAATAGCTGGAAAAAGTGATGGAGGCAAAATAAAGAATTGTTATAACAATGCAATGATTGTTACTACACGAGGAGGAGAGGCAGGAGGAATTTGTGGAAGAATAGATAATACGATATTATATAATTTATATAATACAGGAAACATATCGACGGGTAATGTTGGTGTAGCAGGGATAACAGGATTAATGATTGGTAATAGTATAAAGAATGCTTATAATACTGGTAAAATAGAAAGTAAAGGAAATACCGGTGGAGTAGTCGGAGGAATCAAAAATGGTGTATTAGAAAGTTCTTATAATAAAGCTGAAATTATAAGCAATGAAACAGCAGCTGGTATAGTTGGACAGAGTCAATCTGGAGAAATTGGAAGAGTAAAAATAATCAAATGTTATTTTTATGGAAATGTGAAAACACCAGGAACATATAGAGGAACTATTATAGGACAAATAAATTTTGAAAATCTTACACAAAATTGTGAATGGTATACAGAAGATCAAGAATATTATAATAGTATGATAGGAAAAACAAGTATTAAGTTTAATGAGAATATTGATATGAAAAGTGTGTTAGAAGTAGTTAATGAAGAGAACTTTTTTGTATCAAATGGAGATGATAATAGTCCTAAGTTATATTGGGAATAAGTTATATAATTATAAGTAAATATAAAATAAACCTAAATTATTAGATAGAAAAAGTTTAATAATTGGGTTTTTTTTTAAAGTAGTTTTATAAAATTTGATTAAAAACTTTAAATAAGGAAACAATATTTTTGAGGTGGAATATTTGGGAAGAAGAAAGAAAAGTAAATCTAAAAAAATAATATTTGTTTCTTTGTTTTTTATATTTATTTGGATATTTGGATTTTATTTATATACTACATACCAAAATATAGAAATAAATGAGAATAATTATACAGCAGAAAGACAACAATCCACAATTACTGAACAAACTGTGGAAAGTGCGGAAGAAAAAAGCAAGGAAGTTGCAGATACAATCGAAGAAACTACAGAAAAAGTAGTGGGAATATCAAAGTTAAAAAGTGCGGGAAGTAGTATTTTTTCTAGTAGTGAAGAAAATGAATTAGGTTTAGGTACAGGTTTTATTGTAACATCTGATGGATATATCGTAAGTAATAGTCATGTAACAGGTGAAAAATATAGTAAATGTTATATAACCCTAGAAAATGGAACAAATTATGAAGGAACAGTGGCATGGAGTGATGTAGATTTAGACCTTTCTATTGTAAAAATAAATGCGAAAAATTTACCATATGTAAATTTGGGAGATTCCAGTTCTATTAGGGTAGGAGAAACAGTTTATGCGATTGGAAATCCAATTGGATTTGAATTTAGAAGAACAGTAACTTCAGGAATTATTAGTGCAAAAAATAGAACTATTAAGATTGAAGAAGAAGAAAAATCCTCATATATGACAGATTTAATTCAAACAGATGCAACGATAAACCCAGGAAATAGTGGAGGGCCTTTAATATATCCTAATGGAGAGGTAATAGGGATTAATACAGTTAAAATCTCTACAGCAGAAGGAATAGGGTTTGCTATTCCAATTAATATAATAAAACCAATAATAGAAAGTTTTAGAAAAACGGGAGGATTTGAAGAAGCAACAATTGGGATTTATGCTTATGACAAAGAGGTAATACCATATTTAAATTCTAGTTATAATGTAATTAATTTTGATACAGGAATATATGTTGCTCAAATAACTAAAAATGGTCCAGCTGATAATACCGACTTAAAAGAGGGAGATATTATAACTAGCATCGATGGAAAAGAGTTAAATACAATGAATGATTTAAGAGAATACATTTATACTAAAAAACCAAATGAAGAAGCAACACTGAAAATAACAAGAGGAAAAATAAATAAGGAAATAAGGTTAACTCTAGGTAAAAAATAATGTCGCATGGGGACGTTTCCTTTTGTTGATTTTCTGACAGTTAAGGACACATTTCCTTATGATGTGTCCCAGATTGTCGTTTTTTAGACAAAAAGAAACGTCCCTAATTGTTTATTCTATAAAATCAAATCTTCTAGAATAGTTTTTAGTTTCTTTATTAGACATGTAAACTTCAGAACGGTTTTGTTTTAAGAATTCTATTATTTCATAAACATCAATCCATATTTCATTTGGACTATCTACTTGGGATTCATCAAAAATAAGTTGCATACCAAAATGGAGGTGTGGAACATTTATATTATTTACATTTTCTTTTATACTGTATCCAGTCATACCAAGATAGCCAATAACATCTCCTGCTTTTACGGTATCACCTTCTTGTAAGTTTTCTACATAAGGATGGTCTTTTCTTAAATGTGCATAATAGTAATATCTTTTTCTATCAGAACTTCTTATACCAATTCTCCAGCCCCCATATTGATTCCAACCTAAATGTTCAACTATTCCTGACTCAACTGCAATAATAGGAGTTCCAATACTTCCCATTAGGTCGTTGCCTAAATGAGTTCTTTGGAAACCATAAGACCTGGACTTTCCAAAATCATCATAATGGGAAAAAGAATAATTTTTTGCAATAGGAAGGAATGTTTTTACACCATACTTCTCAGTAAATGTAGTTTCTCCATTTTCATTTGGTGTTTCTATAGAATAATTACCTATAAAACCGGAAAGAACAGCAGAATAAGCTTCATAGTAATAATTATAGTATTTTAAATCCTTTGTGATTTCTTCCATTGTTTCGCCATTTTGTATTTTTTCTACTAGCTTATCTAAATCAGATTGTTTGAAATTATCAAAATTACCACCACATTTACAAGCAAGATAACTCAATAACTCTATCCAATTATATTTAATTTCAGAATCTTTATTATGAGAATCAATATCTAGTTTTGCAGTTAAATTCATAACTTCAGAAGTAACATTAAAATCAACCCATTTTATATAATCATCTTCTTTTTCTTCATTCTCATCGTTTGCAAAAGATACAAAAAGGATGATAGAAAAAGAAAGGATTAACAATATTAGAAAACAAATTATAAATTTCTTATTTATTTTAAAAGATTTTATAAGCAAAAAATTCACCCCATACAATTATATGGTAAAATATTTAATATTATGATAAGATAGAAAATGTAAAATCAAATAGTAAATAAAAGAAAGAAAAAAAGAAGCGGAAAAGGAGAGTTTATAATGAATGAATTTATGAAAATTGCAAACGAAAATGCCAAAAATGGAATAGAAAAACAAGAAGGAGGACCATTTGGAGCAGTAATAGTTGATAAAGAAGGAAATATAATTTCAAATGGAAATAATAAAGTGTTAAAAAATAATGACCCAACGGCACATGCAGAGGTTGTTGCGATAAGAGAAGCTTGTAAGAAATTAAATACTTATGACTTAAAAGATTACATATTATATACTTCATGCGAACCTTGTCCAATGTGCTTATCTGCAGCTATTTGGGCAAATATAAAAACAATATATTATGGCTGTACAAAAGAAGATGCAAATAACATTGGTTTTAGAGATGATATTATTTATGATTATTTAAAGGGGAAAAATAAAAGTTTAGTGAAATTAGAAAATATAGATAGGGAAGAGTGTTTAAAAACATTTGATAAGTACAATAAAGAAAATGGAGTAATTTATTAAAAGACAAAAAATAAAACAAAGAGATTTTCTTTGTTCTATTTTTTCTACTTATTTATTTTGTGGAATTGTTCTTATATGAACATCTCTTAACAAATCCATTTTTATATTACTTGGAGCTCCCATCATTAAATCTTGAGATCTACTATTTAATGGGAATGCTATTACATCTCTTATTGATTCAGTATCTGCTAAAAGCATAATCATTCTATCAATACCATGAGCTATACCTGCATGTGGTGGAGCACCATATTGGAATGCTGTATATAAAGCCCCGAATTTTGTTTTTACTTCTTCTTCAGTATAACCTGCCATTGAAAATGCTTTAATCATTACTTCGATGTCATGATTTCTAACTGCACCAGAAGCAATTTCAACGCCATTACATACCATATCATATTGATATGCAAGTATATCTAATGGATTTTTATTTTCCAAAGCTTCTAATCCGCCTTGTGGCATAGAGAATGGATTATGACTAAATGAAAGTTTTCCATCATTATCTTCAAACATAGGAAAATCAACAATCCAACAAAATTCAAAACGATTATCATCGATTAAATCTAATCTTTTACCCAATTCATCTCTTACTTGTCCAGCTAATTTTTCAACTACACCTGGAACTTCAGCAACAAAGAAAATACAATCACCTGGTTTTGAATTTGTTCTTTTTTGCATTTCAATTCTTGCTTCATCTGTAATAAATTTAGCAATAGGCCCTTGAAAAGAACCATCATCTAAAATTCTTAGCCAAGCAAGTCCTTTGGCTTTTAATTCTTTGATTGCAAAATTAGTCATATCTTCAAAGAAAGATCTTGGTTTATCTCCAACATCATGTGTTGAAATTACACGAACTATCATATTTTTGAATGCTCTTAACTCTAAATGTTCAAAAATATCAGTAACATCTACAATTTCTAATGGATTCCTTAAATCAGGTTTATCTGTTCCGTATTTTAACATTACATCTTTATATTTTAATCTAGGGAATGGACAAGCATTTATTTCTTTATTAGAAAATTCTTTAAATAAATTGTATATTACTGGTTCTATACTAGATAATACATCTTCTTGACTTGCAAAGCTCATTTCCATATCTAATTGATAAAATTCTCCTGGAGTTCTATCAGCTCTAGCATCTTCATCTCTAAAACAAGGTGCTATTTGGAAATATTTATCTATTCCAGAAACCATTAATAATTGTTTAAATTGTTGTGGTGCTTGTGGTAATGCATAAAACTTTTCAGGATGAAGTCTACTAGGAACTAAGTAATCTCTTGCGCCCTCTGGTGAAGAACTAGTAAGTATTGGCGTTTGAACTTCTAAGAAATTTCTTTCTATCATTTGAGTTCTTAAAAATTGTAAAATTTTTGCACGTAATATTAAATTATTTTTTAACTTATCATTCCTTAAATCTAAATATCTATATTGTAATCTTAAATCTTCTCTTATATCTTGATTAGAATTTATTTCAAAAGGTAAGTTTAAAGTTCTTTTTCCTAAAATATCAATTTTTTCAATTTTAATTTCTACTAAACCTGTTACTAATTTAGAGTTAATAGTCTCTTCATCACGTTTTTTTACAGTCCCATATACTGCTACTGCTGATTCAATTGGAATATGTGATGCAAAATCAACATCTTCATCTTTACCAGAAGTAACTACTTGTGTTATTCCATACATATCTCTTATGTCTAAGAAAACTAATCCTCCTAAATCTCTTATTGTTTCTACCCATCCTGATATTTTTACTTTTTCTCCTACGTTATCTAAACGTAACGCGTCACACTTAAGTGTTTTGTACTCTGACATTTAAAATCCTCCTTTTTATTATGTTGCAGGAATACAAAAAGTCCCTGCCTAAAATGCAGGGACGAAATAACTTTTTCCGCGGTGCCACCCAGCTTGAAAATTTATAATTA
Source organism: uncultured Clostridia bacterium (assembly GCA_944387435.1). Classification (GTDB taxonomy): domain Bacteria; phylum Bacillota; class Clostridia; order TANB77; family CAG-508; genus CAG-269. The sequence continues at coordinate 303 of CALXEW010000038.1, read as the reverse complement.
AATTTTCCACTTTTATTTAGTATGCTCCAATATGTTTCGCATTCTAGGTTGTCCTTCAAAGGTTTCCAGCCAATGACCTTTGTTCTCTAGTAAGTAACTTCTAAAAGCTTTGTATTGTTCAAACGCATTTTTTCATATTTTATCAAGTTTGTAGCTATAATATTCATTAAATACAAAAATATACCTAATGGTGCGCCTGGAGGGACTCGAACCCCCGGTCTCAGACTTCGTAGTTGGCATACGCTCTAAAATATATTTCATCCCTGCATATTATAAATCATTTCATAAAACAGTATTTTTTTG
>CALXEW010000037.1 GCA_944387435.1 uncultured Clostridia bacterium | reverse complement strand
TTCTAACCTTGATTTTCTATATATTTTCTTAGCATTTCTTCTGAAACATTTCCTACGCTACATGCAAAATATCCATCCGTCCAAAATGTATGTTCCCTCCTGAATTGTTTTCGCAAATAATTTGTATATTTCCTCCAAATATGATATGTCGTATAACTTTTTATCAGATTTACAATTTTACTAACAGACATCTTTGGTTCGGATTCTATCATATAATGTATATGGTCTCTGTCTGTTTCCATATATCTAATAATAACTTTATGTTTTTGACATATCTCTTGAGAAAAATGTTTTATATCTTCTGATATATGTTTTGATATTAGTAACTTTTTCCTATACTTACATACAAAAATAATATGATATTGCAGTAAATATTTTCGCCTGTTCTTTGATTTCCATGTACTCATACCGACAATATAACACAAAAAATCTATTTTTGGCAACCTTGACCCACCGTCTAAAGCCAATGGGATTGCGGTTGCCTTATTTCAAATCTCCATGCTCTACAATTTTACTTGAAATCTCTATGCCTCCATCAGTCTTTACATTTATCTCTCCAACAAATTCAGAAAATTCTACTTTTGACTTTTTTCTTATTTCGTCCCACTCGCCTGGGAACCCTAAATCAAATAACTTTTTTACCTTTTCCTCTGTACATTTAGGACAAAATATTTTTACAGTTTCATTCGGTTTTAAAAAATACCTATCCAACAGAAAAAATGGTATATCAAAAAAATGGTCTCCATGCAAATGAGTTATCAAACACATCTTTATATCTAATATGTTGTGTCCCATTTGCATTAACCTTTTCATAATTCCGATTAGGCATATCTACTAGTATTTGATTATTAATCAAAGTACAGGCACTCATTTGCATAGCACCTATTGCACCTGTACCAATTAGCTCTATTTTCATTGTCATCACCTTTAGATTTTATTTTCCAAGTATTATTCTAAATATTTCTGCTATACTCCAACATTGTGCAGTAGCTCCTTTTGGAAGTTGTGGCTTACTTGAGTCATAAAGTTCTGAAATAGAACCTATACAACCATTTTCATATATTTCTTTAGAAAATGTTTTCTTGGTTTTTTCTATCAATTTATTTACTTTTTGTTCTAATTCTTGTTTTTGTTCTTCATCTTCTGTTTTATCTCTCATATTTTTTAAAGCATTATAATATAATCCTAAAAGCCAAGGCCAAGTTATTCCTTGATGGTAACTCAAATCTCTATGTTTTTCGTCTCCTTCATAAACTTCTACATAGTTTTCTTCGCCTTTTGCTAAAGTTTTTAATCCATATGCATTTAGTAGTTTCTTTTCTACTACTGTTATCATATTTTTAGTTTCTTCTGAATCTATATCCATTACAGGATAAGTTAAACTTAATGAAAATAATTGATTTGGTCTTATTTTACTATCTCCTAGTACATCATATAAGCATTTTGTTTTAGGATTATAAAATTTATCTTGGAAAATGGCTTTACAATTATCTGCTAACTCTTTATATTTCATTGCTGTTATAAGATGTCCAAATCTTATACTTAAATCTGTCATAATTCTATTTGCATTATACCATAAGCTATTTACTTCTACTGCTTTTCCATTTCTAGGTGTTACAGCTTTTCCTTGGAATTTTACATCCATCCAAGTATTTTGTGTATTCTCTGTTCCTGATACAATTAGTCCATCTATATCTAAATATATATTATTTTCGTCTACATCAATTCCATTGCAATAATTTTCAATTATTGTTTTCATTACATCATACATTTCTTCTTTAACAAATTTATAGTCTTTTGTATAATCAATATATTTCTGTACAGCTTCAAATAATAAAAGTGATGCATCTACACTATTATACAATGGTCTGTTATCATAACCAGAATATCCATTTGGAACCAAACCATATTTTACATCTCTTGTCATTGTTTTTAATAGCTCTTTTGCTAAATCATATCTTTTAGGAACTAATAATATTCCTTCAAAAGCAATTAAAGCATCTCTTCCCCAGTCTAAGAACCAGTGATATCCTGCAATTAATGTATGTAATCCGAAACTATAACGATTTACTACAAAATTATCTGCTGCTAATAAAAATGTTTTTACTAATTCATTTTCTTTTTCTTCCTTTTTAGTTTTTACATTTTCTTTTACAAGTTCTGAATTTTCATATATTTTATTTAAACGTTTCTCTTCTTTTTCTATTAAATCTTTTACGTCAATTTCTTCAATATTCTCTTCTAATGAACATACAAAAGAAAGTTCTTTTTCTTCTTTAGCTTTAATTTCTACTTCATATCTTCCTGGTACTGCATGATTTTCTTCCCCTACAAATCCTCTTTTTTCTTCCTCAATATAAAACATATTATTAAAGCTATCATTCTGGTGAGGTATATATTCCCCTTCTGAAAGATTTATATAAATAGGTGTATATGAATTACCATCGACAGATATTCTTACTTTATTTCCTCTGTTCATTTGTTTTATATCAAATACATGGTCTGTATTTACAGTATGGAAATCTCTAAAATTAATCACTGGTGCTAGTGTTAATTTAGACCTATATGCTCCATTTTTTATTTTATAATAAATTCCAACTGTATTTTTACCATAATCCATACAAATAGTTTTAGTTATTTCTATTTTTCCTATTTTATATGTAAAAGTTGGCACAATATCTTTTTCAAAACTTTCTAGATAACTAAATCCTTTTGAAATATATTCCTTTCCAATATTAGTGTAAAGGTCATACTTTTTCCCTCTAACTTCTATACTTTCATCTAATTTTGAAAGTATTAAAAATCTTCTTGCGGGTGGGGTTAAACTTGCAACTAACAGTCCATGATATTTCCTTGTATTTGCACCAATTACTGTAGAAGAACTATATCCTCCTATTCCATTTGTTATTATCCATTCTTTATCTAATGCATTTTCTAAATTTAAACTTTCTTTTGTAAATTTCATAATTTCCTCCTATTTTCTATCATTTAATTTACTATTCTCTAATTGTTTTAGCATTTCTTCTCTAATTTCTTGTGGGGTTCTTTTTCTAGTAGAATTATTTTTTGCTTCTACAGTTTTGTCCTTATCGCTTCTTCTCCTTGTAGTCTTTCTAGTAGTACTAGTTTTCTTTACTTTATTTGTTTGTTCTATTCTTTCCTCATCAGTACTTTTATTTCTTGGGGATCTTCTACTTCTACTTTTTGCCCTTTCTTTTTGTGCTCTTTGCCTTGCTTTTGCTTCTGCTTTTTTATCTGCTTCTCTTATTGATGCTATTCTATCACTATATTTACTACTAAATTTACTTTTTGATTTAAGCACTGTATTATGTTTTGCTTTACCTTCTTTAGCTGCTTTTAATTCTTTTTTAGCCGTTCTCTTTTTAACTTTATTTATTCTTTTTTCCTCTTTTAATTTATTATTCAACATCAAATATTGAGGGTCATTTTGTTTATCTTGATATCTTAAATCATCACATATTAATTCAATAATTGAAGAAGCAACTAAACTTGGGTCATGTCTTATTAACTCATCTTTTATCATAGAAAGATTTCTTTGTAAGAATTTAATTCCTTTAACTTTGTCTACGTCTTGTTCTACTAAATCTTGTCCTTCTAAATTATATCTCTTTATAAATTCTGGAATAATTTCTCCTGTATCATAAATACAATAATCAATTACACCTGTACCACAATGTTCTGTAATAGCATTAATATGGTCTGAAACACTATAGTTATCTGTTTGCCCAGGTTCTGTCATTATGTTACAAACATATACTTTTATTGCTGTGCTTTCTTTTATTGCTTTAGCTACTCCATTTATCAACAAGTTAGGAATAACATTTGTATATAGACTTCCTGGTCCTATTACAATACAATCTGCCTCTTTTACTGCTTCTACAACCCCTGGAGCAGGTCTACAATTAGATGGACTTATTGTTATTCTATTTATTTTAGTTAATTTGTCTGCAACAACTTCTGGTATTCTAGACTTTTCCTCAACTATATACCCATTTGCAAGTTCAGCAACTATTTTCATTTCATCTAATGTAACTGGAATAACTTTTCCTATCATATTTAAAACTTCATTACTCTTTATAATAGAATCTTCAAAATTACCATTTACACCTTTCATTGCTAAGAAATATATATCTGAGAAATTTAAACCTCTTAACTTACCATCTTTAAATTCATAATTAAATAATCTATCTATTTCTCCTTCTTTTGATGCTAAAGCAACCATACTATCTTTTATATCGTCTAGAGGCATTGTTTGTAATTCTTTTCTTGAATTAGTTACGGCTTCTCCATAATCAGATACTGTAACTATTGCTGTTAAATTATTAGTATAATTTTTAAGTCCTGAAAGTACAGTATTTAGTCCTGTTCCTCCACCAATAACTACAATATTAGGTCCTTTATCATAAACAGTTTTATTAAAAATAAGTGATTTCATATTTACATTTTTATTATTTTCCATTCTTTCATCACTTGCTTCAATCAAAACTTCTAAAGTTCTTTTATTTAAAAAGACCAGTCCTATTACAATTGCAAGAAAACCTACAACAAATATTGCTACGACTTCTCCCACATCTACAAATGAAATTTCCTTCATAACCAATATTCTAGCTAGTCCATAGCATGCAAGTATAATTCCAACTAAAATTAAAAACATCCATCTTTTCATTTTACTACTTGATTTAAACCATTGTAAAAAACCTTTCATTATCCTACTCCTTACTTGTTTCGCGTTTGGGACGTTTCCTTTGCGCAAAAAAATTCGCATCTGGGACACATCTTATTTACCTATTATTTCTACTTCTAATTCTATTTTCTTTTGGAATTTTTTATAAACTTCTTCCTTTACTTTGTTTACTAATTCTAAAACATCTTTTGCTGTTGCATTTCCTTTATTTATCACAAATCCTGCATGTTTATCAGAAACTTGTGCGTCTCCAACTGAATATCCTTTTAGTCCTGCTTCATCAATTAGTTTTGCTGTTATAAAGTCTTCTCCTCTTTTAAATGTACTTCCTGCACTTGGATATTCTAGTGGTTGTTTTTCTTTTCTAAATTTAGCATACTCATCCATCTTAGCTTTTATTTCTTCAGAATTTCCTTTTTCTAACTCTATTTCTACTTCTGTTACTATATATTTTTCTTCTTTCAAAATACTTCTTCTATATTCAAATTTCATATCCTGATTACTAAATATTTTTTCATTACCATCATAGTCCATACAAGTAACTTTTTTTACAATATCTTTCATTTCTCTTCCATGTGCACCTGCATTCATTCTAACTGCACCGCCCATACTTCCTGGTATTCCTGATATTTCCTCAAAACCTGTAAAAGAATTGTTTAAAAACATTCTCCCTACCTTTGCTATTTTTTCTCCTGCTCCAACTTTAACTATAAATTTTTCGTCATCTAATGTTTGAAAACTCACGCCTTCTATTTTAATCATTAAAGTAATACCAGAGATTCCTTCGTCTAATACTAACACATTACTACCATTTCCTATAACAGTTATAGGAATATTATTTTTACTTGCTAATTCTAATACTTTTTTTAATTCTTCAGTACTTTTAATTTTTATTAAGCACTCTGCTGGACCTCCAATTTTAAAACTTGTATATTTTCCCATTGGCTCTCCATACAATATTCTATCTTCTGGAATTCCTAAGTTAGCTTTTTCTATTATTCTACTTAACTCCAAAACTACACTTCCTTTATAATTTTCTTCAAAAAAATTCTTCTTTACTATATCATTTTTTTACCCAAATTACAAGCCAAAAACAAAATTTAACCACAATAAAAGGTAGTATCTAAAACTACCTTTACTATCTATTCCCAAAATAGAATTGGATATCCTTCATTTATATTCTCTATATCTTCTTTATATGCATCTCCTAAATCTTCAGCTGTAAATGTATCATTTTTTCCAAAAGAATTTGTTATTTTATCTTTTCCTTCATTTCTCGGATCAGATGCACCTAATATATCACCTATAGAATTAGGGTACGTAGTACCAACTATATTTCCTTCAGAGTATGTGTTAATTATTTGAGCTCCGAAGTGTATCTCCTGTTACTCCTACTATTCCTCCTGAACCAGTTATTTCTCCATAATTTTTACAATTAGATATTGTATGCTGCCCTGCAATTGATACTACTATACCTGCTTTTGCATTTGCATAATTCACACAATTACTGATATTTCCTTTAAATCCATATAAATATCCTACTACTCCTGCTCCACTACTTCCTGTTATTTCACTATTTTCTCCTATTGTTACATTTCTTATTGTTCCATCTAGTACAAAGCTAAATAATCCATTGTATTTATTATCTGTTGAACTTATTTTTAAATTATTTATAGTATGATTGCAACCATCAAATATTCCTCTAAATGGTTTATTAGTTGTTGTATTTGGATTTTTACTATCTGTCTCTGGAGATATAAAACCAATTGGCTCCCATTCTCCACTTAGTGTTATGTCAGATGTAAGAAGTACTGCTTTTCCTTCATAACTGTTTCCACTATTTACATCATCTCTAAAATTTGCTAGTTCTTCTGCTGAACTTATTTCTATTATATTATCACTATTTATTACTGTCTTGTCATCATTAACATAGTATTTTCTTTGGCTTTCTTTTACTGTTATTATAAAACTTCCGTCTCCATTTACTACTAAATCATATCCGTTATTTCCAAATTGATTTGTTAGTTCTTGTCTAAAGCTTGCTTCATCTAAAATCTCACTATATCCATTATCAGCAATACTACTTCCCAATACTGCCATATTTACTTTTTCTTCTTCTGTAGCTTTATCTGTACTTTCCTTTGCATTTGTTGCTTGTGTAAGTATTCCATTTTCTCCTGTTAACATTGCTATTGATACTCCGGCAAGTATAAGTAAAACAATAATTGTAATTACAAGTGCAATTAATGTTATTCCTCTTTCCTTTCGTTTTAATATTTTTTTGTTTTCTTTCATTTGTTTTACCTCCTATTTTGTTTATTTATATATTTTTTTAAATTTAATAACTATTT
>CALXEW010000036.1 GCA_944387435.1 uncultured Clostridia bacterium | reverse complement strand
ACACACACACACACACACACAAGTAGGTTATTAATAAATAAAAAAATAGAAAATATAAATAAAAAAGATAGTGATGAAACCTAAGTTTTAGGTTTTGTTGCTGTCTTTTTTGCGTTTTAAAAAAGTTATTAAATTTTAAAAAATAAATAGAAATAAAAGGAGGAAGGAAAAATGAAAGAAAACAAAAAAGGATTAAAAACAAAGGAAGGAGGAATTACACTTATAGCCCTTGTTATCACTATCATAGTTTTACTAATTTTAGCAGGTGTTTCAATTGCAATGCTAACAGGTGAAAATGGAATACTTACACAAGCACAAAAAGCAAAGAATGAAACAGATGAAGCACAGTCGAAAGAAGAAACAACTCTTGGACAATATGAAAGTTATATTAATAGAGCAACTGGAAATAGTGCGGAAGTAGGTAAAATTGTAACAGGAGGAAATAAATCATACACAAATAATGGAACAGCAATAATACCTGAAGGATTTATGATAGTTCCTGGTTGTGATAATGTATCGCAAGGACTTGTAATTTCAGATAATTCAAGTGACACAGAAGTAGATGATACTAATATAATAGCAGAGGGAAATCAATTTGTATGGATATCAGTAACAGATGAAGGAAAATACATTAGAAATGAAACATATATAGGCACGAATGTTTCATCAACGGCTTATACAGATACAGGATACTTGCCAAAAGGAATACAACCTTCGATAGATAATAGTGAAAGCAACGAGCAAGCAGAAAGAACAGCAGTAGAAAATGCAGATGGATTTTATATATCAAGATATGAAGCAGGAAATGATGGTTCAAATAATTTAATTAGCAAGAAAGATGCGATTATATATAATAATATTTCGCAAGAAGATAGTAAAATAAAAGCAAAAACATTTATAAATAATGAAAATGTAAAGAGTGCATTATGCTCGGGGATACAATGGGATATGACAATGAATTTTGTAAACAGTAGTAGCTTTGATGTTACAATGGCTGATATTAATAGACATAGTGGTTCGCCAGCAAACTCAGGACAAAATTCGGCGGATGAAGTATGTAATATACACGATTTAGAAGGAAATTATGTTGAATATGTAGCCGAAAAAAATTCTTATGATGAGACAGTTCCATTTGTTACTAGAGGAGGTAACTATGTAAGTAATAATATTCAAGCTGCTTCTCATCGCAGCAGTGTTAACGGAATAGCTAATGTGGGACGTTCTTTCCGCTTCGTCCTTTATGTTATGTAAAAATTAAGACTTTTTAGTTTCTAAGAAGTCTTTTTATTTGTAAAAAAATGAGACAAAAAAGACCCGTCCCCAAAATTCTCACTTGAAAAATAAATTCTTAAATGATAATATAAGCTTAGTTTAGTTGGGAGGTTTTGTTATGAATGCGATGGATAGGTTAATAGAAAAAATAATTGAATTAAAAAGCCCTGTCGTTATGGGATTAGACCCAAGATATGAAATGCTTCCAGAATGTGTAAGAAATAAATATAGTTTGGATTTAGAAGGAGCCTCTAAAGCAATTTGGGAATATAACAAAACTTTAATTGATAATGTTTATGACGTCATTCCAGCAATAAAACCACAAATGGCATTTTACGAGATGTTTGGAATTCCTGGTATGCAAGCATTTTTTGATACTTGTAAATATGCAAAAGAAAAAGGGATGATAGTAATTGTAGATAATAAAAGAGGAGATATAGGCTCAACTGCAAAAGGATATTCTAATGCATATTTGGGAAGAACTAAAATAGGAAGTTTAGAAGAAAGTGTTTTTGATGTTGATTTTATGACAGTAAACCCATATATGGGAACAGATTGTATAGAACCATTTATAGAAGACTGTAAAAAATATGATAAAGGAATTTTTATATTAGCAAAAACTTCTAATCCATCATCAGGAGAGTTACAAGATGAGAAGTTAGAAAATGGGGAAGAGGTTTATAAAAAAGTAATTTCTTTAATAGAAAAATGGGGACAAGATTTAAGAGGAGATTTTGGCTATAGTAGTATTGCTGCAGTAGTTGGAGCAACATATCCAAAGCAGTTACAAGAATTAAGAGCTTTGGCACCACACACATTTTTCTTAATACCAGGATATGGAGCTCAAGGCGGCAAACCAGAAGATATAAAATTAGGTTTTGATAAACAAGGAATAGGTGGAATTGTAAATGCATCTAGAAGTTTAATGTGTGCATATAAACAAGAAGAATGGAAGAAAAATCACAAAGAAGAAGAATATGGTTTAGCAACAAGAAAAGAAGCTTTAAGAATGAATAAAGAATTAAATTTTTTTAAGGAGGATTAAAATGCCAGAAATAGTTAAATCAAAATTGGTTAAGAAAGAATATTTAAAATCAGACATTGTAAGATTTAAAGTAGAAGCAAAAAGCATAGTAGAAAGAGCAAAACCAGGTAATTTTATAGAAATAAGAGTATCAGAAACTACAGTTCCTTTCTTAAGGAGACCTATTAGTATTTATAATTTAAATAAAGATGAAGGAACTTTAGAATTTATATTCCAAATAAAAGGAGAAGGAACAAAATTGCTTTCTAAAAAAGAAGAAGGAGATTTAATAGATATTATAGGACCTTTAGGAATGGGAACATTTAAAATAAATAATTACGAAAAAATTGCTGTAATAGGTGGAGGTATAGGAGTATTCCCATTATATGAGCTATCTAAAGAAGCAAAAAAAGAAAAAAGAGAAGTAAGTATTTATTTAGGTTTCAGAAATAAAGATTATGTTGTACTAGAGCAAGAATTTAAAGATGTATCTGATAAACTTATTATTACAACAGATGATGGCTCTTATGGGATAAAAGGTTTTGCAATAAATGAATTAGAAAAAGATTTAAAAAATAAAAAGATAGATTGTATATATGCTTGTGGACCGCTTCCAATGCTTCGAGCAGTAAAAAAGTTAGCAATGGAGAAAAATATACCATGTCAAATATCTTTAGAAGAAAGAATGGGATGTGGAATAGGCGTATGTTTAGGTTGTGCAGTTAAAACAGCAAGAAGTAGTGATGAAAATCCTCAATACTTTCACGTATGCAAAGGTGGACCTGTATTTCAGGCAAAAGATGTAGATATATAAAATAAAAAAGGAGAGTTTAGTATAATGAATACAAGTGTAAATTTTGCAGGGATAAAAATGAAAAACCCAGTAACGGTAGCTTCTGGTACATTTGGATATGGTAGAGAATATAGTAATTTTTTTGATTTAGGTTTACTTCGGTGGAATAATAACAAAAGGGACTTCTATAAAACCAAAAAGTGGAAATAAGCCTCCTAGAGTTTGCGAAACACCAAGTGGAATGTTAAATAGTATTGGACTTCAAAATCCAGGAGTAGAATATTTTGCAGAAAATGATTTACCTTTTTTAAAAAAAATTGATACGGCAATCATTGTAAATGCATGTGGAAGTACTATAGAAGATTATATAGAAGTTTGTAAAATGTTAGATACATTAGATATAGATGGTGTAGAATTAAATTTATCATGTCCAAATGTTAAAGCAGGTTGCATGGCATTTGGAAGCTCTTATGAAGGAGTAAAAGAAGTAACTTCTAAAGTAAGAAAAGTATTAAATAAACCTTTAATTGTAAAACTAACACCAAATGTATCAAACATAGCAAGAATTGCAAAAGGTGCTGAAGAGCGGTGGAGCAGACGGAGTATCTTTAATTAATACTTTGCTTGGAATGAAAATAGATATAGAAAAAAGAAAACCAGTCTTGGCAAATAACACAGGTGGACTATCAGGACCAGCAATAAGACCTGTTGCTGTAAGAATGGTTTATGAAGTTGCACAAGCTGTAAATATACCAATTTTAGGAATGGGTGGAATTGTAAATGGAGAAGACGCAATTGAATTTATGCTAGCAGGTGCATCTGCTGTATCAATAGGTGCTGGAAATTTTTCTGACCCATATACTTCTATAAATACAATAAAAGAAATAGAACAATATATGGAAAAACATAATATAGAAAGTATTAGTGACATAGTAGGTAAAGTTATAATGAATTAGATAAAGTTCAAAACATTAATAATTATTGTATAAATAGCCCATAGAGAAAAATATATAATAACATACCACCATTTTGGATAAAAGAATTTTAAATATTTCTTATTTGAAATGGTGTTTATTATATACAATAAATCTAATAAAAATAAATATATAATTAAAACAAATAAAAATGGATTATAGAAAAAAGAAGATTGAAAATCACCATTTATAAAGTTTATAACACATCTTGTAGAGCCACAACTAGGACAATAAAACCCATAATTTTTTAACCAAAAGCAAGGTGGAATAAGGTTAATTAAAGAAGAATTAATAAACACAAAAATAAAAACTAATACAAATGCTATTACTAACTGTATTAGCAATAATTTTAAATACTTATTGTTTTGAATTATTTGATTTATTTTCTTTATTTTTTTAAACATAATACCACCTAAAAGGAAAAATAAAACAGAAGACTTTTAGAGTCTTCTATTTTATTCTATAAAGATGAGCTTATAGCTGAGCCTAATGATAATAATCCGATTACTGTTAATCCGTATAAAGCAAGAGCTATTATACCTAGAACTAAACCAGCAATACCCATTCCTCTTCCACCTTTTTTCATTCCTACAATACCAAATATAATTGCTAGAATAGCACAAGGAATTGAGATGTAAGAAAAGCAAAATAATACTACAGAAATGATTCCTAGTACCATAGCAGCTATACTAAGCCCTTTAGATTCTTGTTTTTCATCCATTAAATTCACCCCTTTAATTTATTATTCTTTATATATATTCTGACATTTTTCTACAAAATTGTCAACAAAAATATAAAAAATAGTTGTATAAAAATTCTTACTTTGATATAATTTAAAAAACTTAGTAATAAACTCTAAATAGGGAGGAGTATTATGGAAAAAGAAATTAAACAATGTAATTGTAAAAAAGAAAAAGATTCATTTCTAAAAAATTTGTTCCAAGAATATTTACCTGAAAAAGACAATTTAATTCAAATGTTAAACGAAATTCAAGAACATTTCGGTTATGTTCCAATGCATGTTCAAAAAGAATTATCAGAATATTTAGGAATACCAATGGCAGAGATTTATGGAGTAGTTACTTTTTATTCAAGATTCTCATTGGAACCTCAAGGAAAATATAAAATATCAGTATGCTTAGGAACAGCTTGCTTTGTTAAAGGGTCACAAAAAATAATGGATAGATTAACAGATAGATTAAAAATTGAACCAGGACAAACAACAGAAGATGGGCTATTTACAATAGAACAAACAAGATGTGTGGGGGCATGTGGTTTAGCGCCTGTATTTACTGTAAATGGAGAAGTTTATGGAAAAGCAAGTGTACAAAAATTGGATCAAGTTTTAGACGAGTTAATAAATAAAGAAAAACAATAAAATTTGTTCTTGAGTTAGGAGGAATAAAATGAAAACATTAGAGGAAATTCATGAAATTAGGGAAAATAAAAGAAGAGAGTTAGAATTAAGGGTAAATACTAAAGCAGATACAAGAGAAAAACATATTTTAGTATGCCATGGAACTGGTTGTACTTCTTCAAAATCTCCGGAAATATTAGAAAATTTTAGAAGAATATTAAAAGAAAAAAATATAGAAAATGTAAGAGTCATTAAAACAGGATGTTTTGGATTATGTGCTAAAGGTCCGATTGTTATAATTAGACCTGAAGATACTTTTTATGCTAATGTAACTCCAGAAGATTGTGAAGAAATTATAGACACACATATAGTTAAAGGAGAAATTGTTGAAAGATTACTTTGTAAAGACATAGATGGTAAAAAAGTAAAAGCTTTAGATGAATTAAATTTCTATAAAAAGCAAAAAAGAATAGCTCTTAAAAACTGTGGTGTTATTAATCCTGAAGATATTGATGAATATATAGCTTTTGATGGATATAAAGCATTAGAAAGAGTATTAGATATAATGTCACCAGAAGAAGTAATAGAAGTGATAAAGAAATCAGGACTTCGTGGTAGAGGTGGAGCAGGTTTCCCAACAGGTAAGAAATGGGAATTAACAAAAGCAAATGAGGGGGACCAAAAATATGTAGTTTGTAATGCTGACGAAGGTGACCCAGGTGCATTTATGGATAGAAGTATCCTAGAAGGCGACCCTCATAGTGTACTTGAAGCTATGGAAATTGCTGGATTTGCTATTGGTGCAAATAAAGGATTTATTTATGTAAGAGCAGAATACCCAATTGCAGTAAAAAGACTAGAAATAGCTATAAAACAAGCAAGAGATTATGGTCTACTTGGTAAAAATATATTTCGGTACAGGTTTTGATTTTGATATTGAAATAAGATTAGGTGCAGGAGCATTTGTTTGTGGAGAAGAAACAGCACTTTTAGAATCAATAGAAGGAAAACGTGGCCAACCAAGAGTAAAGCCACCATACCCTGCAGAAGCAGGTTTATGGGGTAAACCAACACTTATAAATAATGTTGAAACTTATGCAAATATTGCTCAAATTATTTTAAAAGGGTCTGATTGGTTTTCATCTATTGGAACTGAAAAATCTAAAGGAACTAAAGTATTTGCTTTAGGTGGAAATGTAAATAATATAGGATTAGTAGAAGTACCAATGGGAACGACATTAAGAGAAATTGTTTATGATATTGGTGGTGGAATTCCAAATGGAAGAGAATTTAAAGCTGCACAAACAGGAGGACCTTCAGGCGGTTGTATACCAAAAGAACATTTAGATACACCAATAGACTATGAATCACTAAAAGAAATAGGTTCTATGATGGGTTCAGGTGGACTTATTGTAATGGATGATACTAAGTGTATGGTTTCCCTTGCTAAATTTTATTTGGAGTTTACTGTAAGTGAAAGTTGTGGTAAATGTACTCCTTGTAGAATTGGAACAAAAAGAATGTTAGAAATTCTAGAAAAACTTTGTAATGGAGAAGGAGAAGAAGCAGACATATATAGATTGGAGACTTTAGCCAAAAATATTCAAAAAGCTAGTATTTGTGGTTTAGGTCAAAGTGCGCCAAACCCAGTAATTAGTACATTAAACTATTTTAGGGAAGAATTTAAAGAACATGCAATAGAAAAAGCATGTAGAACAGCAGAGTGCAAGGCTCTTGCAAAAATAGGAATAGACGAAGAAAAATGTAAGGGTTGTGGACTATGTCAGAGACATTGTCCAGTGAATGCAATTAAGGGTGAAGGAAGAGAAAAAAGAGTAATAGATCAATCTCTATGCATAAAATGTGGTACTTGTATTGCCACTTGCCCATTCCATGCAATTGTATAATTAAAAATAGGAGGAAAAGCAATGGAAGAAAATATAGTTACATTAACAATAGATGGAGAGACAGTAAAAGCAAAAAAAGGAACTACAATACTTCAAGCTGCAAAACAAGCTGGAATTGATATTCCAACATTATGTTTCTTAAAAGACATAAACGAAGTTGGAGATTGTAGAATGTGTATTGTTGAAGTTGAAGGAAGAAGAGGATTTGCAACTTCATGTATTCAAACAGTAGAAGAAGGAATGGTAGTACATACTCACACACCAAATGTTTTAGAAGCAAGAAGAACAGTTCTTGATTTAATAATATCAAACCATGCAAAAGATTGTTTAACTTGTACTCGTTCAGGAAATTGTGAGTTACAAACATTAGCTACAAAATTCAATGTTTTACATGTAGAATATCCAGGAGAAATGACAAAACATAAAATAGATGATAAATCACCAGCACTAGTTAGAGATTTTAATAAATGTATATTATGTAGAAGATGTGTTGCAACATGTAAAAATGTCCAAGGAATAGGAGCAATTGATTGCATAAATAGAGGTTTTGAGTCTTGTATATCTACTGTTGGAGACCATAGTTTAAACGATGTAAACTGTACTTTTTGTGGTCAGTGTATAGAAAGCTGTCCAACAGGAGCATTACATGAAAAAGAAACTATAAAAGAAGCTTGGGCAAAATTAAAAGATCCAGATACATTTGTAGTTGCTCAGACAGCACCATCAATAAGAGTAGCATTAGGCGAAGAATTTGGTATGGACATTGGAACTAATGTTGAAGGTAAAATGGTAACAGCTCTAAAAAGATTAGGCTTTGATAAAGTGTTTGATACAAATACAGGTGCTGATTTTACAATTATGGAAGAAGCAAATGAATTTGTAGAAAGATTTAAAGAAGGAAACACACTTCCTATGATGACATCTTGTTGTCCAGGATGGGTAAGATATATAGAAGAAAATTATCCAGAGTTACTTCCACATTTATCAAGTTGTAAATCTCCACATCAAATGTTTGGAGCATTAATTAAATCTTATTATGCTAAAAAAGAAAATATTGACCCAAGTAAAATATATGTTATATCTATCATGCCATGTGTTGCAAAAAAATTCGAAGCCATTCGTCCAGAAATGCAAACGCAAGGACTTTATGATGTAGATAATGTAATTACTACCCGTGAACTATCAAGAATGATTAAACAGGCAAATATTGAATTTACAAAATTAGAAGATAGTAAGTTCGATGACCCAATGGGAGAGGCAACAGGAGCAGCAGCAATTTTTGGAACAACAGGTGGAGTTATGGAAGCAGCATTAAGAACAGCTGGGGATATTTTAACAGGAGAAGATTTAGAAAAAATAGATTTTAAAGATGTACGTGGAGGAAAAGGAATTAAAAAAGCTACTGTAAATATAGCTGGAAAAGAGATTAAAGTTGTGGCAGCAAGTGGACTTAAAAATGCTAGGACTATATTAGAAGAAATAAAGAATGGAAAAGCTGATTACCAATTTGTAGAGATAATGGCATGCCCAGGAGGATGTATAATGGGTGGAGGTCAACCAATAAAAAGTGCTAAAATACGTTCAGAAGTTGATGTAAGAAAACTAAGAGCAAGTGCTTTATATACAATAGATGAAAAATCTACAATTAGAAAATCTCATGAAAACCCAGTACTTAAGAAAATCTATAAAGACTATTTAGGAAATCCAGGAGGAGAAGAAGCACATAAATTACTACATACTCATTATGAGAAGAGAGAAAAATATAATTTTGAGACATAAGATGCTTATTTATAACATAAACAAAAAAAGCTGCCCTAAAGTTAAAACTAAAGGGCAGCTAGAACACCTTACAAGGCGTTCTACTTGGAGAGGGCAAAGCTTATGAACTCGGGATACTCAGGATCTTGCTCGATTTCAGAGCACCCATGATCCTTTAGAAAGGCTATCACATCCTCAGTGGGAGTGACAACAAACTCTCCAGTGTGGTACCCAGGTCCACAATCTTTCTCCAAGGACTGAGCATCATTTAGAATGTCTTGACACTCTTTGAGCTGTTCAGTACTCAAGGACATAGCACACCTCCAATCAACATCAATGGCCTACATTATATATTAATTATATAATATTTAACATAAAAAGTCAAAGTTATAAATAACTAGTCAGTAATGAGGAATAAATTTTAAGTTTTTAAAATTATTTCTCATTATTCTTAATTTCTAAGATTTTTAAGAATTTTTTTAAGTATCTTCTGTAATTTTCACATAAAATCCTTACCTCAAAAAATATATTTTTTTGAGATTTCTATTGATTTATTTTA
>CALXEW010000035.1 GCA_944387435.1 uncultured Clostridia bacterium | reverse complement strand
TATGGCTTATCCAACCAATAAACAATTAAAAACGAAACTGTGGCAGTAAACTCCTTTGAATAGTCAAAGCTATATAAGTTATAAAAAGTCCACAGTTATCACATATAGATTATATTAAATATTAAAAAATAAAGAAAGGAGTCGTATGGTTATTTAGTTATTAAATATATCATACAAGGTAAGTTATGGAAAAAAAGAAAATAGATTTTTGTATAGGAATATTTGATAATCTAACAGAAAAGGGATTAGAAAAAATAAGAAAAGCCATAAGTAATTGCGAAATTTATGGAATAGGAGTTTATACAGACGATGTCGTTATAAAAGATTTTTATACTTATCCAGTAAATAGCTTAGAAGAAAGAATGGAAGTTGCTAAAAACATTGAAGGTGTAAAATTTGTTTTTCCATTAAATACAAGCGAACCTGAAAAAATTAAAGAAATTATTAGAAATGAAGTTACAAATTTTTTAGAGCAAAATAAGAATTAGAATAAAAATATAAATAAAGAGAGGTATTGTAAAATGAGCGAGAAACAATATAGTGTCATAACAGGTATTTTTGATATAATAACAAAAGGAATCAGACAAAGTGTGAAAGAAAAATCTAAAGAAGGAAAGCCTCTAGGAGTAGGTGTATATACAGATGAATATTGTGAAGATACAAATTTTAGTCGTCCTATGAAATCAGTAGATCATAGGATTAAAATTGCAGGAGGATTAGAAGGAGTTGCTTTTACATTCGAAGCAACTGGTAGAGATTTTTCTGAAATAGAACAAGTTGCAGATGAAGCATATGAAAATTACTTGAAAAAAGTTGAAAAATCTAAAAAACCAAAAGATTATAAAGTTGGTTTTGTAATAGGAAGTTTTGATTTACTTCATTCTGGACATATTCAAAATATTCAGCTTGCAAGTGAAATATGTCAAGAACTATATGTATTTGTAAAGACAGATGAAAGAATTATGGTTAATAAACATAAACACCCAATACAAGATACTACTCAGAGGGCGGCAAATTTGAGAGCTTTAGAAGCGGTTAAAGCTGTCTTATATTATGATTTAGATTCAAATAGGAGAGATGCTATTAATAATGTTTTGGAACAATATGAAAAACGTCACCCAGGTCAACATATCGAAGAGAATGAATTAGTAGCAATTTTTGGAGAGGATTTAAAAGAAAAAGAAGAAACAAGTAAGAAAAATGGAGAGTGGGGAGATGTAAATATTGTATTTACTCCAAGACCAGCAGAAAAAATGAAAAAAATATCAAGTACTGCATACAAAAGATATTTAGAAGAAACGGGTGGATTAGATGCATATGAAGCAAAAGAAGCAGAAGGGTTAAATGATGTTAAGCCAATAAGTATTGATGATGATGAAGCAGAAAGATAGTTAAATAATTTATATAAAAAAGGAGGATATAATGGCAGGTTATGTTATTCACTTAGCTGTGGGTGAAGAATATCTAAGAATGCACCCAGGTGATATTAATGATTATAATGAATTTATAGAAGGAATAATTTATCCGGATTCAGTTACTGATAAATCTTTAACTCATTATGGACCAAAAAGTAGTCAAGTAAATCTAAAAAATTTTTTTAATGATAGAGATATTGATGATGATTTCAATAAAGGGTATTTTTTACATTTAGTTACTGATTATCTATTTTATAATAAATTTTTAAATACATTTTCTAAAAAATATATTTATAATGATTATGATATTTTAAACAAGAAATTGGAGGAAAAGTTTAATGTTAAAATTCCATTAAAAGTTAAAGAAAATGTGCATCACAGTTCAGGAACAACTAAAATATTAAATCTTAATGATACGATAGAATTTATAAAAAATACAGCTAAATACGATATACCAGATATAAAAAAGGCTGTCCTTGAAGGAGATAAAAATTGGCTTGAGATAAGGCTTTTAAAAAGAATATAAGAAGATTAGAGTAAAGATATAAAGTTTGAAGAATAAAATAATTAATAGAGTACAGTGGATAATTATAGTATTTATAATATTTACGTACTCTTTTTTGTTTCTAATCTTTAAGTTTTTTGACACTACACGCATATTAAAAAATGTTTGACATATTAGGAAATTTATAGTAATATATATGTATGAATAAGATATAGATTTTAAATCTACTCTCTATTCAATATTAATACTTTTAAAGTATTAATATAATCGTTAGTATTCATAAAAATGAACAAAAAAGACTAGGTGGTGAAGACCTAGTCTTTTACTTATGTACAAAAGTACTAAGATTTGTCCTTGTTTTCAAATGCTAACACTATTACTAATGTTACTAAGAAAACAATTAACTCGTTAGTATTCATCTTATCTCCTTTCCGGAGGTAAATTAAAAATGAACAAAATAAGTATAATATATCTTAATTAAATTTACAAATAACAAAATATTTATTTAAATGTAAAAACTCTATTTTGTGAAAAATCGAACTTGCTTTTTTTATGATTTTATTATATAATATTTTGCCAGGTGGAGGAGAAAAAGATGCTTGTAAATCATATAATTTTAGAAGATTTATATAAAGATGCAGGAGAGAAAAGAAAAGAAAAAGCATTAGACTATCAAAAGCAAGGAAAGGTAAAAATAAAAAATGTAGATTATGAAGATAGCATGAATTTTTCTTTAAGTGCAAATGTTATAGGTAATGAAGCTTATAAAACATATATTAGTATAAAGCATGGAATTGTGGAAGATGTAACATGCACATGTGAAGATTATCATAATAATTATGGAATTTGTAAACATACATTAGCTAGCATATTAGAATTTATAAATAATCCACAATATAAAGAACAATATGTGGATAAGAAATTTGAATATGAAGAAAAACTGGATAATAATCATAATTTATTTAAAACAACAAAACTAGAATCTCAAAACTATAGAAACTTTAAACAGATAGTAAATAGTTTTTACCAAGAAGAAATAGAAGGAATCTCAGACGAAGAAGATGAAATAAAACAAAAAGGAACCATAAAAATAGAACCTATTATTTATTATGAGAAGTTTTCAGGAGACATAAAGGTAGAATTTAAGATAGGAAACAAAAAAATGTATAAAATCAAAAACTTGGCAGATTTTTATACAAGAATGTTAAACAAAGAAAGTTATAAATATGGACAAAAATTAGAGTTTATACACACAAGAGACGTGTTTATTGAGGAAAGTAAACCATTGTTAGATTTTGTACTAAAATATTCAGAAATAATAAAATATGCAAATTCAAACTCTAATAGTAACTTTAGATATTATGGAAAAGCACTAAATGAAACGAATATCTTAGTGGGCAATACTGGAATAGATGATTTATTCGAGGTGTTGAAAGGAAAAGAAGTAGAATTTAATAAAGACTACGTATCTTTAAAAATAGAATTCACAGAAGAAGAACCAAAACTAGATTTTATACTAAAAAAGAATAAAAATGGTAATTTTATAATATATCCTGATAAAGAAATATATGAGGTTACTATATTAAGAGGTAAGATATATAAATATGTTCTAATGGATAAAAAATTATATAGATGTAGTAAAAACTTCGAAAGAACAAGTTTAAAATTATTAGAACTATTTAGAAAAAACTACGTAACAGAAATAGAATTTGGAGAAGCGGAATTAGCAGAATTCTTCTCAATTGTGGCGCCAAAAGTAAAAGAAGCAATAAAGATAGAAGGACTAACAGAAGAAGAAATAGAAAAATATAAACCAAAAGAATTAGTTGTAAAAGTATTTTTAGACTTTGATAAAAATGATTATTTAATTGCAGACGTTAGATTTTGCTATGAAGAAAATGAATTTAATCCATTAAACGAAAATGAAAAAATAAATTTTCCAAGAAATATGATTGGAGAAACAAAAGCTTTAAATGTATTTAGAAATACAGGATTTATGTTGGATGTAAAAAACACAAGATTTATATTACCAAATGATGATAAAATATACGAATTCTTGACAGAAGACATAAATTACTATATGCAAAAATTTGCTGTAATGGTAACAGAAAACTTTAAGAAGAAACAAATAAGAAGTCCAAAGATGACAGGGATTGGAGTAAAAGTAGAAAATGATTTGCTTACAATAGATTTAAGCAAAATTGATATAGATTCAAGTGAATTACAGGATATAATGGAAAAATATTCTTTAAAAAAGAAATATTATAGATTAAAAGATGGAAGCTTTATAAATTTACAAAATAATAAAGAAATAGAATTTTTAGATAAATTGAAAACAGGAATGGGAGTAGACTATAAGGAAATAGAAGATGGTGAATTGCGACTACCAGTAAATAGAACATTATATTTGAATCAATTATTAAAAGGACTTAAAGGAACAGAAATATTAAAGAATTCAGAATATAAGAAAATAGTAAACGGATTAAATAAAGAGCAATTAGAAGAAGAAATAGAGATACCTAGTAAATTAAATAATGTATTAAGATATTACCAAAAAACAGGATATAGGTGGCTAAAAACACTAGATAAATACCACTTTGGAGGAATTCTTGCTGATGATATGGGGCTTGGAAAAACAATTCAAATGTTATCTGTGATTGTAGATTACGTAGGAAAAGAAAATAGGAAAACGAGCTTAGTAGTATCACCAAGTTCACTAACTTTAAACTGGCAAAATGAAGCTGAGAAATTTGCAAATGAGTTGAAAATAGCAGTAATAAGAGGAACATTATCAGAAAGAAAAAGATTAATTAACGAAATAGATGATTATGATTTAGTAATTACATCATATGATTTACTAAAAAGAGATATTGAAATTTATAAAGAAAAAGATTATAAATTTAAATATGTAATTGCAGATGAGGCACAGTATCTAAAAAATAGTAATACAAAAAACGCAAAGGCAATAAAGCAAATAAAAGCAGAAACTAGATATGCATTAACAGGAACACCAATAGAGAATTCACTTGCTGAATTGTGGTCAATATTTGATTTCATAATGCCAGGATATTTATTTACATATAGAAAATTTAAAAATATATATGAAACACCAATAGTAAAAGAAAATAGCGAAAAAGAAATGCAAAAATTAAAAATGTTAATAGAGCCATTTGTGCTAAGAAGAAATAAAAAAGAGGTATTAACAGAATTGCCAGAAAAAACAGTAACTGTATTAAATAACGAAATGAATGAAGAACAAAAAAATATATATTTAACATATCTAGCAAGAGCAAAACAAGAAATAGCAGATAAAATAGAAATGAGTGGCTTTGAAAATTCACAAATGCAAATCTTAGCAGCACTAACAAGACTAAGACAAATATGTTGCCATCCGAGTTTATTTGTTGAAGGATATAAAGAAGGAAGCAGTAAATTAGAACAATGTATAGAAATAATAGAAGAAGCAATAAATGGAGGGCATAAGATACTATTATTTTCGGGATATACATCAATGTTTGGAATAATAGAAAAAGAATTAAAGAAGAGGAATATAAACTATTTTAAACTAACAGGAGCAACAAAAGTAGATGAAAGAATGAAAATGGTCGATGAGTTTAATGAAAATCCAGAAATAAAATTATTCTTAATATCATTAAAAGCAGGCGGAACAGGCTTAAACTTAACAGGAGCAGATATGGTAATTCATTATGACCCTTGGTGGAATATATCCACAGAAAATCAAGCAACAGATAGGGCGTATAGAATTGGACAAAAGAACAATGTACAAGTATATAAATTAATAACCAAAAACTCAATAGAGGAAAAAATATATGAATTACAAGAAAAGAAGGCAAAACTAGCAGACAATATGCTAGATACAAAGACAACATTTATAAACAAATTCTCAAAAGAAGAAATAATGAGATTATTTGAATAATTCGCGTTAGGGACGTTTCCTTTGCGCAAAAAAATTCGCATTTGGGGCATATCTTATAAAGGAGTAATTAGATGAAAGATTATATTACAATAATTGGTGGTGGGTTAGCTGGCTCAGAGGCGGCTTACCAGATTGCTAAAAGAAACATCAAAGTAAAATTATATGAAATGAAACCTATAAAGTTTTCACCTGCACATTCTAATAAAGATTTGGCTGAAATAGTATGTAGCAATTCTTTTAAATCTAATTTATTAACAAATGCTTGTGGGTTATTAAAGGAAGAATTAAGAAAATTAGATTCTTTATTAATAAGAATAGCAGACGAAACAAGTGTTGCAGCAGGGCAGGCTTTAGCCGTTGATAGAGAGAGTTTTTCTAAAAAAGTAACTGAAATTATTGAAAATAATCCATTAATAGAAGTTATTCATGAAGAAGTAACAGATGTTTCAAAGATGACAGAAGAAGGAATTGTAATTATTGCAACAGGACCTCTTACATCAGAAGCTCTAGCAAAACAAATTGCAAATATTACAGGTGAAGATAAATTATATTTTTATGATGCGGCAGCACCAATTATAAGTAAAGATAGTATTGATTTTAGTATAGCTTTTTATGGTGATAGATATGGTGAGGAAAAGAAAAAAGATGAAACGGAAGATGAGTGGAGGAAAAGATTAAAAGAGCAAGAAGGAAAAGAACAAAGCTATATAAATCTTCCTATGAACAAAGAAGAGTATGAAAAATTTTGGAATGAATTAGTAAATGCGGAAGTTGTTACATTGCATGATTTTGAGAAAAGAGAAATATTTGAGGGCTGTATGCCAATAGAAATTATGGCAAAAAGAGGAATCGACACTTTAAGATTTGGACCATTAAAACCGGTTGGTTTTGATGACCCTAGAACAGTAAAAAGACCTTATGCTGTTGTTCAATTAAGACAAGATGATAAGCAAGCAAGTATATATAATATGGTTGGATTTCAAACAAATTTAAAATTTGGAGAGCAAAAAAGAGTGTTTAGCATGATACCGGGACTTCAAAATGCGGAGTTTGTAAAATATGGAGTTATGCATAGAAACACATATATTAATTCTAGCAAATTATTAGATGAAACATATTGTTTAAAAACTAATTCTAATATATTTTTTGCAGGACAGATTACAGGTGTTGAAGGATATGTTGAATCAATTTCTTCTGGATTAGTTGCAGCTTTAAATGCGGTAGAAACTTTAAATAATAGTAAAAATAAAATAGTATTTCCAGAAACTACAGTAATAGGTGCGTTAGCAAAATATATATCTACTCCTAATTCAAAATTCCAACCTATGAATGCTAATTTTGGTATTTTACCAGAGCTTGAAGGAGAAAAAATAAGAGATAAAAAGTTAAGATATCAGGAATTAGCAAATAGAAGTTTAAAAGACTTAGAAGAAGGACTTTAGTGTAATGCTAAAGTTTTTTGTTACAAATGTTACCAAAATATTACATTTTCTTTAAAAAACATACAAATTTACATAAAATCATTGCTTAACTCACTAAATAATGGTATAATTATAAAGGAAGTTGTTTGTACGAATAGTACAAAGGAGGTATTTAAATGGAAAAAAAGAGAAATTGGGAAATACAATATGAAAAATATAAAGATGCAACAACTCAAGCTAGATTTGGAGAGTTAAAAAATAAATTTAATAGTAAAACTATTACAAGAGAAGAAAATGATGAATATCAAAAAATGAAAAAAATAATGGAAAATATACCAAAAGTTGATAATATTAAACAATATATGGAAGAACTGGAAACAGATTTAGAGATTCTTAAAGAAGAATATCAATCTAGAAGAAAAGAGCAAGAACAGGGAAATATTGACCAGAAAATAAGTGAGAATTCTGCTAGAAGAGAAAAACTTGTAGCAAGATTAAAGGAAAATCAAGAAAAAATAAGACAATCTAAAAATGATGAAGAAGTAGAAAAGTTAAAGAAAGAAAATGCTAGTATAGAAGAAGAATTTGGTGAAATTGCGGCAGAATATGAAGAGCTACAAGGAAAAAAGACAGCACACAGTCAAGATACTACAACAAGAGAAACTAATTGGTCTGTACATAATTATTCAACACAACAATTAAAAGATAAATGTTTTGAAATTTCTACAATGCTTAGTAAATGTAATATGGTTGCAAGTAATTTAATGAAAGGATTAAGCATAGAAAGTGTAAGGGTTAAGTTGGAAGGTTGGAAAGATAGAAAATTCACATCTAAAGATCCATTACCATTAACAAAAAAGGAAAGGACAGAAAGACAAGCAAAAGCACAAGAGCAAGAAAAGACACAAAAAATACAAGAAACAAATTCTGGTGCAGGAATTAAGAATAATGCTGATCCAATACAAGTAATTCATGGAGCAAATCCATTACAACAGCAAACGCCAGCTGTAGTTAGCGAATTTGCGAAAGCATTTCCTAGACTAGCCAAAAGATTTCCAAATATGGAAAATAATTTCATAGGAAAAGTATTGTTAGCTGTTAAAAAACGTTTGCCAAATAATAAAGAGGTTGAGGAACAGGGATTTACTAGTCTTCCAACTTTAGATTTAGATTCAGATATGGATAACAATTCTAATAATCAAAAGTCTAAAAGAGAAGCTTTCAAAGATTATGTGAAATATGATGTATTAGTAGTTGCTGATAAAGGAATGGAAGAGGCAAAAGCAGAAAGTATAAAAAATCGAAAAGAAAAATTAGCGAAATTAAAAGAAAGCCAAGAAGAAAAAGATAGATAAAATTATAGTTAAACAATTAAAAAACTTGGAAGAAATTCCAAGTTTTTCTTGACTTATTGGTAGCTACATGATACAATATAATCCGTTATAGTAAATTGCATGTAATATGCATTTCCGTAACGAAACAATAAATTTGTAAAATAAAAATAGGAGGTGAAATTTAAGTGCCAACAATTAATCAATTAGTAAGAAAAGGAAGAAGAACAAAAACAACTAAAGCAAAAGCTCCAGCATTACGTCATGGTTATAACTCAAAGAGCAAAAGATTAACAAACAACAGATCACCACAAAAAAGAGGAGTTTGTACAGTTGTTAAAACAGTTACACCTAAAAAGCCAAACTCAGCATTAAGAAAAGTTGCCAGAGTTAGACTTTCTAATGGTTATGAAGTTATTTCTTATATCCCAGGAATAGGACATAACTTACAAGAACACAGTGTTGTATTAATTAGAGGTGGTAGGGTAAAAGACCTTCCAGGTGTTAGATACCATATCATCAGAGGAACATTAGATACAGCAGGTGTTAAAGATAGAATGCAAGCACGTTCAAAATACGGTGCAAAGAAACCTAAAAAATAGACTTTAGGTTTAGCAAATGAATTAGTGCTTATAATTCTTACTAAACTTAAGGTACTTAAATTTAGATATAGATTATATAGCACTATACGGAAAAGTATTAACTTTTCAGAGTACCTAAATGCTTTCTGTATAAAGCATTATATTTAATATAAAATTAAGGAGGGAAGAATAGTGCCAAGAAAAGGATATATAGCAAAAAGAGAAGTATTACCAGATCCAATATATAATAGTAAAGTTGTTACAAAATTAGTAAACAACATAATGCTTGATGGTAAAAAATCAGTTGCTCAAAAAATAGTATATGATGCATTTGACATTATTAAAGAAAAAGAAGGAAAAGATCCTCTAGAAGTTTTTGAAGCAGCTTTAGAAAATGTTATGCCAGTCTTAGAAGTAAAAGCAAGAAGAGTAGGTGGAGCAACATACCAAGTTCCATTAGAGATTAGACCAGAAAGAAGACAAACTTTAGGGTTAAGATGGCTTGTAACATATGCTAGAAACAGACATGAAAAAACAATGGCTGCAAAATTAGCCGGAGAAATAATGGATGCAGTAGCTGGAAACGGTGGAGCATTTAAGAAGAAAGAAGATACACATAGAATGGCAGAAGCTAATAAAGCATTTGCACATTACAAATGGTAGAAGAGAGGGGGAAATATAAAATGGCAGGAAGAGAATACCCACTAGAAAGAACAAGAAATATAGGAATAATGGCACACATTGATGCTGGAAAAACAACAACAACTGAAAGAATTCTATTTTATACAGGTAAAACACATAAAATAGGTGAGGTTCACGAAGGTGAAGCAACAATGGACTGGATGGAGCAAGAACAAGAAAGAGGTATAACAATTACATCTGCTGCTACAACATGTTTCTGGAAAAATAATAGAATTAATATTATTGACACACCAGGACACGTTGACTTTACAGTAGAAGTTCAAAGATCTCTAAGAGTTCT
>CALXEW010000034.1 GCA_944387435.1 uncultured Clostridia bacterium | reverse complement strand
AATGTTTGTATTTCTACCATAAGCCTCACCTCCTTGTTGGAGGCAAACCACATCTGCTTATTCTCATTTCCTATGTTTAGTACTATATAACATTTGTTCGTAAAAATCAAGCAAACAAACAAAATTTCATAAAAAAATACTAATTACTGTTTTTAGCAATTAGCTTTTAATTCTCACAATTAATTTACCTTTTATTTTTTTATATCAATTTTTTTCATTCCCTCAATTATTAATTTTAATCCATCATATAATCCATGTTTATACATTGATTTTTCTATTGTATCTTCTATCTCATCTATAACATTTGCATATTCTTCCATTACTTTAATCATATCTATTGCATTTTCATATTGGTTGATTATGTTTTCGTTTATATATGCAACTCTTTTCATTTGCTTTTTATATTTTTTATCTTGTGTAATTTCTCTGTGTATATCTTCTGCCCTTTGTTCAAATAGTTCTCCTATAAAATCTTCACTTTTGTTTATATTCATGTTCTTTTCTAATGTTTCTAAAATCAAATTTACAAAATCTTTTTCCATATTTTTCTCCCTTTCATAATGATTTGTTCATGATTTTAAGAGATTTTTTCTGTAATCTCAATGAAAAAATTTATAAACTAAAATTCATATATGATTTATCTATGTTATCTTGATTAATTCCTATGTATCTTAATGTAACTGATGGAGATGAATGATTAAAGATTTCTTGTAATATTGCAACATCTTTGTATTGTTGATAATGCCAATACCCAAAAGTTTTTTTCTATTAGTATGTGTTCCTATTTCTTCTAAACCTATACTTTTTGCCGCTTCGCTTATTATTCTATATGCTTGTACTGTTGTTATTGGTCTGTTTTCTCCTTTTCTACTTTAAATAAATATTCCCCTGTTTTCATATTTTTTGTGTATTTTTCCATTTCTGCTAATAAACCATTACATAATGAAAATCGTTTTTGTTTCCCTGTTTTCTTTTCTATTACTGTAATATGTTTTTCATACTACCATCACTATTTCTTACATCATCTCTTGTTAATTTCACAATGTCTGATACTCTCATACCTGAATTAATACCTGTATAGAATAACATATAATCCCTTGTGCCATTTTTCTTTAATTTTTCTTTTAAATCTTCTAATTTCTCTCTATTTATTATTTTCTAACTGTATCCATAAAACCACCTCTTTTTATTCATTATAAGACATTTAATGTAAAATCTGAATAAATTGTATTATTTTTGTATAAAGTTGCTTTGAATAAAAGTTGTTTGTACTCCTTTATATTATTAGCTTTTTATCAGGTATATTAAATAGATAATATTTTACATTTAACCTTTTCTCTATACAAAAAAACCTCCAATTCTTAATGATTAACATTTTGAAATATTAACCACTAAATATTGGAAGTTTATTATCTAATATATTTCTTTATTACTCTTATTCCTGATTTCTCTATTCTATAACTATTTTCATATGTAGATTTTCTATTTTTTATTTAGTTGATGTTTTTTTGCCCCGTCCCAAAAAACATCTTATGCACTTTTTAGTTCAAGACGTAACTTATCTGCTATCATTGCTATAAATTCTGAGTTTGTTGGCTTTCCTTTTGCTGCTGATATTGTATATCCAAATATCTTTTCTACAACTTCTTGTTGTCCTCTTCCCCATGCTACTTCTATGGCATGACGAATTGCACGTTCTACGCGACTTGGTGTTGTATTAAACTTATAGGCAATCTTAGGATATAAGCTTTTTGTTATTTGATTTATTACATCAATATCATTTACCACCATTATAATTGCTTCTCTTAAATATTGGTACCCTTTAATATGTGCTGGAACACCTACTTCATGGATAATATTTGTTACTAGAGCCTCTAAATTATCTTCTTTATTTGCATTTTTATTTGGAATATCTATATATGGTTGTTTTGCATCTCTAGTTATAAAATTATTTGTCTCTTGCCCAGGTTTAAAAAATTTAATTTCTCTAATTCTTTTTATAAGAAGTTCAATATCAAATGGCTTTACCACATAATATTCAGCTCCTAGCATAATCGCTTTTTGCGTTATTTTGTCTTGACCAACAGCTGATAACATAATACAAATTGGTTTTTTATTGCTACTCATTGAGTTAATTCTTTCTAAAACTCCTAATCCGTCTAAATGTGGCATTATTACATCTAATAAAACAACATCTGGTTCTATATTTGCTATCATTTCTACTGCTTCATTTCCATCCTTTGCCATTCCTATTATCTCCATATCGTCTTGAGAATTTATGTAATTTGATAATGTATGACTGAAATCTTGATTGTCATCTGCAATCAATATAGAAATTTTCTCTTTCATACTTTCCCTCCTAAAATAATTACTGTAAAATTTTTACAATTTGATTATATTATTTTAGAAGTAGATTTGCAATATTTTTTTGGAATTTTTTTCCAATTATTTATAAAACTCTCATTTTTATATACTTTTCGTTATATATTTTTTATATAAATCTTTAATATTATTTAATTTTATATTTTTTGTTTCAAAATCATCTATTAATTTTACTTTTTTAACTTCTTCTAACTCTATTTTACAAACAATATTTTCTTTATAATTTGTTTCTACTATATTTATATTGTTATTTTTACAATAATATTTAAAACTTTCAAAATCACTATATTCTAAGCAAACCTCTAAACATTCTCCTAAACATTTAGTAACTTTATTACTTTTTTCAATTGCAAGAATTAAACTATTTTGATAAGCTCTAACTAAACCTCCTGTTCCTAACAATATCCCTCCGAAATATCTCGTAACTATTATTAAAACATTTACTAAATTATTTTTTTGTAAAATATTCAACATTGGAGCTCCAGCTGTGCCAGAAGGCTCTCCATCATCGCTAAATCTTTCAACTATTTTTCCTTCATCCATTATTCTATATGCAATACAATTATGCCTTGCATCAAAGTATTTTTTCTTCACATCTTTTATAATTTGTTCTGCATCTTCTATGCTTTCTACATAAAAAAAATTTCCTATGAATTTAGATTTTTTCTCTGTAAATTCTGAAGTAATATTATTCTCTATTGTCACAAATTCTTCCATCTTTCCTCCTTATTTTAAAAGGATTGTCCTTTTTAAGACAATCCAGCAACATAGCCTGTTGAATATGCAATCTGTAGATTAAAACCTCCTGTATAACTATCTACATCTATTATTTCTCCTGCAAAAAATAAGTTTTTAACTATTTTAGACTCCATAGTTTTAGGGTTTATTTCTTTTATATTTATTCCTCCACTTGTAATAATTGCCTCTTCAATAGGTCTTAAAGATTTTACTTCTATTTCAAAATTCTTTAACAAATGTACTAACTCTCTTCTTTCCTCTTTTGTTATTTCATTTACTTTTTTAGTTGATTCTATTTTGCTTTCTTTAATAATAACTGGTATTAATTTTTGTGGCAATAGCTTATCTAAGCTATTTTTATATTGCTTATTCTTTAATTCGTCAAAATCTCGTAGTATTCTAGCTTCAAGTTTTTGTTCTGAAAGAGCCGGTTTAAAGTCTATTATTAATTTAATATTTCTATTTTTATATTTCTCTTCTATATTTTTATATCTAACTAGATGAGCTGAAGCTGTGAGTATTATTGGCCCTGATACCCCAAAATGTGTAAATAACATCTCTCCAAAATCCTCATATATGGTTTTATTCTTCTCTAGATCTATAATTTTTATAGCTACATTTCTTAAACTAAGTCCCTGTAATTCTTTACATGTATCTTTTTCATATATCGCTAAAGGAACTAAAGAAGGTTTTACATCTTTTATAGTATGTCCTAAATCTTCTGCTAACTTATAGCCATCTCCTGTTGAACCTGTTAAAGGATAACTCTTTCCTCCTGTTGCTAAGATAACCTTATCTGCAATTAGTCTTTCCTTGTTTGTCTTTACGCCTATTACTATCTTCTTTCCTTCATTTTCTTTATACAAAATATCCTTTACTTCTTCATTATAATGTATTTCTACATTATTTTTCTTTAATCTTCTTTTAAAACATTCTAAAACATCTTGTGAACGGTCTGTAATAGGAAAGATACGATTTCCTCTTTCTTCTTTTACTTCAAGCCCTTCTTCTTTTAAAAACTTTATTATATCTTCATTAGTAAAACTTTGATAACAACTAAATAAAAATTTTCCATTTCCTGGTGTGTTTTTTATAAACTCATTAATAGGCAAAGAAGATGTTATATTACATCTTCCTTTCCCTGTTATCAATAGTTTTCTTCCTAATGATTGCATTTTTTCAATTAAAATTACATTATCACCATTTTGGCTAGCTGTTATCGCTGCCATCATTCCTGCTGGTCCTCCACCAATTACTATTACTTTCATTATACTGCCTTTCTAATACTAATCTTCCTTCTTTGTAGTCCTTTTTGTAGTTTTCTTTGTAGTTGTTGTCTTTTTTGTTGTCTTTGGTTTTTCTTCTGATTTCTTTGTTGTCGTCTTTGCAGTACTTTTCTTTGCAGTTGTGCTTTTTTCAGTAGTAGAAGTTTTCTTTGTTGACGTTTTTTTAGTTCCTGATTTTGTTGACGTTGTTTTTTTGGTTGTTGTTTTCTTTACTTTTTTAGGTTCTTCTTCTATAACTGTAGTTTTTTCTTCCTCTTCTGGTTCATCGCCATTTAAATATCCTATATCGTTTGATTTTGCTTCTTGAATATATCTATCTAATTCATCATTAATAGATGTATCTACACTTTCTTTTTTCTCGTTATCAGTCTCTACCTTTTTTATTTCTTCTACTTTTTCTTCTTTTTTTGATACATTTTTATCTTCGTCTATTCCTGGAATAAACCATTCAACTCCTATATTTCCATCATCATTTTCTTTTTCTACTATTTCGTTGCTATCTTCTTCTCCATCCTCTTTTTCTTCCTCATAATCGTCTTCATCTTCACTATCATCGTCTTCGTAATCCTCTTCTGTTTCCTCAGAATCTTCTTCTAGTGGAAGTACATTTTCTTCTAAATCTAATGCTTGCTCCTCTTCACTTTCTTTACCTTCATACTCTTCTTCCTGTTCATTTATTACATCATTATAATCTTCATCGTCATAATAATCCTCATCCTCTTCGTCTATATATTCTTCCTCTTGGTCGTCTTCCTCTTCTTCTAAATCACTATCTTTTTGGATTTCCTTAAATAAGTCTTTATATTCTTGTCTTGTTTTCATCATATTGTCTTTCTTTTCTTTTATTTCTTGTTTTGCTTTTTTTGCTACATCTTTTCTTTCTTTTTCTAACCTCTTATTTTCTTTCCTTTGCTCTCTTCCTCCAAATATCAATAATAACGTAATTAAAACTATAAAAACTAACAATACTATTACAACAACCATTTTTCTCTTCCTTTCTTTTTTTACTTTTGCATAAATTTGATAGCTTTTAATATCCCAAGCTTACCATATTCATATGTGAGTCCTCCTTGCATATATGCTATGTAAGGCTCCCTTATTGGACCATCACAGCTAAGTTCAATAGTTGACCCTTGTGTAAATGTTCCAGCTGCCATAATTACTTTATCTTCATATCCTCCCATATCTCCTGGATATGGTAAGACATTAGAATCAATTGGTGAACCTTTTTGTATTCCTTGGCAGAATTTAACTAAATTTTCTTCTGTTCCTAAACTTAATGTTTGAACAATGTCTCCTCTTTTATCATTATACTTTGGCTCTACTTCATAACCTAATTTTTCTAAGCACCTACTTGCAAAAATTGCTGTTTTCACACTACTTTTTACTACGGACGGTGCAAAGAATAATCCTTTCAATAGCAATGGATTTTGATTTAATGACGGTCCTATTTCCTTACCAATTCCTGGAGATGTTAACCTTTCTGCACATAATTCTATTAAATCTTTTTTTCCTACAATATATGCTCCTGAAGTCGCAATCCCTGCTCCAAGGTTTTTCATTAAAGAACCTACAGCAATATCAGCCCCTACTTCTATTGGTTCTTTTTCTTCAACAAATTCTCCATAACAATTATCTACCATAATTATTACATCTTTATTTACTTCTCTAATTAGCTTAATTGCTCTTTCTATTTTCTCTATAGTAAGACTCTCTCTTGTTGAGTATCCTCTTGATTTTTGTATTTCTACTAATTTTATATCTTTTTTAGATAGTCTTGTCTTTATTGCTTCTAAATCGAAATCATTATCCACTAATTCTATTTGTTCATAATCAATATTAAATGCTTTTAGAGAACTTTTACTTACATTCTCACCAATCCCAATTACAGTTTGTAGAGTATCATATGGCGCTCCAGTTATACTTAACATTTTTTCTCCTGGTCTTAACAATCCAAAAAGTGTAACTGTCAAAGCATGTGTTCCTGAAATTAATTGTGTCCTTACCAAGGCATCTTCTGCTTTAAATATTTTTGCATATATTTCTTCTATTTTATTTCTTCCCGGTTCATCTATTCCATATCCTGTTGCTGATGTTAAGTGACTTTCTTGTAAATCACATTTTTGAAAAGCCTCTAATACTTTTTTACTGTTTACTTCGCAAATTCTATCCAATTCTTGAAATTGTGGTTTTATTTCTTCTTCTACTTCTTTTACTAGCTTTTCCAAATCTGTATTCATTATTCTCTTCCTTTCTGACATTTAATATTTTATAACAAATTTATTAATTTATCAACCTATACAATAAAATAACTTGTTTATTTTTTTATTTCAAAAAAATTGTTTTTGTCCAAACCAACAGAAATAAATTCCATCGCTTTATTATTTTCTTCTCTAGCATTGAAAACGGCTATAGGCACTCCTAATTTCTTAGCTACTTCCTTTCCATAAGCAATCTCTTCATCTTGAAACCTTTTTGTATCTTCAACAAAAACTTCTTGTCTATCTCTTATCATTCTTCTTCCAACTATTATTTCTGGCTTTTCTTTCAGAATTATTATTCTATTTGGGCTTAGTTCATAAAATGTTTCTATAGGAATTCTTTCAGGTTTTCCATCACCATTTAACAAACAAAAATGACCGTTTAAAATATACTCTTTCGGTAATTTTTTACTATTTATTGCTTGTAGCAAATAATCTTGGTTTCCACTAATATTTTGAGTTTTTTTATCACTTCCAATACTAACATTTCCATATTGTTCAATTAGTTCACTTGCCGAATAAAATTCTAACCCTAGCTTTTTTCCTACTTTACTTAAGAAATAATCCTTTCCTACTCCATGTATTCCACCTACAAAAATCATATTATCACCTTTTCATTCTCACTTTTCACTTCATTATAACAGAGATAACTATAAAAGTTACCTCTGTTTATCAATTATAGTACAAATTTTTTAATTAATAACACTCCACCTGCAATTGTAATTAATATTACAAATCCTAATGTAAAGTAAATTCTTACTTGTCCTGTACTTACTGATAACAATACTGGTGCATCATCTTGGTCGTCTTCCCCATCTACTTGATTATCCGGTGTTGAATCTTTATCTGGTGCTCCATAATCATTATAGTCTTCTGATATTTCTGCTATATTTACTTTCTCTCCCATGTTATCTTCTCCATTTATCCATGTTAGAACTACTTCCACTTCTGCATATTCTCCTGGTTGTAATAATGTATTTTCTAATAATCTTGTTGAAATTACATTGTTTCCCTCATCTGTCCATCCTGGATTGTCTTCTGGTAAGAATCTTAATCCTTCTGGTACATAATCTGTTATTTCTGTTGCATATCCTGCTATTTCTCCTTCATTTGTTACACGGATTTTATATCTAAATTTTACTGTTACATCATATATACTTTTTCTATATATATCCACTTTTACAATTTGTTCTGGTTCGTCATATGGCTTATGGCCTGTTTCTGTAACTGCTTGATTTCCATCTTTATCAATTACTATTGCTTGTGTTACCCATTTTCTTAAAGATAAATCAAAGTATACCAATTCAACATATTCTCTATCTTGATCATCTTCTCCATCATTCCATTCATCTGGTATAGAATCTTTATCGTCTACTGGATTTCCATCTTCATCACTATCATCTGATATTTGTGCTGAGTTTACTAAAACTCTGTCTGATTCATTTGGTTCTATTACTCTAAATACTACTTGCACATCTTTATATGATGGATTTGTTTCACTTATTGGCTCATCTGGATTAAATGCAAGTAATAAGTTATCTCCTGGACTTTCTTCTTGTTCTTTTGATAAGTAATCTGTTTTAATACTTATTGCTTCTTCTACATTTTCTGTTACATTTCCTTCTGCATCATACATTACCCATCTATAATTAATATTTGTTTCGTTATCTGGTAAGAACTCTAATCCTTCTGGAATATCATCTGTTATCTCGCTTGCATAACCATTTATTGCTCCTTCATTATATACCCTTATTGTATATGTTACTATATTGTCTGTTGTAACTTGTACAGGGTCTTTTGTATGATTATATGTTATCTCTCCTGTAGCTTGGTCATAACTTACTTCTGGTATTCTATTTGTAACATTTTTATCATCTACTTTTGTTATAAATTTTCTTAATGCTAAGTCAAATTCTTTTAGAACTACTTTTTCAAAATCGTCATCGTCTTCCTGTCCTGGTATATAATCTCCTTCTTGTTCATCTTTATATTCTGGTAATTCTTCATCTGTTGGAAGGTCTACATTATCTTCTTCTGAATCTCTATCTTCTACTGGTTCCTTTTCTTCATTTTGATATTCTGTTATATCTGCTATATTTGTTATATTCTCTCCTGCTATTGCTCCATCTGTTACCTTACACATTATTGGAACTTCTACATATGATAATGTATATCCATTTTCTCCTTCTTCTGCTGCATTTATTAAACTATTTTCTAAATATCTTGTTGTTACTGTCCTTCCATCTTCTAATACTTCCCAGCCATATTGTTCATTGAATTCATTATCTACAAATTCTAAGTATGGTGGTAAATGGTCTTTTATTTCAGATGCATATCCATCTAAATCTCCTTCATTATATACTCTTAACATATATATTACATAAGAATTTCTTTTTACAACTACTGGTTCTTTAGTATGCTTATATATGGCTGTTGTTATTTTATTTCCATCTTCCTCTATTGTGTTAAGCAATGATGTATCTACTACTGGTTCTCTTATATATGAACCGTCTTCATTTCTTAAAAATTCTCCATTTTCTATATTTTCATCATCACTTACAGCTATAATAAATTTTCTTAAAGCTAAATCAAAGAATTTATCATCTTCAACTACCACTTTTTCAAAGTCATCATCATCTTCCTGTCCTGGTATATAATCTCCTTCTTGTTCATCTTTATATCCTGGTAATTCTTCATCTTCTGGAAGTTCTACATTATCTTCTTCTGAATCTCTATCTTCTGCTGGTTCCTTTTCTTCATTTTGATATTCTGTTATGTCTGCTATATTTGTTATATTTTCTCCTGCCATTGCCCCGGCTGTTACTTTACACATTATTGGAACTTCTACATATGATAATGTATATCCATTTTCTCCTTCTTCTGCTGCATTTATTAAACTATTTTCTAAATATCTTGTTGTTACTGTCCTTCCATCTTCTGATATTTCCCAACCATATTGTTTATTAAAATTATTATCTACAAATTCTAAATATGATGGCAAATGGTCTTTTATTTCAGCTGCATATCCATCTAAATCTCCTTCATTATATACTCTTAACATATATACTACATAATCATTTCTTCTTACTGTTACTGGTTCTTTTGTATGATTATATATTGCTGTTGTTATCTTAGTTCCATCTTCATCTATTGTGTTAAGTAATGATGTATCTACTACTGGTTCTCTTATATATGAACCATCTTCATTTCTTAAAAATTCTCCATTTTCTATATTTTCATCATCACTTACAGCTATAATAAATTTTCTTAAAGCCAAATCAAATTCTTTTATTTTCTCGTTCTTTACCGTTATTTTTATATTACTTCCATCAAACGTTATATCTGCATTTTCATTACCTGATATTATTGAAACATTCTCTATATAATATTTTCCTTCAACTTCTTGTTTTTCTATTTCAATCCTTAATTCTTCTTGTATTAAATTATATCCTTCTGGTGCTGTTATCTCTCTTATTATTATCGTATCTTTCACTTCTATATCTGCTATTTCTACAGTTCCTAAATCTATAATCCCATTTTCATTTGTTGTTTTTTGTTCTGACTCATTTATACCTGGTAATGTAACATCAAATACCGCTCCTGATAGCTTTATAGTATTATCTTCACTATTGACTTTTTCTAATTGTATATTATAGTTTCCTTCTTTCTTTTCATTTGGCACAGTTATTGTTACTAAGTTATTTAAATAATCTACATTTACTGTACCTGTTCCTATTCCACTTCCTTCTCCATTTTTCAAATTAATATCTGTTACCACATATGTTCCATCTACTAGTCCCTTTGTTACATCTAATTCGAAACTATTAAATAATTTATTATATCCTTCCGGTGCTGTTATCTCTTCTACCTTTATTGTGTCTACTCCACTTGATGTTATATCTATATCTTTTGTTTCTATTGTTCCATCTGTTCCTGTGGTTTCTTCTACTGTACTTCCATCTGCTAATGTTATTTTAAATTCTGCTCCTGATAATCTACTTTCCTTATTTTCTTTATCTACCTTTACTATTTGTATTTTATAGTTTCCTTCTGCTTTTTTTAGTATTAACTTTTCAAAATCATCATCATCTTGTTCTCCTTTGTAGTAATTATTTGAATCACTCAAATCTTCTTTATTTTCGTTTCCGTTATAATCCTCCATACTATCTTTGTCACATGTTGGCTTTCTTCCTGGTTCTGAATCTCTATCTAAACCTTCTTGATTTATTATCTCTGTATTACTCTCCCCATCTACTTCTTTTGATATCCACGCTATATTTGTTAATACTTTATCTCTTTCTCCTGCTTCTTCTACTACTCTACATTCTATTTCTATACTCTCTGAACTTGGATCTCCTTCTCCTGTATATGCTGGTAAATTATTATTATTTCCTGATACTCTTACTAATGTTAATTTATTTATATTTTCTTCATAACTTCCTTCTTCAAAATTTCCACTTACTACTCTTACAAACTCTAATCCTGTTGGTAGCTGATCTATTACCTCTGTTGCTCTTCCTGCTTTTTCTCCTTCATTATATATAGTTATTTTATATGTAACTATATCTCCTGTATTTACTAATACCGGATCTTTCTTATGCTTATATGTTGCTGTTGTTCCTTCCTTTAATGTACTTTCATCTACATTTGGCACTCTTAAATTTTCACCTGTTAATTCAGTACTTCCTACTTTTGTTATATATTTTCTTAATGCTAAATCAAATG
>CALXEW010000033.1 GCA_944387435.1 uncultured Clostridia bacterium | reverse complement strand
AAACAAAATAGGAGGTAAAACAAATGAAAGAAAACAAAAAAATATTAAAACGAAAGGAAAAAGGAATAACATTAATTGCACTTGTAATTACAATTATAGTGTTATTGATACTTGCAGGAGTATCTATTGCAATGCTAACAGGAGAAAATGGAATACTTACACAAGCAACAAATGCAAAGGAAAAAACAAGTAAAGCAGAGGAAGAAGAAAAAATAAATATGGCAGTATTGGGAAGTAGTATTGCTGATAATGGATATAGTGAAATTTTAGAAGAAACAAGTTTTAGACAAGAACTAACAAATCAATTTGGAAATAATGGATATGTTTTAGTAGTAAATGGAGATGGAAGTTTTATAATAACAGTAAAAGAAAGCCAAAGAAAATACTATGTTAATGATGATAAAACAGTAATTAATAATGATAACATTATAGAAATAAGTAGTGAAGACGAACTAAAAGCTTTTAGAGATGATGTAAATGGTGGAAACAGCTATGAAGGAAAAGCAGTATTACTAACAAGTGATATAACATTAAGTGGTAATTGGACACCAATTGGACTTGTAACCGATGATACAAATTTAGCTAATCTAGATATACAAGCAAATAAAGCTTTTAAGGGAATATTTGATGGATGTAATCATACAATAAGTAATTTACAAATAGATAGTACAGAAAATTATCAAGGACTATTTGGATTAGTAATAGATGGAACAATTAGAGATATAACAATAGCAGAAGGTTCAAGTGTAACGGGTGGAACTAGAAGTGGAGCAGTTGTAGGTTGCCTATATGGTTTTAGTGGAAATATTTCTAATTGTGTTAATAATGCGAATGGTACTGTATCAGGAGGAATAGTAGGAAGTTTAATAGGTCAACATACAGTTTATAATTGTAAAAATTACGGAACTATAACTGGTATGGGAGGAATAGTAGGGAGTAGTAACGGATACGGTGGATGGGCAGAACAATTTGAAAATTATTCTCATAAAATAATAAATTGTGGAAATTATGGAAGTGTAAAATCAAGTGCTAATTATTGTGGAGGAATAGTAGGATATTTTAATGGTAATATTTTTAGTTGTTCTAATAAAGGAACAGTTAGTGCAGGAACTAATGCCGGTGGAATAGTTGGTGGTATTGATGGAACTGTAGAGAATTGCTATAATATAGGAAATATTGAAGGATACAGAGCAGGAGGAATTTTGAATGCATCGACAACAATAGGAGGAAATGCTACAAATTGTTATTCTATAGGAATAGTAACAGCAACAGCAAGTAAAGGAGATATAATTGGAGGTGGAAATATGTTTGAAATAAACAAAATAGTTAATTGCTACACTAAAGATGATACATTTACAGCATCAGATTTAGGAGATGCATTTAAAGAAGATACAGGAGAAAATGGTGGTTATCCTATGTTGTATTGGGAATAATATTGCTTGAGTTAATTAAATATATTTTATGTTGAAAAAAGCTGTTTTTTGAGCCCGTCCTAAAAAACAGCTTTTTTTTCTTGAATTTAAGTAGTAAATGGAAAAAATCTGTGATATAATAAAAAAGATTTTTTAATGGGAGGAAATCGGTTTGGATAAATTTGTATTAGTAGATGGAAATAGTATAATGAATAGGGCATTTTATGGAATAATGGGAAGTAGAATGCTAACAACAAAAGATGGAAAATATACAAATGCAGTATATGGATTTTTAGCTATATTATTTAAATTATTAGAAGATGTAGAACCTAAATATATAGCAGTAGCATTTGACTTAAAAGCACCTACAGCAAGACATAAAATGTACGAAGGCTATAAAGCAAATAGAAAGGGAATGCCAGATGAACTTGCAGAGCAAATGCCGATGATTAAAGAAATCTTACATGCAATGAATATAGATATAGTAGAAATGGAAGGTTATGAAGCAGATGATGTTCTAGGAACACTTTCTTGTTATGGAGAAAAACAAGGATTAGATGTAATAATTTTATCAGGAGATAGAGATACATTTCAGCTTGCAACAAATAAAGTAACAATAAGAATACCACATACAAAAGCTGGAAAAAGTGAAACAGATGAATATAATAGAGAAAAAATAAAAGAGAAATATGGACTAGAACCAAAACAATTAATAGAAGTAAAAGGTCTTCAAGGAGATACATCAGACAATATTCCAGGAGTACCAGGAGTAGGGGAAAAAACAGCTCTAAAACTAATACAAGAATATGGTTCAATAGATAATTTATATAAAAAAATAGAAGAAGGAGAAGACAATTTAAGAGGAAAACAAAGGGAAAAAATAATAGAAAATAAAGATTTAGCTTATCTTTCTAAAACATTGGGAACAATAAATGTAAATGTACCAATAAAAGACGACTTAAGTGATTTTAAGCTAGAGGAATGGGATAAAGAAAAAGTATTAGAAATATTTAGAGAACTAAATTTTAATCGTTATATAGAACGTTTTAACCTAAAAGGTGAAAATGTAGAAGTAAACGATAATACAAGTGCTGATAAAGAATTATATAAAAGAGTAGAGAAGGCAAAAGAGAAAGTTATAAATTATATAAAAGAAAAAAAAGAAATGATATTTTATTTTTTGACAGAAAAGGTAGATAATGAAGAAAAAATAGTACAAGAAGAAATAAAAGGAATATCAATTTATAATAAAGAAAAAAATGAAGTTTATTATATAGAATTAGAAAAAGGAGTTAAAGAATTAAAAGATATTTTAGAAGATAATGAAATAAAAAAAGTAGGCATAGACTTAAGTAAGACCTATATATTATTAAGACAAGAAGATATAAAATTAAAAGGAATTGATTATGATATAGCAATAGCATCATATATATTAAATCCAACAAACAACAAATTAAAAATAGAAGACTTAATGGCAAATTATTTAGAATTATATTTAGATGAGGTGTTAGGAGAAGAAGAAAAGGATACAAAACAAATAAACTTATTTGACAATGCAGAAGAAAATAATGATGAAAAGAAAAGAAGGCAAGAAGAAGTTTGTGTGTTTGCATATGCAATAGGTAAAATAAAAGAAATAACTCTAAAAAAATTAGAAGAAATAAATTGTCTAGACTTATTTTACAAAATAGATATGCCAACAGTAGAAGTATTATCAAATATGCAATGGAATGGAATGTATGTAGATAAAGAAGAACTAGAACAGTATGGAAAAGAGCTAACAGAAAAACTAGACACTATAACAAAAATAATTTATGAAATGGCAGGGGAAGAATTTAATATAAATTCAACAAAGCAATTAGGGGAAATCTTATTTGAAAAAATGAAATTGCCAGCCATTAAAAAGACTAAAAATGGTTATTCAACAGATGTAGAAGTACTAGAAAAATTAAAAAAAGAAGACCCGGTAATAGAACAAATATTAGAATATAGACAACTTATGAAATTAAACTCAACATATGTAGAAGGACTAAAGCCATATATAAATCCAAAAACAAAAAGGATACATTCATTTTTCCACCAAACAATAACTGCCACAGGAAGAATAAGTTCAACAGAACCGAATCTTCAAAATATACCAACAAGATTTGAATTAGGAAAAAGAGTAAGAAAAGTATTTAAACCAGAAGAAGGAAAAGTATATATAGATGCTGACTATTCACAAATAGAATTAAGAGTACTTGCTTCAATATCAGGAGATAGACATATGATAAGTGCTTTTAAAAAAGGTCAAGATATTCACAAACAAGCAGCATCAAAAGTATTCAAAACACCTATTGAAGAAGTAACAAAGGAACAAAGAAACGATGCAAAAGCAGTAAA
This sequence comes from uncultured Clostridia bacterium, assembly GCA_944387435.1. Lineage (GTDB taxonomy): Bacteria > Bacillota > Clostridia > TANB77 > CAG-508 > CAG-269. The sequence continues at coordinate 8,145 of CALXEW010000033.1, read as the reverse complement.
CTTTGGAATTGTTTATGGAATAAGTGATTTTGGATTAGGAGAACAATTAGGAATAGGAAGAAAACAAGCAAAAGTATATATAGATGAGTACTTAAATGAATATTCTGGAATTAGAAAATTTATGGAAAATATAAAACAAGAGGCAAGAGAAAAAGGATATGTAGAGACTTTATTCCACAGAAGAAGATATATACCAGAATTAAAATCAAATAACTATATGGTAAGACAATTTGGAGCAAGAGCTGCTATGAATACGCCTATACAAGGAACAGCAGCAGATATAATGAAAATTGCTATGATAAAGGTATTTAAAGAAATTGAAAAAAGGGGATTAAAATCAAAAATAGTATTACAAGTACATGATGAAATGATGATAGAATCACCAATGGAAGAACAAGAAGAAATACAAAAAATAGTGAAAAATAGTATGGAATCAGCAGCTGAGTTAAAAGTACCTTTAATTGCAGAATTATCTGAAGCAGATAATTGGTATGATTGTAAATAATTTCGCATTGGGGACGTTTCCTTTGCGAAAAAAATGTGTTCAAAAGAAACGTCCCTCTTTACACCTTTTTTTCGCATTTGGGACACATCTTTCAAAGTGTATAACAAAGGAGAGAAAATAAAATTGAGAAATAAAAAGCTAGTTATTGCTGTTGCAATAATTTTACTTGTTATTGTATTTGTTTTTATTTTTAAAGATAAAATACTTAAAATATTTTACCCTAAAACTTATCAAGAAATTGTTTCAATTTATGCAGAAGAATATAATGTAGAAGAAAATTTAATTTTTGCAGTAATTAAAGCAGAAAGTAATTTTGAAGAAGGAGCTGTTTCACATAAAGATGCAATTCGGTTTAATGCAAATTATGGAGGAAACAGCAGATGATATAGCAACTAGATATGGAATAAATTTAGACCGTGAAAATATACGAGAATCAATTGCTAATGTGCAAAATAATATAAATATTGGAACAAAATATTTATCTACCTTATTAGAAAAATATGGAAATAAAGAAGTTGCTGTAGCGGCATATAATGCAGGAATTGGAACTGTAGATAACTGGATAGAAAAAGATATAATAAAAGCAGATGGAAGTGATATTGAGAATATTCCTTATAAAGAAACTAACAATTATGTAAGAAAAATATTAAGAAATTATGAAATTTACCAAACTATATATGGATAGGTAGACAAATGATAAAAAATGAAATAAAATAGAAGTGCAAAAAATAAAAGGAGAAGAAGAAATGCTAATAGAACAATTACTATTTATATTTGTCTCATTTGCAATATTTGTATATATGTTTTTTAGAATGATAAGACGAAATGATACTAGCTATGTAATAATATTAGTATTAGAAGCAATGGGAATTGCTCTTAACTTTCTAGAAGTTTTATTTGATATAAAGTTAAATGTGTTTTTCATGATTCTAAAATATGTATTAGCTGTACTAGTACCGGTAATAATTATTATACTAGAAAAACATGGAATATACTTATATGAAATGGTTAATTTAACAAAAGCTAAGATTTGTGTGATGTTCAATGATAATAAAAGAGCAAAAGAGGCTCTAATTAACTTACTTGATAAAAACAAAGATAGCTATAAAGCCCATAAAATGCTTGCTGAAATTTACGAAAAAGAAGGTGGAATGAGAAAAGCAATTGACGAATACGTACAAGCAATAGATATAGATAAGCAAGATTATGATTCTTATTATAAAGTTGCTGAATTATTAAATGGATTAGATAAAAAAGAAGAAGCGGCTGAAATGTTATTTAATTTACTAAATAAAAAACCAGATACATATGAAGCTTCAATGTTATTAGGAGATATTTTAATTGATACTGAGATGTATAAAGAGGCAGTGAATGTGTATCAAGAAGCATTAAAATATAATCCTTATAGTTATGATATAAATTATAATTTAGGTATGGCATATACAATGTTAAATGATTTCCAAAATGCTAAAATTTGTTATGAAAAAGCAGCTGAGATTAATAGCTTAGCATATGCTTTAAAATATGATTTGGCTGAAATTGCACTTATTTATAAAGATATCGAAGAAGCCCAAAAGAAGTTCTTAGAGGCAATAAATGAAGAAGAACTTTCAGCAGACAGTTATTACGAATTAGCGAAAATATCATTAATAAAAAATGATAAGGAAACAGCAATAAAATATGTTAATACTGCGATAGATATAGATAGCAAAAAAATTGTGGAAAAAGTAAAAAAAGATCCTGTGTTTATTCCAATTATGGCAAGGATTTCAATACCTTTTAATTTAGAAAGTAAAGAAGGCATAAAAAAATTAAGTGGAAAAGAAATAAAAGTAAAAACACATCTAGAAGAAATGTCTGAAATAACTAGACATTTGAGTTATAATGATATTAATTTATTAAAGAAGAATAGACAAGGAAGAACAGAGCAAAAAGAAGAAAATATAGAAATAGAAGAAAATCAAAAAGAAAGACAAGATTAAAAAAAGACTCATAAAATTCCAAAAATTCAATATAATAACCATAAGGAGGGATTTTATGAGTACAAATTTTGCAATAATAGGTGGAGATTTACGAATAATTAAACTTGCAAAGATGCTAGCAGATGAAGGAAATACTGTATATACATTTGGATTAGAAAAGGCAGAAGAGTTAAAAGGTCATGAAAATATTGTATTTACTGAAAAATTAAGTAAAGCTATTCCAGAAGATGTAGAAATAGTAATAGGACCAATACCTTTTTCTAGTAATGGAGTAAATATTAATGCACCATTTAGTAATAATGAAATATCTATAAGAGAGCTTGTTCATTACTTGAATGCTAAAATATTAATAGCAGGAAGTATTATGCCTGAGGTATATAATATGGCAAATGATGAATATGTTGAGATAATAGATATAATGAAAAGAGAAGAACTGGCGGTTTTGAATACTATTTCAACGGCAGAAGGTACAATAGAAATTGCAATAGCAAATACAAATAAAATAATACATGGAAGCAAAGTATTAATATTAGGATTTGGAAGAATTGGAAAAGTTTTAGCAAGAAAAATGGCAGGACTATCTGCTAAAGTTACATGTGCTGCAAGAAAAGATGAGGACTTAGCTTGGATTAGGGCATATGGACACAATGAAACTAATATAAATACTTTAAGTGATAACCTAGGAGAATTTGATATTATAATAAATACTGTTCCACATTTGATTTTAAATAAAGAAAGATTACAATATGTAAAAGAAGATTGTTTATTAATAGATTTAGCATCTAATCCAGGGGGGATAGATAAAAAAGAAGTAAAAGAAAGAAATCTAAAATTGATATGGGCATTAGCTTTACCTGGAAAAGTAGCACCGGTCACAACAGCAGAATTTATAAAGGACACAATATATAATATATTAAAAGAAGTATATAAAAAATAACAAAGGAAGGAAGAAATGTTTATGTTAGTAGAACTTTTAAAAGCAGGGGTATTTGGAGTTATAGAAGGAATTACAGAATGGCTACCAATTAGTAGTACAGGACATTTAATATTAGCAGAACAATTTATAAAATTTAATGAAGTTTCTCCTGAGTTTTGGAGTATGTTTCAAGTAGTTATTCAATTTGGTGCCATTCTAGCAGTAGTACTTCTATATTTTAAGAAAATATGGCCTTTTACAAAAAATAAAGAGAAGGCAATTAAAGATAAAGGAATTTTATCATATTTTGATAAAACTAAAATGAATTTATGGGGAAAAATCTTAGTTGGATGTATTCCAGCAGCAATAATAGGATTACTATTTGATGAAGTATTTGAAGCATTATTTTATAATCCTGTATGTATAGCAATTGCATTAATTGTTTTTGGTATTGCTTTTATAGTAATAGAAAACTGGAATAAAAATAGGAAAACAAAGACAAAAGAAACAAGTACAGAAATTACATATAAAGATGCTTTTTTAATTGGTATATTTCAATTAATAGCAGCAATCTTTCCAGGAACTTCACGTTCTGGAGCAACAATTATTGGAGGATTACTAATAGGTTTATCTAGACCAAATGCTGCAGAATTTACATTTTACTTAGCGATACCTACAATGCTTGGTGCAAGTTTATTGAAATTAGTTAAGTTTGGATTTGGATTTACAGGAATAGAAATAGCAGTATTATTAGTCGGAATGTTAGTATCATTCTTAGTATCAGTTGCAATTATTAAATTCTTAATGAATTATATTAAAAAGCATGATTTTAAAGTGTTTGGATATTATAGAATAATTCTTGGAATAATAGTTTTAGCTTATTTCTTTTTAAGATAGAAAATAAATAATAATTTTATTATACTAAATAATAAAGAAAATAGGCACTCCGAGTTTGGGGTGCCTATTTTTGGCTACTCGATTTTGGCATCAGTAATAACAATGGTATCTTTGTTAATGGAAGAATCTATGTGCTCTTTATCAAAAGTATAATACGAATTTTCTAGCATTTGGTCAGACCTTCCAATATTGTAGCCAGTTTGGTAACCGGTCAAATATGCTTCGTCGAGTTTATGTAGGCTTTCCCTTTTTCCATTAGAAAAGCCCAAAAGATACATTAGTGCGAGAATCAACCCTTTTATTAAGATGTATATTAGCACTTCTAAAGAAAAAACTCCAAGCAACAATGTGATGATAATGATAAAGATACACTCCGTAAAGATACCAAAAAGACTAGAACAAGTGCTTTTCTGCATTGACATGTAGTCAACCTCCCATAAAGATAGGATTTTACGTAACTAAAATTATAACATAAAATTAGATAAAAGTAAAATCATTCAGGTCTTCTACTATTTCTTACATCTTGATTATTGTTACATAGTTTTTCATATTCTTTACATTTAATTTTATAATCCATTTGCATGCAAAGATATCGATAATAGTAAAATGCTTGTTCATATTGCATTATAGGATTGAACATAGGATCTCTATATAAATCATTCATATCGCTATTCATGTTTTGATTATAATCCATAAAGTTAGGATTAAATCCATTATTAAAATCTCTTTCCAAGAAAATCATCTCCTAAATATCAAAATTAAAAAAAGGTATAACATTAATAAAAATATATGTATAAACTGAAGCAAGTATTCCTTGAAGTATTTTTCCATAAATGTATGGCTTTATTGATAAATCTGTTTTTGAAGTAATGCTAAGTACTTGAAGTAATACTGATATTCCACCAAATCCAAGTAAGAATGCTGTAAATATGATATTTATAGAAAGTTTTTTACAAGCAATTTGAGAAATACTATTAATTCCGTTTGTGATTTCTAAAAAACCACAAATAAGAGGACTTATAAAAGAAGAATCAATATTGATAAAATTAAATAGAGGTGATATACATGTTGATAAAACATTTATTAAACCACTTGATTTTAAAATAGAAATTACGCTAGAAAAGATTACAACAAATCCACCAATTAATAGAATAGTTGAAATACTACTTGTTATACTATCTGCTAATACTTCGCCTAAATTGGAAAAGGAAACACGTTTACTTTGAAGACTAAAGTAAGAGCCATAAGAAGTATTAGAGGAATTCTTTTTCCAAAATCTAAAAATGATACCAACACTTATGCAAGCTAAAATATGTGTAATAAAAAGTAATAAGCCAATAGTTGTACTACCAAACATTAAAATTCCAACAGTTCCAATTATAAAAAGAGGACCAGAATTATTAGTAAAGCTAAGTAATCTTTCACATTCTTCCTTAGAACAAATATTATTTTTTCTAAAATTTGTAGCAATTTTAGCTCCTACTGGATATCCACTAATAATTCCCATAATAAAAGCAAAAGCGCCTTCACCACGAATATTAAATAATGGTTTCATATATCTATTTAAAATATTGCCAAGTATAGTTACAATATTTGTATGCATCAAAAGCTCTGTAGAAACAAAGAATGGAAAAAGTGATGGGACAACAGAGGTTGCCCATAAAGTTAGTCCTGACTTTACAACTGGAAGATTAGATTTTGAAAATACAAGTAAACAAATAGTAAATCCTAAAAATATTAATGGTAAAATATTTCTTTTTACTTTTACAACATAAAAACTAGGTTTCATAATTCCTCCTTAAATTCTTTTTAATTTTATTCAAAAATTTAAAAAATATGAAAATAACTCTTAAATAAGAAAAACACTAAGAAATAATATTGACAAAAATAAACAAATAATATAATATAATTTTATAGTAAAAAACAAAAGAAAAGGAGCAACAAAATGAAAAAAGTAAAACATGTAAGCCTTGAGGCTGTACACACACACACACACACACACAAGTAGGTTATTAATAAATAAAAAAATAGAAAAAATAGATAAAAAAGATAGTGATGAGACCTAAAAAATAGGTTTTGTTGCTGTCTTTTTTGCGTTTTAAAATAGTTATTAAATTTAAAAAATATATAAATAAAAAAAAGGATATGGAGGAGGAAAAAGGAAATGAAGAAAAACAAAAAAACATTAAAAAGAAAGGAAAGAGGAATAACATTAATTGCACTTGTAATTACGATTATTGTTTTACTTATACTTGCCGGAGTATCAATAGCAATGCTAAAAGGAGAAAATGGAATACTTACCCAAGCAACAAATGCAAAGGAAAGTACAGATAAAGCTACAGAAGAAGAAAAAGTAAATATGGCAGTATTAGGAAGTAGTATTGCTGATAATGGATATAGTGAGATTTTAGATGAAGCAAGCTTTAGACAAGAACTAACAAATCAATTTGGAAATAATGGATATGATTTAGTAGTAAATGGAGATGGAAGTTTTATAATAACAGTAAAAGAAAGCCAAAGAAAATACTATGTTAATGATGATAAAACAGTAATAAATAGTGATAATATAATAGAAATAAGTTCAGCAGAAGAACTAGCAAATTTTAGAGATGATGTAAATAGTGGAAACAGTTACGAAAAAAAAGCAGTATTATTAACAAATGATATAGATTTAGAAGGTGAAGAATGGGAGCCAATTGGATATTACCCAACTGAAAGTTCAAGCCCAGATAGTGAGTTAAATAGACCATTTAAAGGTGTTTTTGACGGTTGTAATTATAAAGTAGATAATTTTTATATAAATACTGAAGATAAAGTGCAAGGAATATTTGGATTAGTATCAAGTGGAGAAATTTCAAATCTAGGAGTAGGTGAGAATATTAGTATAAATGGAGGAACTGTAAGAGCAGGAATAGCTGGATATTTGTATGATGGTTCAAAAGTGAATAATTGCTATAATAATGCAACTATTGAAGGAACTGAAACAGTAGGAGGAATTGTTGGAGTTTGTGCTAATAATTCTATAGTAGTAAATTGTTATAATTCAGGGAATTTGAAAGGTTCCTATAATGTTGGAGGAATAGTAGGAAATAGTATTACTAGCCAAGTTATAAATTGTTATAATAATGGTGATATAGAAGCAATTAGGCCGGCTGGTATAGCTGGTCAAGCGGTTCACAGAAGTGTTGTTGAAAATTGCTATAATATAGGAATGATAACGAAAATACAAGGTGATACAAATGCAGTTCATTTTGGAATTGTAGCGATAGTAAATGAAGAAGATGAAATTAAAAACTGTTATTATTTAAATGGAACAGTTAATAATGGTAATGATATAGAAGAATGTGATGGAGTTACTAGTAAAAATTCAGAAGAATTAAAAGCATTGGCACCTGTGTTAGGAAATTCTTTTAAAGAGGATATAAATGAAATAAATGATGGATATCCAATTTTGTATTGGCAATAAATAATTATGCGATTTTAAGAAGTAGAAGTATATACATTCTGTATTTTTTTGAAACTTAGAAAGATTCATAAGAAATAATATTGACAAAAATAAACAAATAATATAATATAATTTTATAGTAAAAAACAAAAGAAAAGGAGCAACAAAATGAAAAAAGTAAAACATGTAAGCCTTGAGGCTGTACACACACACACACACACACACAAGTAGGTTATTAATAAATAAAAAAATAGAAAAAATAGATAGAAAAGATAGTGATGAGACCTAAAAATAGGTTTTGTTGCTGTCTTTTTTGCGTCTTGAAATAGTTATTAAATTTAAAAAAATATATAAATAAACAAAATAGGAGGTAAAACAAATGAAAGAAAACAAAAAAATA
>CALXEW010000032.1 GCA_944387435.1 uncultured Clostridia bacterium | reverse complement strand
ATATTTTTTCATGCTTTTTGATTTTCCATTCATTCATAACGATAGTATAACATGGGAAATATACTTTTGGCAACCTCAACCCATCGTCTAAAGCCAATGGGATTGCGGTTGCCTTATTTCAAAATCATTCATCCATTTAGTATAGTTTTCCACATCTTCTATACTTACTGGTGATAAATATATATTTTCTCCTAATAATTTTTTAAAATACTTCATTCTAACCCCTCCTTTAAATTATATTTATAACTTACTTCATCATAGTACTTTTCTCCAATTTTAAATTTTCTTTCTTTATATAACTTTCCTCCGACTTTTTCATAAAATCCTCTTGCATTTTTATTTTCTTTTAAGCACCATAAGATAAATTCTTTATACCCTCTTTTCATTAATATTTCTTTTGCTTTAGTTATAAGCTTTTCTCCTATTCCTGTTCTTCTATTGTCATTTTTTATATATAAAGCATATATTTCTCCCAAAGATTCTTCTTCATCTCTATTTTCACCAAACCTACAAAATCCTTTAACAATTCCATCTTCTATATCTACAATTGCTTTCTCTTTTTCATATTTATCTCTTACTTTCTTTTCTCTATCTTTATAATTTAAGTTATCCAAATACTCATCATCTATTATTCCTCTATAAGCTATTTTCCAATCTTCATCAATTAATTTCGCTATTTGTTCTATATCCTCTTTTTCATAATATCTAATCATTTCAAACTCCCCCTATAAATCAAATTTTTCTTTTATTATTTTAGCTACCTCTTTTGCTGATATGTTCGTATTATCTATTTTTAAGTAATTTTTATCCTTCACTTCACTTTCTTTTGATTCCATCCTATGTTTTCCTTCTGCTCCTAATAATAATTTTTCACTAAAAGCTACATTTCTTTTTGATACTTTATGCTTCCTTCTATTTTCGGTCTTATTTCTTTCTAACCTTACATCTAATGGAGCTTGTAATTCTATATAATATACTTCTCCGCCATTTTCTTTAAATAAATCTTTTATCTTTTCTGTTAATTCTACATCTTCTTTACATTCATATGCCATTACAAATGTAAAAATTATCCCTTCTAACTCACTTTTGGCAACGGCTTCAAAAACTTCCATTCTAATGGCTGTTACTAAATCTTCACCCTCCTTAGTACTATAACTAAAGAAATTCGACACTAAATCTATTGTCATATGATTATGAAACAACTTTAAACTTGTTATCTTTGCAAGCTCTTGACCTACCGTCATTTTACCTACTGCTTGAGGTCCTGTTAATAACACTAATTTTGCCATTCTTAACCAACTCCTATATTTACTTTTTTTCACATATATAAACTACATGGCTACTATAACCCATTAAGTCTTTTCTTTCGCAATTCTTAAAATGGTAATCAAGCCATATCTTATATTCATCTTCTGATAATTCATTTATATAATCAGATAAACTCTCTGATAATCCATCTACTGCAACTTCACAAAGCTTATTTACAGGAAATTCTTTCATCATATTATCAAATTCTTCAATATAATTTACTGAAAAAATTTCTTCTGGTATTTCTTTAACTCTATAATTTTCATCACAAACATCTTTTAATTTTAGTAAATTTCCTTTTTTTAGTCCATAAGTTAGTATTACAATGTCATTTGTTATATAGGCAATAAAGATTTTCCCCTGTGGCTTTGTTACTCTAATTGCTTCCTCAATTGCTTTTTTCTTTTCTTCGATACTGAACAAATGATAAATTGGACCTAATACTAAAGTTATATTAAACGAATTATCTTCATACATACTTAAATCTAAAGCATTGCCTTCATGGGCATTAACCTTCATATTACTTTCTATATGCTTTTTAAATTCTTCTATGTTAGATTTTGTTAATTCTACCGCTTCTACTTCATAACCTTTACTTGCATAATGAAGAGAATATCTTCCCGTACCTGCACCTACTTCTAATATTTTATCTCCAGGTTTTAAGTATTTATCTATATATCTTGTTGTTGTTAAAAATTCTACCATATGTGCTTTATCCTTTACTAATCTTTTCTCTTCTTCATATCCTGAATAATAATTCTCTAGTAATTCTTTTACTTCTTGCATAGTATCCCCTCCTAAAAATCTAAAAAGCCTCACTTGAAAAATCTTGTTTAAGACTCCTCAAGTAAGGCTTTTCTTACTTTTCTAGTGTAAGTAACTATTGTTACTCTGTACCGCTTGGAATATTCCTAGGTACACTCCTAATACATTTTTAGTTTACCATAATTTTTCTTTATCTGTCAATATTTTAATTTAACTTTTCCTCAGTTTTTATCTTTTACATTTTTTCTAGTATATAATCTTTTTTCACCTTCACTTAGTTTTCATATTCTTTTATTGTTATTTCTTATTTCTTAGTTTGTAGCACATTGCTTTTTATATTTAAGTTTTTCTAATTTAGGAATTTCAATACTATGTTTATATTATATAAAACAAATTTCTTCAAGTGATTTTTGATAAAATTTTATCATTTATTAAAATACAAATCGCTCTACTTTCCCAATATATAAAAATAAGATTTTACACTTAACAAGCATAAAACCTTACATTATTTTTATATTTCTATCCATTTAATTTTCTTTTTTGAACTCTATATGTCACTTTACTTACTAAATTTGCTGGAAATATTTTTGCACCTAATCTTCCTATCTTAACGTCTAAACCTGGTACTATATAAAACTTACCTTTTTCCATTTTTCTAATTGCATATTTAGCAACATCAAAGCTTTTGGCTTCTCTTAATTTAAATTTTACATTTGCCACATTATTAAAGTTTGTTTCAACTGGACCTGGACATAAAACACTTATTTTTACATCTGATTTTTCATTTTTTAGTTCTTCTCTTACTGCTTCTGATAATCTTACAACATAAGCTTTAGTAGCATAGTATGTTGCCATTAATGGTCCTGGCATAAATCCTGCAATTGATGCAACATTTAATATTTTTCCAGTACCTCTTTTTTTCATTTCTTTTAAATATTCTTTCATTAAAATATGATATGCTACTATATTTGTTTTTATCATTTTTATTTCTTTTTCTAAATCTGTTTTTGTAAAATTTCCACAATCTCCAAATCCTGCATTATTTATTAGAATATCTACATCTGTTACTTCCTCACATAATCTTTTACAATTTTCTTCCACAGATAAATCCATTGATATTATTTCTATTCTATTTCCTTTACTTTCTTTTTCTAGTTCAGTCTTTACAGAATTTAATCTTTCTTCATCTCTTGCAACTAGTACCAAATCATATCCCTTTTTATTTAGAACTTTTGCCATATCTTTTCCTATTCCAGAAGATGCTCCTGTTAATAATACTTTCATAATTACACCACCTAAATTTATGATAACTAATTTTACAATTTTTATGAAATTTTTTCAAGTTTATTTTATATTGAATTATCTTCGCACATTTCGACAAAAAAGTCGTAGTTAATATTATATAATTTACCAGTATTTTTTAGCATTAAATTAATTTAAACCCTTGAAATGTGGTATTTTCAAGTATCTTAAATATCTAGATAATATATTTTATAATGTTAACTAAGGAGTATAAGATATGGTTCATTTTAATATTGAAAAATTGTTAAAAAAGAAAAATAAATCTAAATATTGGTTATGTCAAAACATGAATATTACATCTAGGAATTTAAATCGTGTTATTCATGGCGAAACTACCTCTATTTCTTTTAAATATATAGAGGATCTTTGTAAATATTTAGATTGTACTATTGACGAATTAATTGATGTAGAAAAAGAAGCATGACACAAAGAGGAATATCTCCTATTTGTGTCATTTTTCAAGATATTGCAAATTTAAAACAAAAAAGCCCTGTCCCCATTTGTTTCAAATATGTTTTTTTATTTCATTATAAATCTCTTCGTGTATATCTTCTACTGTCCTTATTTCATTGTCTTTAACACATCTTACTTCGTACCAGTTATACTTTTTAGCTACATAACATGCTGCATTATATGCATCTATTAAATGGTTTTTATCTCTTTCATGTATATCTTTTTTATCACTATGTGTAAATTTATTTTCTCTATTTTTCATAAGCTCTATTGACTTTTCAACTGGCATATTTAAGAAAAATACTTCTGTTGGAATTGGCAAGCCATATAAATTAAATTCAAAGTCCCATAACCAATTCAAGAACTTTTCTCTTTCTTCTTTATCTTCTATTTTACCTGCTTGATGCACCATATTAGCTGTAGTATATCTATCAGCTAATATTATTCCTCCATTATCATAATACTCTTTATATCCCGTTATAAATGTTGCATACCTATCAGCAGCATAAAATGTAGATGCTATATATGGACTAACTTCTTTTGCATTTTCACCAAACTCACCAGATAAATACATCTTAACTAAACCTGAGCTTGGACTATCATAATTAGGAAAACTTACTACTTTAAAATCTACACCATCTTTTGTTAATCTTTCTTGCAATTTACCAAATTGTGTTTGTTTTCCACTTCCATCTGTCCCATCTATTACAAATAATTTTCCCATTTTTATTCTCCTCTATTTTTTGTTTTCTATTTCATTTTTTATTTATTTTCTTCTTCCTTATTTTCTTCTTTTTCTTTTTTGTTTTTTTCTAACATTTTATTTATTGAATTTAATATATCATCTGAATTTTCATCAAAATCATCTTTTACTAAATTAAACATTTTATTTCTCCCTTCTTCTTTTTCTTATTTTAACCAAATTTATTATACTATTTATAATTTTTTAGTCAATAGAAAGTATATATTTTATATCGATTTAATAGTAGACTTTTTAAGTTTTTTGTTATAAACTAATTACGATAAATTAGTAAAATACAAGGAGGTAAACATGAAGATTTCTTTTAAAGATTATGCTATGAATGAAAATAATCCTAAATGGGAAAATGTTATTTCAAGAATTCTACCTTTAGAAACTAGAAACAACGATATAAGAACTGCTTTTGATAGAGATTATACAAGAATAATACATTCAAATGCTTATAGAAGATTAAAACATAAAACTCAAGTATTTTTCTCACCTGAAAACGACCATATTTGTACTAGAATAGAGCATGTAACACATGTTGAATCTATTAGCTATACAATTGCTAGCTATTTGGGATTAAATACAGAACTTACAAAAGCAATAGCGGTTGCTCATGATTTAGGACATAGTCCTTTTGGTCATGCTGGTGAAAAGATACTTTCTGAAATTTCAAACAGAGATTTAGGTATAACATTTTGGCATGAAAGAAATGGTTTAGATTTTGTAGATTCTATAGAATTATTAGAAGATCATGATGGATATAAACAAAATTTGAATTTAACCTATGGAGTTCGTGATGGCATTATATCCCATTGTGGAGAAATAGATGAAAATGCCTTAAGACCACGAGATGAATTTATAGACTTAAATAATTATACTCGTCCTAATCAATATTCTCCATATACTTGGGAAGGCTGTATAGTTAAAATTTCTGATAAAATATCATATATTGGTCGTGACATCGAAGATGCAATCACTTTGGGTATACTTGATAATCATTTAGAGGAATTATATGATTTACTAAATTATGATTCTTCTGATACTTTAAATAATAGTACTATAATAAACTATCTAGTTTGTGATTTATGTGAAAATTCTTCTCCTGAAAAAGGATTATGCTTCTCACAAAAAGCTCTTAATTTGATGAATAAAATAAAGGAATTTAACTATAAACATATATACTTTAGCAGACGTACCCTTACATCTATTAAGTACTTTGAACTCGTTATTAATGAAATTTATAATATTTTAAAAGAATGTTATGACAAAGAAAATACATTAACAAACTTGAATAGTTTATCTAAATTTTACCCAAAATTATCAGCTGGATTTTGTCACTTCTTAGAGAATTATTGTGATTTTTCTAACCGTAAAGAGCTAAAATTAAAGAATAAAATTGTATTTGATATTTTAAATGAAAACGATTTTTCTAAATCTATAATATCATATATTTCAGGTATGACAGATAATTTTGCCATGGAAATTTACAATGAAATAATTAGATTCTAATAACTACAGTTGTTCATATTAATTTTGAACAACTTTTTTATGTTTTTTATTTTATAAATATTATTATTTAAAAATATTTTTTTCTCATAAATAATCAAGTCTACTTTGTCTTTCTTCTAGTATAATATATTTAGATATCTGAGGCCATTATAAAATATAATATTTTTATCTCTTTAAGGTATTTGATGGATTTTTTAGAAGACTTAATTAAATTTTTAATATGGGAATAACTTATATAATAAGGATCAAAATTAGGGGGCTTATAATGGCCTCAGATATCTAAACATTCTTTTCTTTTTGGTTGAAATCTTCGAAATTAAAATATTAATAAATAAACTTTTTGATAAAAACTAAAATTATTATAATGACTTTTACAAATTTTGTCAATAGTTTTTTGAAAATTTTTCCAATATAAAATTAGAAAGTAGACAAAACCTACTTTCTACAATATATTTCCTATTCCATAAACACCTGTTGTTACATCCCTAAACAAATTAACTTCTGGTGGCAAATATGTAAATATTACAAAGCAAAGAAGTAAAAACGCAAGTATAATAATTGATAAACTCGTCGTTGCAACTGTACTTTCGTCATTTCTTTCCATTAATTTATATGCTACATATTCTCCTAATATTATACTAATTATAAATAGTAAAATATCTATTGCAATAATGCTTGTTCCTATTATTCCTGAATAAGTAAAAAATGCAACTACTATAAAACTTATTGCTGTAAATATCCCTATAGTTTTTGCCTCAACGTAGTTATTAGCTATATTTTTTACAAAGAAATATTCTATAATTGCTGCAATTAACATCGGATAAAATGCTAATTTTAAATGTTCCCATACACTTTCATTTACTGCACTAAAACTACCTACAAATAAGTTTTCTCCAGACCATTCATATGTAAAATGTAATAATGTTCCTAAAATTAAGCAAAATAGAATTACAATTATTTGAACTTTTAGAAGTTTGTTTTCTTTTATTTTATTAAAAATATTTTTTATAAAATCCATATCAGCATAAGACCTCCTTTTCTAATTAATTCTTATGCTAATACTTAATTTTTATTACTAAAAATACAATTTCTCTACTATTAAATTATTTTCCAAATTTTTATCTTTTATTTTGTCTTCTCTATATGAACAAATTTTGAATTCATTCTTTTTATCAAACTTAAATTTTAAAGCTTTAGTAAAATTATCTTTAACAGGTTTTCCATACTCCTCTATTATAAAACTTGCTTCATGTCTTCTTAACGTATCAAAAGTATTCATAAATCCCATACCAGTACCACC
Organism: uncultured Clostridia bacterium; assembly: GCA_944387435.1. Classification (GTDB taxonomy): domain Bacteria; phylum Bacillota; class Clostridia; order TANB77; family CAG-508; genus CAG-269. The sequence goes on along the minus strand of CALXEW010000032.1, from coordinate 5,645 downwards.
AGATTCTTTATGTGTTGTACTCGGCTTCTTTCCTAAATTTAATAATGTTTCTATTTCAAACTCTATACCTGAATCATAAACATAGAAACCATAACTTCCGTCTAACTTTCCTAGTCTTACTAAGATACTTTTATTAATATTATCTCCATATCCGATTGCTATTATTGAATTCTTTATATGGTCAGCAAGCAAAATTTCTAATTCTTCTTTTTCTATATAGTTATTTATCATTTTATAAATATTTCCACTTAATTGTAATTGAAAATCTATTTTATTCTTAACACATTCTGATTGCATATAGGAAAGCATATCGTCAATTTCACTTATTCCTGTTTTATGTAGTACTACTACTGTTTCTTTTCTTAAGTCTTTATTTAAATTTTCTATTCTATCTTTCAAGTCCATTTCTTCTGCTATTTCACTTTTCATACTTAATTCGTTAAGCTTATATTCCAAAGCTTTTTGTTTATGTGCAATTGAATGACTGACTTTACTAAATTCTAGATTTTCCTTTTCTAATGCTTCTACTTCCTTTTTCTTATTTTCCAACTCTTCTTTTGTTTCCTCTAAGTCTTTTACCAACATTTTCTGTTTATAATATAAATTTAAAGCTTCATAAATTGTTATAAATAATGTGATTACAATTGTTACTAATCCTATTCCAAATATACTCTTATCAGGTATATTATGGCTATAACTAGATAGTATTATTATAAAAAGTAATACAATTACACCTATATCAATAACTAGTATTTGAATGTAATTATTATTAAGTTTCTCATTTAAAAAAGATATTCCTCTTTTTATTCTTTTAATGTTTGCAAAGTTATGTACTAACAATACATAAATGAATAATATAATAATTAAATTGTAAAATTCATTGTCGAATTTTGTAATTTTATACAATACGAAACTTACAAAAATAGAAATTGAATATAAAGTATAATTAATACTAAGTGATAATACGTTTATAACAATTGAATATGTTAAACTAGCTTTAGAATATTTCATGAATTTAATTGATAATAATATTAACATAGCAATCAGACTATACGCAACTCCGAGCCATAATTTAACTATCTCGCAAAATATAGTAATAAATATCATTTTTATTAGTTCGTATATCATATTTTTCTTTTCTTTATTCAATTTATTATTTGTAAACTTAATATCCATATAATATGTACAAATGTTTATAAAAAGTATTCTAACTAAATCTGTAATTATTGATTGCATTTTTTAGTCTCCTTCTACATTTTTCCATATTATATAAAAATAGAGAAAGATAATCAATATAAAAATTACCTTTCTCTTTCTTTTATCCTATCCAATGGCAAAACCAGTCCCAGAATTCTTTCATCCAATCAGACGTCATTCTTATCACCACCTTTTCTCTTTAGTATTTTTTTGTTTCTTTTTGTCATAAAAAAAATACCATTTATCAAGGCTAGATAAGCGGTATTTGATAATGAGAAAAGATGGGGAAAAATAAAAAAATCTAGTATTTTTTGAATACTAGATCATTTTCTTTATTTTATCCACATAATAATATATAAACTCCATAGGTGTTGGTACACCTGTTTCGTAATTTACTTTAGCAGTATAATAAGTCTCTAAATCTTCAATGGCTGAAACTCTCCATGCATGAATAATTGCGTTTTGAATTCCATTTGTAATTGTATTTCCAGATTTTTTATGAACCTTTGTTAAATGTTGAATAACATTAATATTACTATTTTCATTTTGTATTAAATAAAGAATAGCATCATGAATATATTTTCTTCCTTTTAGTTTTACAGTTACACCAATTAAGTCCAATTCATGATTAATTAAATCTGAGATTTTATCTTCGCTTTCATCAATCTCTTCTTGTATAGTTTTTACATCATTATCTAACGTGACATTCCTATACATCAAGAAGTTATTTAAAACATTGTCACAAGAATATTTAGGATGGTCTTTATATAAAATCAAGTCCACTCCTTCTCTATGAAGAATCTCATAAGTTCTTTTTGAATATACATGAGTTGTTACAATAATAATCGGTTCATAATTCAACTTTAGTTTTCTTAAGTTTGATAAGAATTCTAAGGAATTAGTATTACCACTTTTACTATTGTTTAATTCTAAATCTAATACAATTCCTTCAGGATGTTTCAATTTCACATATTTTAACGCATCAATATCTGAATCTGTTACAGCAACTAATTCAAAATCATCTCTTTTATTAATAGAACTAATAAAATTATTACAATCATTAATATCATCTTCTACAATTAAAATTTTCATAGGCTTTGCCACTTTAAACTCCTCCTCTCATTCTTACATTTTATAATATACCATAAAACACCTCAAATTACTATATTTATTTATTATTTTTCTCCAAGTGTCTTATGTTCCTTGTTCTATAGAATAAATAAAAATAGAAGAGGTATTTATTATGAAGAAAAAGGATACTAACAATGATTTAGAAAAATTGGAACAAGAGAAAAGAGGAAAGAGAATAAGAGACATAAGAGAAAATGAACTTCATATGAATAAAACCGAACTTGCAAAAGAAATAGGAATTTCTAGTCAATTCTTAGGTTTAGTTGAAGATGGTAAAGGAAATTTAGTATATAGGAGCTTAAAAAAGCTGAGAAACTTAAGTGGTCATTCCGCAGATTATATACTATATGGTCTTGACGATGATAGTATTAATAAAACAAAAGAATTATTACAAAACTATTCTGAAGAAGAAATAATAGAAACTTTAAATTTTATTAAACATTTTGTAATGCTAATCAGAAACATTTAATATTTTATATTATTTTAAATATTTTATATTGACTTTTTTCTTCCTTTTTGTTACTATACTTTTGTAAATATTTGTAAACGAACTAAGGATAGAAAAAATGATTGGTAATTATATAATTTATTTAAACACATTAGAAGAAATAGAAAAGAATAAATATTTATTATATATAGCTATATTTTTCATAGTTATATTGTTAATTTGTGGAATATTATATATGATAAAAAATAAATTTCTAGATAAAACTAAAAATACATCATTTCAAAGATTTCTAAAAAAATTATAAAAGTATAGGTAAAACCTATACTTTATTGTTTTCTATATACTTTATATTTCTAACTATTTTATTAAAGTTTCTTGCCATTCTTTTTCTTTAAAACCTGTAAGTATATTATTATCTGTAATAAGAAGTGGTCTTTTTATTAACATTCCATCACTTGAAAGAAGTTTTAACTTTTCATCATCAGTCATATTTGGCAATTTCTCTTTTAAGTTTAATTCTTTATATTTTAATCCACTTGTATTAAAGAATTTTTTAATATCTTTTTTACTTTCAGTAATCCATTTTTTTAATTCTTTTTTATTCGGAGTATCTTCTACAATATTTCTACCTTCAAATTCTATATTATTATCAATTAGCCATTTTTTAGCTTTTTTACATGTTGAACATTTTGGATATTCTATAAATAATACCATAATTATACCCCCACACTCATTGTTTCAGGAAGAGTTGAACCTCCGTCTATTACAAAACCTTGTCCTGTTATATATGATGCTTCATTACTTGCTAAAAATGCTGCAAGCTCTCCTAACTCTTCTATTGTTCCTAATCTACCCATAGGAATTCCATCCGCAATACCTTTTACAACTGAATCTGGATTACTCATATTAGAATCTTTTGCAATACCTTCAACCATTGGAGTCATAATATATCCTGGAAGTATTGCATTTACTCTTATCCCCTTACTTACTACTTCTGCTGCTAATCCTTTTGTAAAGCCATATAATGCTGCTTTTGTTGTAGCATAAGCGACCTCACCTGTATCTGCAACCATTGGTCCTGTTACAGAAGAAAGATTTACAATTGCGCCATCTTTTGACATATATGGCAATACCTCTTGAGACATATTCCATGCACCTTTAATATTAATATCAAAATGGAAATCTCTAATTTCATCACTAGTCTCTAGAAATGGTGTTAATTTTGCAACACCTGCGTTATTTACTAAAATATCTATCTTTCCGTATTTTTCTATTACTTTCCCTACACATTCCTTGATTTTTTCTTTATCTCTAATATCTACTAAGTGGCCTTCAACATCCTTTCCCTCCTGTTTAAAATTATTTACTGTTTCTTCTATCTTATCTGAGTAGTCAAATATAATAACCTTAGCACCATATTTTAAAAATGTTTTTACAATTCCCAAACCATTTCCCATAGCACCTCCAGTTACTATTGCAACTTTATTTTCTAATTTCATATTACCCATCTCCTTTCTTTTTTACATTTTACCATTTACATCAAAATATAACAATATGCTTTTATTCATTTGTTATCTTTTATTCTTCTGATACTTCCTCTGGCATATTTTCATATAAAGGTATTATAAAATTAAGCTTTGAATCAACTGTACCAGATGATTCATAAATATCTTTCATGTTAGAAGCTTCTGAAGTCGGAGCAAGTAAATTTTGCATATATTGATGTTCATATAGACCTTCTTGTTTTACTACGTCAAATTTTTGTAAATATAATGTATTTTGCCCTTCGTTTATATATCCCTCTTTCATAAAATCTATTCCACCTATTATTGCCTTTTCTAAAGTATCCCAACCTTGCTCATAAGCATAACTTGCTGCACTTTCTATAATTTCTTCTCGTGAATTTCCGATAGCATTTATATTAAATGGATTGTATACAATTGCATCATTATATTCATATCCTTTAGATAAAGTAGTTCCTCCTCTTCCCTGTTCTTGAATTAGTCTTGAAGCTATAAAATAAGGGTCTAAATCAGAATTTTTACCAGCTTCTATTATAGCTTCTGAAATACTATCTCCTTCCAAGAAAGTACCTTCAGTTATTTCATTTAATCCTTCAATAGTTTGGGCCCCTTCTGAATAATCTAATTCTTTAAATTGAAACACATTATCCTCATTTAAAATATTTCTAGGGTCCATCTTATACTCTATTGCTTTATCAGAAGCACATATCCAAGTTCCATTATCAAACCTTTTATCCTTATCTACTTCACATCTCCATCCTTCTGGATAGTCTGAAGAATCAGGTATTAGATTTAAAGGATATATTCTTGTATCTGAATGTCCCTCATTATCTATTACTACATTCCAATCCAATTTAGTATAAAACAATGTAAAAGTCCAATTAGGATGAGCCTCTTTTAATTTATCTATTAACTCTTTATATCCTGGATATTTAGCTTCATTTAAATTTTCCCCATCATATTCTACATATTTTTGTCTTTTACTTTCTTCTACTAATATGGATGTTAGTATTGAAATTATTATTAGAACCACTACTGCTATAACAAAATTTCTTACTTTTTTAGGGTTTTCCTTGAATGTTTTTATTATTTTTCTTATTAAATTATTTTCTTTATACATATTATTGTAATTATAACTTTTCATGTTTTTTATTATAACATAAATTCATTTATTTAAAACTTTTTTGGTCTTTTTTCATGAAAAATTTACAAAGAAAAAAACAAGATATTAGAAAATCTAATATCTTCAGACTGTTGACAAAGTATATTAAAATATTTTGCTCAATAGTCTTTTCTTTTTTGAAGAAATAATGTAAAATAAATATAGTTCTCCGTTCAACCAAAAA
>CALXEW010000031.1 GCA_944387435.1 uncultured Clostridia bacterium | reverse complement strand
AGTAAATGCACATGCAAAAGACATAGAAGAATTTATAGAAAAGGTAAAATTATCAGGAGGATATTATATAGCAAAATATGAAGCAAGAACCAAAACACAAAGATATAGTTCAGGTGATGAGTTGACAAAAGTTACAGTAATTCAAAACGATTTTGTTTATAATTATGTGACACAAAAACAAGCATCAGAACTGAGCGGGAATATGTATAATAATGAAAATTTTGAATGTGATTTAGTAAATAGTTATGCATGGGATACGGCTATTGAATTTCTACAAGAATGTTCAGGAGAAGAGAACTATTCAAGAAAAACAAGTATAAATATAGGGAGCTTAGCAAATAAAGGAACATTAGATGATAACGTATGTAACATATTTGATATGGCAAGTAATTGTTATGAATGGTCAACGGAAAGAATTGTTTATGAAAATGAAAATGATTCTCCTTGTGTTTTGAGAGGAGGAATTTATTCTGTTAATACTTATTATTCTGCGGATCGCCACGGAGGAAAAGTTACCTATAGTGATATACGGAGCATCCTTTCGACCAATCTTATATTTATAGTTAGAAAAATAAATAAAATATAAACAAAATAAATTATGATAATGAAATAATAAATATAACTGATTGCATATATGATAAAAATAGTATATCAATTAGCGGAAAAAGCTATAAAAAACTAATATTAACTTAAAAGAAATATTATAACTCTATGAAAATCAAGGAAAATAGAATATAAATTTTCCTTGATTTCTTTTTTGGGAAAAAATAATGTTTAAAACAATGATTAAGGAATGTAATAAATCAAAAAATGAAAGTCAAAGTTTTACAGTTTTTAGTATAAAAATAATAAAAAAAGTTCATAATTAAAAAGAAGGAAGGGTTTAATTATGAGTGATGAGAAAAATAAAATACAAGAAAATAAAGAAAATCAACAGGTTGCAAGGAGAGATGAACCAGAAGTAGGGGAAGATAGTACAAAGTATGGAGAGTTTGTATCCTCTTATTTTGCATGGATACCATTACCAGAACAGAAAGAAAAAGCTAAAAGATTACAAGAAATAACAAAGAAAGACAAAAAAGATAGAAAAAAATAGAAAAAACGAGATAAAAAGAGAAAACAAGAGAAATAAGTACATTTTTAATTCTAAAAGGTCAGAGAAGGTCAGAAAGCATATTTGCAAAAATTAAAAGAGAGAGTATAATAATAGTGTAGGTCAAAGAAAGTCAAAGTTAAAACAGAAGACCAATAGGGGGAGTTCAAAATGAGAATGTCGGATATAATAGAAGAGTTTATAAAAGAATTATTTGATGATGGAAGTGATGCAATAGAAATACAAAGAAATGAACTTGCAGAACATTTTAATTGTGTACCATCACAAATAAACTATGTAATATCAACAAGATTTAAGCCGTCACAAGGATATTACGTAGAAAGTAGAAGAGGTGGCGGAGGTCATATAACAATAAAAAAAGTAAATAACGATAAAGAAGACTATATAATGCATATTATAAATAATATAGGAAATGAATTAACTGCAAATGATGTAGATATTTTAATTAGTGATTTTCTATCTTATAACATAATAGATACAAAGACAGCAAAATTATTAAAAGTTGCAACAAATGATAAAGTATTAAAACTTGATAAAAGTATAAAAGATGAAGTTCGAGCAAGAATTTTTAAAAACATGTTATTAAATATATAAAGGAGGAGATTAATATGTTGTGTGATAATTGTGGAAAAAGAGAGGCAAATGTAAAATATACAGAAAATATAAATGGAAAAGTAAGAGAATTAAATTTATGTGAGGAGTGTAGTCAAAAATTAGGAATAGGAAATATGGACTTTAATATGCCAATAGATTTTTCAAGTTTTTTAGGAGGATTTATGGAGGACTTAATGACTCCAGAAATAATGCCAATGTTTAATAGTTTAAAGTCAATTACTTGTGACAATTGTGGCTATAGTTTTGACGATATAATAAATACAGGAAAAGTTGGATGCAAAGATTGTTATTCAGTATTTGAAGATAGATTAGACCCGATAATAAAAAAATTACAAGGCTCAAATAGACATGTAGGAAGAATTGGTAAAATAATAGATAGTAAAATAGACAGTAAAAATGGAGTAGAAAATAAAACAGAAAAAAGCGGAAGTAAAAAAGTTACTGATAATAAAGAACAAAGTAAATTAGAAAAATTACAAGAAGATTTAAAAATAGCAATAAAAGAAGAAAGATATGAAGATGCAGCAAAAATAAGAGATGAAATTAAGAAATTAGAAAAATAGAGGTGAAAAGTATGAATTGGTATTTACAAACAAGTGAAGACTCAGATGTAGTAAAAAGTACAAGAATAAGATTTAAAAGAAACTTAAATGATTTTAAATTTCATTTAAATGATAGTGAATTAAAAGAATTAGAAAAAAGAATAGAAGATAATTTATATGCTATAGGTTATGGTCTAAAGTTATTAAGATTAAAAGATATGGATAATATAACAAAAACAAGTTTAGTGGAAAAGAATTTAGTAAATCCAACATTTATAGCAAAAAGAAATGAAACAGGAAGTATATTAATAAATGATGAAGAAAATATCTGTATTATGATAGGAGGAGAAGACCACTTAAAGTTACAAGTATTTAGTAGTGGATTAGAATTAGAAAATACATTAAATCTAGCAATAGAAATAGAAGAAAAAATAGGAGAAATACTAGGATATAGTATTAGTAAAAAATATGGGTATTTAACAAGTAGATTAAATGATTTAGGAACGGGATTAAAAGCATCAGTAATGGTACACTTACCAGGGCTATCTAAAACAGGAAATATAAGAAAAATGTTAGATGTAGTACGTGACTTTAATATGGATGTAGAAGGAGAATATGGAAAGTCTACTAAGAATCAAGGAGATTTATATCAAATATCAAATAAACAAACCTTAGGAATTACAGAAAAAGAAATTATAAATAATTTAAAAGTAATAACTAAAAAGGTAGAAGAACAAGAAAGACTTGCTAGAAAAATGCTTACTAAAGAGCCTATTGAATTAGAAGATATGGTGCTTAGAAGTTATGGTATTTTAACTAATTGTAGAAAAATATCATATGACGAATCAAAAGAATTATTATCAAATATAAAACTTGGAACAGATTTAGGAATATTAGATAATTTAACAGATGCAAAAGTACAAAAATTATACTTATATACAAAACCTGCAAATTTACAAAAATATTTAGGAGCAAAATATGACAAAGTAGAGCAAGAAGTAAAAAGAGCAGAGGTAATAAAACAAATAATAAATGAAAGGTAATTTCGCATCTGGGACGTTTCCTTTGCGTAAAAAAATTCGCGTTTGGGCCACATCTTTAGATGGTTTGTCCCAATTGCGAAAAAAATGTCGCAAAGGAAACGTCCACCAACGCGAAAGAAAGGAGTTGATTAATATGACATATAGTTTTACAAATAGAGCGAAGAAAGCAATTGAACTTGCTGATGAGTTAGCAGTTGAATTAGGACATAATTATGTTGGTACTGAACATATTTTGTATGGTTTAGTTAAAGAGGGCAGTGGAGTTGCAAGCAAAGTATTACAAAATCAGGGAATAGAGCCAGATATTATTATAGATCAAATTGTTGAATTGGTAGGTCATGAGGCACCTATTACAGAGACTTTAGGTTTTACTCCTAGAACTAAAAGAGTTATTGAAAATGCTTTTATTGAAGCTAGAAAATTAGGATATAATTATATAGGAACAGAACATATTTTGATAGGAATATTAAGAGAAGCAGATAGTATAGCTGCAAGAATATTACTAGAACTAAATGTAAATATTCCAAGATTATATAGTGAAATAGTAAGAGTAATAAATGAAGGAGAAGATTATAGTGGAAATGACAATGGTAATACTGGAAAAAGAGGTGGAAGCTATAATCAAACACCAACACTTAATCAATTTGGTGAAGATTTAACTAAAAAAGCAGAAGAAGGAAAATTAGACCCAATAATAGGTAGAAAAACTGAAATTGAAAGAGTTGTTCAAATATTATCAAGAAGAACTAAAAATAATCCTTGTTTAATTGGTGAACCAGGTGTTGGTAAAACAGCAGCTGTTGAAGGGTTAGCTGAAAAAATAGTTTCAGGTGATGTTCCAGAAATATTGAAAAACAAAAGAGTTGTAACTATGGATATTTCAGGTATGGTTGCTGGAAGTAAATATAGAGGAGATTTTGAGGAAAGAATTAAAAAAGCTTTGGATGAAGTTAAAAAAGCAGGAGATGTAATCTTGTTTATTGATGAAATTCATACAATAGTAGGAGCAGGAGCAGCGGAAGGTGCAATTGATGCGGCAAATATATTAAAACCATTACTTGCAAGAGGAGAAATTCAATTAATTGGTGCAACTACCCTAAATGAATATAGAAAGTATATTGAAAAAGATGCAGCATTGGAAAGAAGATTTAGCCCAGTAACTATTAATGAGCCAAGTGAAAATGATACAGTAAAAATCTTAAAAGGTTTACGTGATAAATATGAAGCTCATCATGGTGTTAAAATAACTGATGAAGCAATAGAAGCAGCAGTTAAAATGTCTACACGTTATATTAATGATAGGTATTTACCAGACAAAGCAATTGACTTAATTGACGAAGCGGCTTCTCGTGCTAAATTACAATCTTTTACAGAACCAGAGAGTTTAAAGAAATTACAAGAAGAAATTGAAGAAGTAGAAAAAGATAAGGAAGAAGCAGTTAGAATTCAAAAGTTTGAAAAAGCAGCTAGCTTAAGAGATAAACAAAAAGAATTGAAAGAAAAATATGAAAAAGAGCAAAAGAAATGGCAAAATAAAAATAATAAATCTGTTGCTAATATAACAGAGGAAAATATAGCAGAAGTAATAGCTAGTTGGACAGGAATACCAGCTAAAAAGATTACAGAAGATGAAAATGTTAGATTAAAGAATTTAGAGAAAACTTTACATGAAAGAGTAATTGGCCAAGACGAAGCAGTAGAAGCAGTTGCAAAAGCAATTCGTAGAGGTAGAGTAGGTTTAAAAGATCCAAAAAGACCAATAGGATCATTTCTATTTTTAGGGCCAACAGGTGTTGGTAAAACAGAATTATCAAAAGCATTGGCGGAAAGCTTGTTTGGTGATGAAAATGCTATGATAAGAATTGATATGTCTGAATATATGGAACCACATTCAGTTTCAAAACTTATTGGTTCACCTCCAGGATATGTAGGATTTGATGAAGGAGGACAATTAACAGAGAAAATAAGAAGAAAACCTTATTCAGTAATCTTATTTGATGAGATTGAAAAAGCTCATCCAGATGTTATGAATATGTTACTTCAAATATTAGAAGATGGTAGACTAACTGATAGCCAAGGAAGAACTGTAAACTTTAAGAATACTGTAATAATTATGACATCAAATATTGGTGCAAGATTAATTACAGATAAGAAACCACTAGGATTTACTAAATCTGGAAAAGAAGACAAAGAAAAAGAAGAAGCAGCAAAGAAAGACTATGAAGATATCAAAAAAGAAGTTATGGATGCATTAAAGAAAGAGTTAAGACCAGAATTTATTAATCGTATTGACGAAATAATAGTATTCCATAAATTAACTGACAAGGAAATAAGTAAAATTATTGATATCATGTTAAAAGAAGTAACAGATAGATTAGCAGGTCAAAAAATTAAAATAGAACTAGAGCCAGAAGTAAAAGACTTAATTGCAAGCAAAGGTATTGATAAAAACTTTGGTGCAAGACCTTTAAGAAGAACTATTCAAAGTGTATTAGAAGATAGACTTGCAGAAGAAATTCTAGATGGCAACTTAAAGAAAAATAAAACTAATAAAATAGGAGTAAAAGGCGGAAAAGTAGTGGTAGAGTAATAATATAAACGGAGTATACTAAATTAGTATATTCCGTTTTTTAAATTATTTTGATTAAGGTATTTACAAATACTATACTTTAGTATAAAATATTTTCGTATAGCATACGAAAAATATGCATAAAATATAAACTTTTATTATTATTCAAATAAAAACATATGAATAAATAATAAGAAATGGAAAATAATAGAACTAAAGAGGAGGAATATAAAAAATGAAAGTGAAAAACAAAATAAAAGAAGGAAAGAAAGAAAATAACAAAGCTATAACTTTGATAGCATTAGTAATAACAATTATAGTACTTCTAATACTTGCTGGAGTATCAATAGCAATGCTAACAGGAGAGAATGGAATACTAACTCAGGCGCAAAGAGCAAAAACAGAAACAGAAAATGCTCAAGTAGTAGAGGAAGATAGATTGAATGAATATGAAGATTATATAAATGGAGCAACAGGTGTTGTTACTGGAGGAGAATGGAATGAAGAAAAAGGAGTAAATACACCAACATTAAAAGGGAATATGGAACTTGTAAGATACGAAAATGGAGAATGGGTAAAAGATGAAACAGGTTCTAATTACAGCTATGTAGCAGGAAGTGGAACAGCAGATAATAATAGTAGTGAATGGGCAAATGCTGTCGTTACAATAGATGGAGTAGAGAGTTATTTTGTATGGATACCAAGATATGAATATAAAATAGATAGTGATACACATACAATAGATGTAAAATTCATACCTACAACACAAACTACAGCAGATGAAGGATATATAATTCATCCAGCATTTACAAATAATGTAGATATGGGAGGATGGACATCAGAATTATCAGGATTGTGGATAGGAAAATATGAATCATCAAGAGTAGATGCAACAGGTGAAGACGAAGGAATAAGTACAAAAATAAAGGTACAACCCAATGTAAAAAGCTTTAGAAATGAAACAATAGGGGATATGTACACATATGCAAGAGCATATTCTAGTAGTCTAAATTCGCATATGTTAAAAAATAGCGAATGGGGAGCAGTAGTGTATTTAACACATAGCAAATATGGAAGAAATGGAACAGAAGTAACACAAAATAGAAATAGTAGTTATATAACGGCAAATGAGAATATAGAAGAAAATACAAATCAAAGTAGTACAGGAAACGTATATGGCATATATGATTTATCAGGTGGGGCTGCTGAATATGTTGCATCATATTATAACGGAACTACAAATTCTAATTTAACAGATAATGGCGGTTCGTTTGCAAGTATAAATGGAATAAGTACAGAATATGCAATGGTGTACACAGGAATAACAGAAAATATAGATTATAAAATGGGTGATGCAACTTATGAAACAAGAGGATGGAATGAAGATTATGCTAATTTTATAAATTCTAATACTCCGTTTTTTATACGTGGAGGAGCAAACTCTAGTCCTAGTGGTCTTGTAGGAATATTTTATTTTGCTACATATGGAGATATCAATAATACTTATTCATTCCGTATGTGCATTATAATATAATGCTATTATTTTATTTAGACTATTATTAGTTATATATTAAGAAATTACTAAATAAAGCATATGAATGCGATTAAAGTGAATAAAAATAAAAGTAGAAAATCTGCTTGAAGTAATGGTAAAAAGTAATAATTAGAATAAACAGGTTATCCAATTTGGGTGACTTGTTTATTTTTTGAAAAATTTTACTTGAAATAAAAATTTATTGACATATAAAAAGTTAGATGATATAATGCAAACAAAAATTCGTAAAAGGAGATTAAAATGAAATACGACTATAACAAATTAGTAAGAGATAAAATCCCAGAAGAAATAAATAATGTGGAAGGAAGAAAAGCAAGATTTAGAATTATGGAAGATAACGAATATGCTAAAGAATTAAATAGAAAACTATTAGAAGAATGTCATGAATTTATCGAAGAAAATGATGTCGAAGAACTAGCAGATGTTATGGAAGTAATAGAAGCTATTATGCAATTTAAAAATATGGAATGGAATAAAGTAAGAAAAATACAAGAAGAAAAAAGAAATAAAAAAGGGGCATTTGAAAAGAAAATTTATTTAGAATATGTAGAAGAGAATAAAAGGAATTTAAGAGAGGAGAAAGAATTAAATAAAAGTTGGAGAAAATGAGAAGTAATTGAATTGGATTATTATGTAGTATAGGTAAGTAAAATTGTTTGCAAATTAGGAGTACAAAACCTACATTCCTTTATGTTGATAGTAGTTTATATCTATTTGAAAATTGAAAAATACTATAAAAAGTGTTATAATATATTATAGTATTCGTTTGTGCGGCGAATATAAATAAACGTACAATTATTTGTAAGCATTACTATTATTTTAGTGATGCAAGGCGAAATGGAGAGAAAGATGTTTATGGCTTTTTGTAAGTCCGTTAGAAATCACGGTTTTTTCTTTTGGCTGGGAGGTGGAATCCTTGGTTCGCTCTTAGGAGTTAAGGTGATTAGTCTCTTTGGAGGACAGCAGTTTTTTCAAGAGAATGAATGGCTTATGATAATTCTATCAATTGCTGTATGCTTGCTTTCAGCGATTGTGTGTTCTTGGCTAGTTCACTGTGCAGATGCAGATGACTACATGAAGGAACATCCATCTGTAAGCAAGAAGGACGCTTGGAGAGCAACCGAAATGCCTGACAATGCAGAATTGTTCATGTGATTTCAAAAAACACAGGGGATATGCCTTAAAGGTATGTCCTTTGTGTTTTTTTGAAAGAAAAAAATTTACTTTAAATAAAATTTTATTCAAATATAAATGATTTTAAGGTTATATTGTATAATGAGAATTACAATAGAAAAAAACCGCCGATAAATGCTGATAAAATACCAATAATAAACAGCTAGAATTTGGAAAATGCAATCATAGAGTATTTACAGAAAAATGAATATATAACTAATAAAATAGTAAAAGAAAAATTTAACATCAAGGATACAAAGTCAAAAGTAACGTTAAGAAAATTAATTTCTGAAAATATTTTAATATCAGAAGGCGCAAATAAAAATAGAAGATACAAATTAAATAAAAAATTAAAATAGAAAGGCAGGAAATCAAATCCTGCCTTTATGTATAATAAAAGCAAAACATAACTTCCTACCTTAGATTTAGTTTATGAAAACTATTTCATATTTCTTTCAGCTTGTTCTATCATCTTTTTAACCATTTGTCCACCTATTTTACCAGCGTCTCTAGCTGAAATGTCTCCATTATATCCGTCTTTTAAGTTAACACCAACTTCACTAGCTACTTCATATTTGAATTTGTCTAAAGCAGTCATAGCTTCTGGTACTAATTTTTTGTTTGAAGAGTTTGCCATTGTTTTTTCACCTCCTGTAATATTACAACTAGAAAAAACCATTGCTTTTTCTAATACTATCATTCTCAAAAAAACTAAAAAATAAACAGGAAATTTTTGCAAAAAAATTGTTGCTTTTTTTAAAGTTTATCTATATAATAAAGTTTGATTTGAAAAAGGAGTCGAAATATGTATAAATTAATTGCAATAGATTTAGATGGAACTATGCTTAATAGTTATGGAATGGTAACAGAAAACACAAAAAATGTTATAAAAAAAGTAGAAGAACAAGGAGCAAAAGTAGTAATAGCATCGGGAAGACCAATTGATTCAATAAAAACAATTGCAAAAGAAATTGATAGTAAAAACTATTTTATTGCAGGAAATGGTGCTATTGTTTATGATGTGAAAAAAGAAGAAATAATATACGAAAAAACATTATCAAAAGAAAAAGTTTTAGAAATAATAAAAATATGTGAAGAAAATAGTATTTCATATAATGTTTATACAGAACAAGAAATTTTATCTACAGGATTAAAATATAATGTCTTGTATTATCATAAAGAAAACTTAAAAAAAGAAGAAAGTAAAAAAACAAAAATAAACATAGTAAATAATATGTATGAATACATAAAAAACAAAAATGATGCAAGATTTCTAAAAATTACAATATGTGACGAAAGTAAATCAGTTTTTAATTCTATTATTAGAAAAATAAAAGAAGTTAAAGATATAGAAATTTTAGAAATATCTCATATGGCAAGGAAGATAATAAAGCAAGGAACTGAAGAATTTCCAATTGCTTATTACTATACAGAAATTTCAAGAGAAAATGTTGACAAGTGGAATGCTATAGAATTTTTAATGGAGAAATTAAATATAAAAAAAGAAGAAGTAATGGCGATAGGAGATAACGCAAATGATAAAAAAATGATAGAAAATGCAGGATTAGGAGTAGCAATGAAACAAAGCACAGATAGTGTTATGAAAGTTGCTAATGAAATTACAGAAAGTAACAACGAAGAAGGTGTAGCAAAAATATTACAAAAATATTACAAAAATATTAACTTTTAGTAACAGTTATATAATTCCATTGATTTTAAAGTGAGTTTGCGTTAAAATAAAATAGATGATTATTTTGTAGAAAATACAATAAAAATATATTTTAAGGGAGGAATTTGTCATGGCAACAAATCCAATGCAAAGAAAAGCAAGAAATTCATTTTTATTAGGAATGTTAGTAATGTTAATAATAACAGGTATTATTATAGCGTTTTTAGTTATGCAACTAATGAATAGAATTCAAGAAGAAAGACAAAATTTATCAAATATGGTAAATGCTTATGTATTAAATCAAGATGTAAAGTCAGGACAAGTAATTACTAGTGATATGTTAACACTAACACAAGTTAATAGAACTTTAGTACCAAGTAATGCAACAAGTGATTTAAGTATTATAGATAATTATGCATTACAAGATAAAGAAGGAAACCAAATAACAACGCAATATGACAATCAAGGTAATGCAACCATGTATATAACAATTGATAATTCAAGATATGAAGTAAACCAAGAAGAAAACACAGGAAACTTCTATATAGAAAGAAATGGACAAACAGAATATTTAGAATTAGATAGTGTTCCAATAGTTGCTAAAGTAAATATGAATGCTAATACATTAATTACAACAGACTTGATTAGCAGAGGAGATAGTGTTGTACAAGACGATGTTAGAAAACAAGAATATAATGTTGTTATATTACCAATAGATTTAACAACAGGAGATTATATCGATATAAGATTAATGCTACCAAATGGACAAGACTTCATAGTTGTATCTAAGAAGGAAGTAGAAATTCCATTGATTGGAGGAGTTGATTCACCAGATACAATATGGGTAAATCTATCAGAAGATGAAATTCTACATATGAGTTCTGCGATAATGGATGCTGCAAGTATTAATGGAGCTAAATTATATGCAACTAAATATACAGAGCCAGGAATGCAAAATGCTGCAACACCAACATATATTGTTAGCGCAGAAAATTCACAATTATTACAAAGAGATCCAAATATATTACAAAGCGCAATGGATGCTATAATTCAAAGATATAATGCAGTAGACAGTACAAATATAAGAAATAATTATATAAACAGTGAGATAGACAGCCAAGGAGATCAAGCTCAAACAAACTTAGAAACAAACATGGAAGAAAGTATAACAAAATCACAAGAAGCAAGACAAGACTATTTGGATTCTTTATCAGGAGCAACAACGACTACAACAACACAATAAAATGAAGAAAAAGGAGAGAATAAAACTTTATGAAAAGGATAGGGTTTATAGGGGGATATGATAAAACTGATTTAATTATATATATAGCTAAAATATTAACTATGTTAGGAAATAGGATACTAATAATAGACGCAACTGTAAGCCAAAAAGCTAGGTATATCGTACCTGTTATAAGCCCTACATTAATGTATGTTACTGAATATGAAGATATAGATATAGCGGTAGGGTTTAAAAATGAGGAAGATATAAAAAAATATTTAGGAATCTCAGAAGGTCTAGATTCGGAATATGACATGGTATTTGTTGATACTGATAGCAGTGATGGATTCCAAGGATTCTTTTTGGAGGAAGCAGACAAAAATTACTTTGTTACATCATTTGATGTATATTCATTAAAAAAAGGATTAGAAGCATTAACAGGAGTAAGAAATGCAGTAACATTAACAAAGGTTCTCTTCTCAAAAGAAATGCTTAAAGAAGAAGATGATTACTTAAATTTCCTTTCTTTAGGATATAAAGTTATATGGAATGATTATAGAGTGTATTTCCCAATAGAAAATGGAGATTTAAATGCTATATATGAAAACCAAAGAGTTGCAAAAGTAAAATTTAGAAAATTAAGTGTACAATATAAAGATGGGCTAGCGTATTTGGCTGAGGAAATATTAGGGGATTCTAGCGAAAGCAAAGTTAGAAGAGTTATAAAAACAATAGAAAAAGGAGCGTAAAAATGTCAATAGTAACATTTTGGAATAATGGAAAAGATGAAACTGGAAAAACTTTAGCAATAGCGGCAATTAGTACGCATATGGCGATAGAACATAATTATAAAATTCTAGTTGTTTCAACAGGACATAAAGATACAACGTTAGACCGTTGTTTCTGGGAAGAAAGAAAGAAAAAGAAAAACCTAGGATTATTTGGCCCTAATACAAATATTGCAATAGAAGATGGGATAATAGGATTAGAGACAATGATGAGGAGCAATAGGATTTCACCACAGCAAATAACAAATTATACAAAAATCATATTTAAAGATAGATTAGAAATATTAACAAGTTTTAAAGGTGAAAAAATAGAGTATGACGAAATAAAGTTAAGTTATCCTGACATAATTAATCTTGCAAATCAATATTATGACTTGGTTTTCGTTGATTTAGATTATGAACTAGGAGAAGAATTAAAAAATAAAATAATTGAATCTTCAAATTTAGTTATGGCAACATTGAGCCAAAGATTATCAAGTATAAATAATTTTATGAAGATAAGAGAAGAAGTTCCTATTTTAAATTCAAAGAAGACACTTATATTAATAGGAAGATATGATAAATATTCAAAATATACAGTAAAAAATATAACAAGATATATGGGAGAAAAAAATAAGGTTTCAACAATACCATATAATACATTGTTTTTTGAAGCTTGTGAAGAAGCAAAATTACCAGATTTATTTTTAAGACTTAGAAAAGTAGACGAAGATGACAGAAATAGTTTCTTTTTAACAGAAGTAAAAAGAACGGCAGATAATATAATGTATAGGATACAAGACTTAGCTATGAAGATGTAAGGAGGGTGGAAAAACCATGACAATAACCAATATTGTTCTTATAATAGTTGTTTTGCTTATTGCTGGATATACTATTTATTATGTAGTAAAAAAGAAGAAGACAGCAGAAGTAGAAACAACATTAAATGTGGACGATAAGACGTATACCATAGAAGTGATGACAGAATTTGTTAAGAGAAGGTTAGACGAAATTACAAAAATAAACTTATATGACATAGGACTTTCAGAAGAAGAATTAAAAAGAAGAAAAAATAAGAAATATGAGTTAAAGAAAGCATTAAAAGGTTGTACATATGGTGATGTCAATGATAAAAGGTATGTAAAAGAATTAATATATGATATATTAGAAAAAGAATATGGAGTAACAGAAACTAATATATCAAAGGCAATACCTTTTGATATTCCGTCTCTACTTACACCACAAGATAAGTTTGATATTCTAATTTATGTGTATAAAAAGGAGTTTGCTTACGAGGCTTTAACAGAATTGATTAAAAAATACAATTTAGCAGAATTAAAATATGTGGAAGGAGAAACAAAGCCTTCTTACGTGATAACAACAAATGAAATCGAAGATATATTTGAAAAAGAAAATTTAGTTTTATCTTTTTCAGACAAATTAAATGTAGTAGTACAAAGGATTTATCAACATTATAAAGGATATAGTAGTATTGATGAAATAAGAGACATGAATATAGATGGTGTTTCTGGTGGTGTATCAGGACTTCCAGAAAGTTTCTTAAGCCAAGTTGCACAAACAGATGGTGGAGATTACTTGAATCAAGTTGCAGAACATAAAGTTCCAAGAGCTTGTGATAGTATATGGATATTCTTCCAAGGTAAATCAATACGTTTAGCATTCCTTTCATTTGGAACAGAAGCAGAACTAAAAAGAGTTTGTCAAAATATTTATAAATATAATAACCCAGGACAGTTGTCAGATACAAATGGTTATAAAATCAATGAAATGAAAGATGGTTCTCGTGTCGTTGTTGTAAGACCATCAATGTCTGAGACATGGGCATTCTTCGTAAGAAAGTTTGACGTTAAACGTTCAACTTTGGAACAATGGTTTAAGGGAGAACCAGGAAGTGACGAATCAATAGAATTATTAAAATATTTAGTAAAAGGAGCAAGGATTATATCAATTACTGGTGAGCAAGGTTGTGGTAAAACAACAATGCTTATGGGTATGATAGAAAATATCTATGAAACAATGAACATCCGTGTTCAGGAGACTGCATTCGAGCTTCACTTAAGAAAAATTTATCCAACAAGAAACATTTTGACTTTTAGAGAAACAGAAACAATTTCTGGACAGGAAGGTTTGGACGTTCAAAAGAAAACAGATGGTTCTGTTAACATCATCGGTGAGGTTGCGACTGACCACGTTGCAGCATGGATGATACAAGCTGCCCAAGTTGCATCTAAATTTACATTATTTACTCACCACGCAAAAACATTTCCAAACTTAGTAACAGCACTTAGAAACTCAATGCTTAGAATTGGACAATTTAATAATGAAAAAACAGCCGAAGAACAGGTTGTACAAGTACTAAACTTTGATATACACTTAACAAAAGACTTTAGAGGAAAAAGGTATGTAGAAAGAATAACAGAATGTATACCAGTAGAAGAAAGAAATGAATATACTTTCGACCATAGAAAAGAAAAAACATTAGAAGGAAAATTTGATAAATTTTTTGATAATGCAACACATTATTTTGAAAAAGTTACAGATAGAAAATTATATACATATAGAAACATATTAGA
>CALXEW010000030.1 GCA_944387435.1 uncultured Clostridia bacterium | reverse complement strand
CATTTTATCAAATTTACGATGTTTTTTGTTCATTTTTATACATTTTTATTGCGAAAAATCTTTACTCTTTTTTACTGATACAATAGATACATCCATTATTGGTCAAAATGTCCAAAAGGAAACATCCCCAATTCGAAATTATTTTAAATATTTTCTTACTTCTTTTAAAAGTTTTTCCTTAACTTGTTCTACATTTCCTTGAACTAATGCTCCTGCCGCTCTTGGGTGTCCTCCACCTCCAAACATTAAACATATATCTGAAACATTAACATAGCTTCCTGAACGTAAAGAAACTTTATAAGAATTTTCATTATCTTTTTGCCTAATAAATATAGAAACTTCAACCCCTTCAATACTTCTTCCTATATTTACTAAACCTTCATGGTCTCCTTCTTCTGCTTTTACTTCATCTAAATCCTTTTGATTAATGTAAGAAAATGCAACTTTACTATCTTCTAAAAGCTCCATCCTATCCATTACTCTTTTTTGTAATTCAAAATTAGCCTTTGTTTTAGTCTGAAGAGTTCTTTTACAAATATCAGCTATATCAACACCTTTTCTTAATAACTCTGCTGCATATTCAAAAGTGTCTGCTGTTGTTGCTGGATATTGTAATCCTCCTGTATCTGTTATAATTCCTGTCATTAGACATGTTCCTATTTTTACATCAACCTCTATTTCATAATATGAAAGAATTGAAAGTAAAATTTCTGAACATGCTGGAGCTACTGGATTTACATAATTTATATCTCCATACATATTATTACTTCCATGATGGTCTATTACAATTGTTTTTTTGGCATTTTCAAAATATTCTCTATTATCTAATCTTTTAAAAGTAGCACAATCCAAACTTATTGCTAAATCATATTCTTTAATATCACTTTCAGTTTTTATTTCATTTATTCCTGGTAAAAATTCAAAAGCTTTTGCATAAGATGTCATTATTAAATCTGCATTTTTCCCTAATTTCTCTAATGCAAACTTTAGCCCTAGACTACTTCCTATAGCATCTCCATCTGGTGTTTCATGAGTCAATAAAACTATTGTATTTGCTTTTTTTATTTCTTCTAAAATTTCATCTAATGTCATTATTTATTCTCCTCTTCCTTTTTTGGCATTATTTCTTTTAATATACTATCAATTCTTTCTCCATATTCCATAGAATCGTCTAGTTCAAAAATAATTTCTGGAGTATTTCTAAGATTCACTCTTCTTGCAAGCTCACTACGTATAAATCCTGCTGATTTTTTTAGAGCTGCTAATGTTTCTTTTACATCTTTTGCATTTAGAATACTTACTGCTACTTTTGCAAATTTTAAGTCATTCGTAACTTTTACCTTAGTTACACTAATCATTCCTGTCGCATTTGGATTTTTTAATTCGTAATTTATAATTTGACTAAGTTCTTTTTTATATTCTTCATTAATTCTTTCTAATCTACTTTTACTCTCTGGCATTTTTATCCCTCCTTTATAGAAAGAGTATCCTTTTTTCTCTGTGTTTTTAAATAGATTTTAGAGAAAAAAGGATTTTTAATTTCTTATGATATTATTTTTTATCTCTTAATTTCTTCCATTACATATACTTCAATGACGTCTCCTTCTTTAACATCGTTGTAATTTTCAATTTGTATTCCACATTCAAATCCTTTACCTACTTCTTTGACATCATCTTTAAATCTCTTAAGTGTTGCTAAGCGACCGTCATGGATAACAACATTATCACGAATTACTCTTACTCCTGCATTTCTTTCGACTTTTCCAGAAATAACATATGCTCCTGCAATAGTTCCAACATTTGATATTCTAAATGTTTGTCTAACTTCTGCATTTCCTATTACTTTTTCTTCGTATTTAGGTTCTAGCATACCTTTCATAGCCATTTCTACGTCTTCTATTGCTTGATAAATTACTGAATATTGTTTAATTTCTACTTCATCTTTCTTAGCTTCTTCTTTAGCCACATTATCAGGTCTTACATTAAATGCAATTATAATAGCATTTGAAACTTTAGCAAGCGTAACATCTGATTGATTTACTGCTCCAACTGCTGCATGAATCACTTTTACTTTAACTTCCTCATTTTGAAGTTTTTCTAAAGATTGTTTAACTGCTTCTACAGACCCTTGAACATCTGCTTTAACAATTAAGTTTAATACTTTTAGTTTTCCTTCTTCCATTTGGCTAAATAAATTATCTAATGTTACTTTTGTCGCTTGATTTATTGCTTGTTCTCTTGCTTGACGTTTTCTTCTTTCTATTAAGTGTTTTGCAACTTTTTCATTCTTAACTTCATAGAAAGTATCTCCTGCTTCTGGAACTTCTGTTAATCCCATTATTTCTACTGGTGTAGATGGACCTGCTGATTTTACAGATTTTCCTTTATCATCTTTCATTGCTCTTATTCTACCAATAGAAGAACCAACAACAATAGTATCACCTACATCTAATGTTCCTCTTTGTACTAATACTGTTGCAATTGCACCTCTTGATTTATCTAGTTTAGCTTCTACTACAGCCCCTTTGGCTTGCTTTTTAGGATTTGCTTTTAACTCTAATATATCGGCTTCTAATAATACCATTTCTAATAATTGTTCTATATTTGTACCATTTTTAGCTGAAATTGGAACAAAGATAGTATCGCCTCCCCATTCTTCTGGTACTAAGTCATAAGCCATTAATTCTTGTTTTACTTTGTCTGGGTTTGCATCTGGTAAATCTATTTTATTTATTGCAACTATTATTGGAATTCCAGCTGATTTAGCATGGTTTATAGCCTCAATTGTTTGTGGCATTACACCATCATTTGCAGCAACAACTAATATTGCTATATCTGTGATTTGAGCACCTCTTGCTCTCATTGCAGTAAAAGCTTCATGACCTGGTGTATCTAAGAATGTAATTTCTCTTCCATTTACTTTTACCTTATAAGCACCAATCGCTTGAGTAATTCCTCCTGCTTCTCCCTCGATAACATTTGTTTTTCTTATTGTATCTAGAAGCGAAGTCTTTCCATGGTCTACGTGTCCCATAACAACAATAACTGGTGGTCTTGTAACTAAATCTTCTTCTCTATCTTCTGATTCATCAAATAAGATATCTTCATCTGTTACAACTTCTTTTTTCTTTGCTGTAATTCCAAATTCTTGTGCTATTAAATAAGCTGTATCAAAATCTATTTCTTGATTTATTGTTGCCATTATTCCATAACCTAATAGTTTTTTAATTACATCTGCTGTTGTTTTTTTCATCTCTGCTGCAAAATCTTTTACAGTAATACTTTCGGGTATTTCTATTTCTGTTAGCTTAAATATTTTTTGTTTATTCCTTTCTTCTTGATTTTGATTTTTTCTCTTCTTTCCTCTTCTTCCGCGTTCAGTTGTCAAGTCATAATAATCAAGCATTCCTCCATCTTGTTCATCGAACATATTTGACAACCTACTTGTTTGCTTTAATGACTTTAATTTTTCCTCGTCAAAATCAACACGATTACTATTTCTTTTTGTCTTATTTTTCTTTTTATTATTTTCTTCAAAACGGTTATTACTTTTTTGCTTATCTATTCCCTTATTATATTCTCTTACTTGTTCTTTTTCTGTAACCTCTTGAGACATAATATTTTTAATATTCTTTTCTATTCCTCTTGCATCCAATGGTTTTTTAGAAAATCTTCCGCCATTTCCATTATTGTTTCTATTGTTGTTATTATATCTATTATTATTTCCATTATTATTAAAATGATTATCATTTCTATTATTTTTATGATAATTATTTCCGTTTTGATTATTATTTCTATTTTGTTTATTATCTCTTACTTCTTTGTTAACTTGATTATTTACAAATTTTTCTTTTACTTGCTTTTTCTCTTCTACTTTTATTGGTTCTTGTACTTTTACCTCTTCCTTTTTTGTCTCTTTCTTTTCTTGAACAATTTCTTTTTCTTGCTTAGGTTCCTCTTTTTTAGGTTCCTCTTTATTAAGACCAAATAATTCACTTACAGTCATTGGTTTACTTGGTTTATTTCTATAAACAATATTATAATCTTTGTTTTGCCTTCTTTCGACAAAACCAATATTATTTTTCCTTGCTTGCTTTTTTTCCATTTCTTTTTTCTTTGCTTGTTCGTCTTCTTCTGAAATAATTACTTCTCTTCTAATAATAACAGGCGCTTTTTCTTCTTTCTTACTTTCAGCTTTTCCTTTATTACTTGCTTGTTTTTTTGACTTGTTCCCACTTAAAACTTCTTCTATTTTTTTTGCTTCTTCTTCCTCTATTCCACTCAAGTGGCTTTTTACATCAATATTCAATTCTTGTGCTACATCTAATACTTCCTTACTGGTTAAGTTAAGCTTTTTTGCTATTTCATATATTTTTATCTTACCCAATAACTTCACCCCCATTATTTATTCTTTGAATTTCATTAGATAAATTTATATCTTCTATTCCTAAGATTGCTTTATTTGTTTTACCAATCGCTTTGCTCAAAACTTCTATACTTCCAATAGTTATTATTGGTATACTTTGTTTTTCAGCTAACTTTTTAAACTTATCTTTCGTTCTTTCAGATGCATCTTCTGCTACAACAAGCAATTTAACTTTTCCTTTTCCTGTTTTTTCTTCTACACTATCAGCACCAAAGCAAACCTTTCTTGCTCTTGCAGCCAATCCAATTAATCCTAATATTTTATTATTTATCAAGTATTACACCTCTTAATTTTTCATAAATTTCATCAGATATTTTTATTCCAAATACCTTTTCTAATCTTTTTGACTTTATTAACTTTTCTAAACATTCTACATTGTCACAAATATATGCTCCTCTACCTGGCATTTTACCTGTTTTATCTATATCTATTTCATTATCTTTGTTTTTAACAATTCTTATAAATTCTTTTTTGGGCTTTTTTACGTTACACCCCATACATGTTCTTTCTGGTGGTTGTCTCATATTTTTCCCCTTTCTTATTTTATGTCCAGTTTTACATTTTATTCTGCTTTATCTTCTTTACTTTCCTCTTTTTCTGTATTTTCTTGATTTTCCATAAGCATATTTCTAAATTGTGTTTCTGATTTTATATCTATTTTCCAATTTGTTAATTTGGCAGCTAGCCTTGCATTTTGTCCTGATTTTCCTATTGCTAAAGATAATTGATTATCTGGAACAATTACTTGTGCAAAATTTTCTTCCGGTTTTACATCTACTGCTAATACCTGTGCTGGAAGCAAGCTTGCCGCAATATATATTGATGGATCCTCATTCCATTCTATTACATCTATTTTCTCTCCACTTAATTCATTTATAACATTTTGTATTCTAACACCCTTTTGTCCAACACAAGAACCTACTGGATCTATATTTGGGTCTGGAGAATACACCGCAACTTTACTCCTATAACCTGGATCTCTTGAAACACTTTTTATTTCTATTACCCCTTCATATATTTCTGGTATTTCAAATTCTAATAATTTTCTTACAAAGTCAGGATGACTTCTTGATACTATTACTTGTGGAGCTCCTTTTTGTCCTTTTTCAACATCTAGTACATATCCTTTTATTTTATCATTTACTCTATAGTTTTCTGTTGGTATTTGTTCTTTAGTTGGCATTACACCTTCTAGTTTTCCTAAATCCATAACAACTATATTTTTATCTGCTTTTTGAATAATCCCTGATACTATTTCACCTTTTCTATCATTAAATTCATTATAAACAATTTCTCTTTCTGCTTCTCTCAATTTTTGTATTATTACTTGTTTTGCAGTTTGTGCTGCTATTCTACCAAAGTTTCTTGGCACTATTTCTGTATCTAAAGTATCTCCTTCATTCAAATCAGGATTTATTTTTTGTGCATCTTCTACACTTATTTCCAACTCTGGGTTTTCTACTTTTTCTACTACTTGTTTTACTGAATATACATGTGTTGCCCCTGTTTGTCTATCCATTACTACCTTCACATTTTCTAAAGAATCAAAATTTCTTTTATATGCTGTAACTAATGCTGTTTCTATTGCCTCTAGTATATAGTCCTTATTCATTCCTTTTTCTTTTTCCAATTCTTCTAATGCTAAGATTAACTCTTTATTATCTATAGCTGGTTCTTTCATTTTCTATTCCTCCTTACCAATTATAAACAGTTTTTATTTGTGCTATATTTTTTCTATCTATCTCTATTTCTTTTTCTTCTACTTCTACAATGATTTTATCTTTATCAAAGCTTTTCAAAACTCCTCTATGTTCTTTTTTTCCTAAATCATCTTTTTTAAATAGTTTTACATTTACTTCAGTTCCTATATTACCTTCTAAATGTTTATCTTTTCTTAATACTCTTTCAACACCTGGTGAAGATACTACTAAAAAGTAACTATCTTTTATACAATCTGCAGAATCAATCATTGGATTTATTTCATTATTTACTTTTTCACAGTCATTTAAGTCTATCCCTTTTGGGCTATCTATATAAATATTTAAGTAATAATCTTTTCCTTCTTTTACGTATTCTACGTCATAAAGTTCATAGCCTAAATCTTCTACCTTTTTCTTAACTAAGCTTTCTACTTTTTCTTCTACTTTTGACAAAGTATCACACTCCCTTTTATACTAATCAAGAGTGGGATTTGTTCCCACTCTTCTACTAAACTTTTAAGTTACCTATATTATTATACCCAATTTTTGGTATAAATGCAAGTATTTTACTAATTTTTTTGTGATTATCCTTCATTTTTTAGCTCTTTTAACATTTTTGAGATATTTTCTTTTATTAATAATGTATCATTATTTATTTTTTTAGCAGCATCTTTCATACTTCTTCTATCAATGCTACCTCTTTATTTTTATTCATTAAATAACATTTCATAAATCTTTCTCCTTGAAAATTTTCATATTTATTATAACACAAAAACAAAGAATTGGAAATTTTTTAGTAAATTTTCCAATTCTTTGTCTTCGTTTTAATTAAAATTAATTTCTTTCTTCTTGTAATCCTGCTTCTGCAATTTTTATATCTCTTACATGGTTTATCTTCTCCCATGTTGTCTCTCTCTTGAATAAACATTTGAAGTTTATTAAAAGCCATGAACCCATAAATAATGGGTAACATGCTAATCCTTTAAGCATTGGTTTGATAGGTCTTTTATCTAAGAACATTGCTATAGCAGCTGTTCCTATTGGTAGCAAGAATGTTGGCACTAAATATCTTAAAATATTTTCTATAAGTTCTGCTTGTGTCATTCCATCTCCTGCATACATCAAGAAATTTGTAAACAATAATACTATTGTTATAATAAACATTGGTATACTTCCTACAATATATAATAGGCCATCAAAGTTCATCATTGTTTTGTTTTCTTTAGCAGATATCATTAAATCTTTTGTATATTCCTTTATACATTGCATATGACCTACTGTCCATCTACTTCTTTGAGACCAACTTTGTTTAAATCCAACTGGTTGTTCATCATAAACTATTGCATCTGTTGCCCAACCTAATTTTTTACCTTTTATTATTCTTTTTAATGAAAATTCAATATCTTCTGTTAATGTTACCGTATCCCATCCTTGTGGTTTTATAACATCAAATCTTACCATAAATCCTGTTCCATTTAATAATGGTGATAATCCTATATTGTATCTTGCTAAATGATAAAATCTGTGCATTGTCCAATAGAATAATGCATATCCTGCTGTAATCCAACTATCTGTTGGGTTTTTAATATCTCTGTAACCTTGTACTACATCTTCACCTTGGCAAAGATGTTTATTCATATTTTTTATAAAATTAGGATCTACTATATTATCTGCATCAAATACAAAGAATGCATCATATGGAGCATCTTCTTTTATTTTCTGTTGTAAGAACCAATCTAATGCATAACCTTTTGTTTTTTTACTAGCATTAAATCTTTCATATACAATTGCTCCTGCATCTCTTGCAATTTGTGCTGTATTATCTGTACAGTTATCTGCTATTACATAAATATCATATAAATCTTTATTATAATTTTGTGCTTTAAGACTATCTATTAAGTTTTTTACTACGGCTTCTTCATTATGAGCTGGTATTATGGCCATAAATCTATGGTCTTTTTTTACTTTTAATGGTTTGTCTTTTATTTTTACTAAAGAACATAAACTTACTAAAATATTGTATAACCAAAATATTGTTATTACCCATACTAAAGCTTCTCTTAGTATATATAAATAATCCATTTTTCTACCTCTCTTTTTTAATAATATTCTTGTTAATATTATTATGCTACCTTTTCTATTATACTATCTATTACAAATTATTGCAATATTTTCCCATAATTTTTATTATTTTTTTGTTCTATTACCTATTTCCGTTAGTTTTTCAAGTCTTCTATAATTCTTAATTTTTTATTAATCACTTTTTTATTATTATATTCTTTTTTATTGTTATTATAAAAAATATTATTAATTAATATTTTATTAATTTTTACCAATTTGTTGCACTTATTTTCTATTATATGATATAATTATTATTAGAGGATAATATGAACAAAGTAATAGAAATTTTGAACAAATTAAATATAAAATTTGATATAATTTATCATCCTGCTGTATATACATCAGAAGAAGCTGATTTTTATGTAAAAGATATAAAATGTAGTAAAGCAAAAAATTTATTTTTAGCTGGAAAAAATGATAAAAATTTTTATCTATTTATTATTAAAGACACTAAAAGATTAGACATAAAAAAAGTAAGTAACTTAATCCAAGATAGATTACATTTTGCAAGTGAAAATAATTTAAAAGAAAAGATGAATATAACTCCTGGTATGGTTTCCATATTTGGATTAATAAATAATAAAGAGCATGATATAAAAACTTATATTGATAAAGAACTTTTAAATGAAAAATTAATTGCATTCCATCCCAATGATAATACAGCTACAATGTTAATTAATACAAATGATATATTTAAGTTTTTAAAAGAATTAGATTTTGATTATGAAATTATAAATTTATAATTAAAAGGGGAATTTTATGAAACAATATTTAAAAAAATTAATAGAAAATGATAAAGAGTTTCAGGAAATCATTAAACCACTAATTACAAATGAAACAGTTTTGCAAATGAAAAACTTCAGACAACATTATGAAACAACATGTTTTGACCATTGTTATACAGCTGCATATTACTGTTATTTAATCTGTAAAAAATATAATTTAGATTATAAATCGGGAGCTCGTGCTGCTATGCTTCATGACTTATTTTTATATGATTGGAGAAAAAGACAACCAGATAGAAAAGGTCTTCATGCATTTACACATGGTAAAACTGCTTGTGAAAACGCTTGTAAACTATTTGATTTAAATGAAAAAGAAAAAGATATGATTATAAAGCATATGTGGCCAGTTACAACAACACCTCCTAAATCATTAGAAGGTTTTATATTAACTTTTGTTGATAAGTACTGCGCAATGTCAGAAACATTTGAAATTCTAAAATCAAGACTATTTATGAAAAAAGCTTTCAGATATGCATATGTTTTCCTAAGTTTAGTTATTATAAAAATATAAAAATAAGATGGATAAAAATCCATCTTTAATTTTTTTGTTTTGATGTATCTGCCCATCTAAGCATTTTTATATCTTTATATTTACTTAAAACTTCCTTATATTTATCATATTCTTCTTCCCATAACTCATTTGGAACATTATCAAAAGCTTTAAATATTTTATCTGCTTCTGATAAATAAATTATTTGTTCTTGTGGAGACATATTTTCGTATTGTTTTGCAAATTTATATAACTTATCAAGCATTTGGTTTGCTTCAATAAAAGACCAGAAATCTTTTACTTTCATTCCAAATAATTTTATCTGTAACACAGCATAAGCTACTAATGCAAATATAACAAATATTAATATATATATTACTGCCAATATTGCTGTCATTTTTCCACCTCTTCATTTTTTCCTTTTGTACTTTTCAATTATAACATTTATTATATTTTTTTGCAAATATTTACTATAATATTTTCCCTGATATTTATCTAGATTTTATAAATTTCGTATGTTATAATAATACTGTTTTATTTTTATATTCTTTTTATTGAATTATAAGAATAATATTATAATTATAATTAATATTTTGGGAGAAAGAATTATGGATAATCAAGAAGAAAAATTTGTTGTAACAAAAAGAGCAGGAATTTTAGGTATGGCTCGGAAATATATTTTTATTAATTATAAAAGCAAGTATAGGTTTCCTATGTAAAAGTCAAGCAATGATAGCAGACAGCTTTAATAGTGCTGGAGATATATTTGCATCTCTTATGACTTTTATTGGAAATAGAATTGCTAGTGCTCCAAACGATGAAGACCATAACTTAGGCCATGGTAAAGCTGAATATATTTTTTCTTTATTTATCAGTATTGCTATGATATTAGTTGCTGCCAAATTACTATTTGACTCTGTTTCAAGCTTGGTATCAGGAGAGCAGCTTTCTTTTTCTTGGTTCTTGATATTAGTTTGTATAATCACAATAATAACAAAGTTATGCCTATATTTATATACACGTTCTATAAATAAAAAACATCCAAGTATCCTACTTGAAGCAAATATGAAAGACCATAGAAATGACTGTGTTATTACAACTTTTACTCTAATTTCTGTAGTACTTACTCTTTTTGATATTTATTGGTTTGATGGTGTTGTAGGTATTGGTATCTCATTATGGATATGTTATACAGGAATTACAATCTTTATAGAAAGTTATAATGTTTTAATGGACATTAGTATAGATAGCAAGACAAAAGATTTAATTTTAGAAATAGCGCACAGTTATAAAGAAATACAAGATGTAAAAGATATTGTCTCAACTCCTGTTGGAGATAGATATTTAGTTTTTATTACTATTGGATTAGATGGAAATATGACAACATTTGAAAGTCACTCTTTAGCTGACGAATTAGAAAAGTCTGTTACTAAATTAGATAATATTTATAAAACAGTAGTACATGTAGAGCCACAATAAAAGGAGCTTATAGCTCCTTTATTTATTATTCTCTTTGATTTTGAATTCTTGGGTCTTCAAATTCTTCATCTAATTCTTCTACTATATCTTTTGGTTCTTTATCTAAATCTTGATTTTGTTTTTCTACATATTTTTCCTTTGCATATTCAGAATCTGGAGTTCCATCTCCTCTATAAAATCCCCATCTTATCGCAAGTTGGTCAAAAGTCATTTCTGTTCCATCTGCTAGATGAATTTTGTCACCTACATGTAGATGTGACTTTGTATCTAAATCTCCATCAATATCTTTCTCATACAATTTTCTACTATCTGGATTTGGATGTCTTTTTACTTCTTCTAAATTTTCTTCAACAGTATCTTCTCCCTCTTGTTCATATTCACCAATTACACTTCTTGTACTTGTATCTGGTACAAATGTTGTATTAGAATCTCTAAGTTGTACTCCCATAGTTTCTGTAGAATCCCTTGCTTCTTCTCCTATATTTACTTCAACTCTTCCATATTCATTATTATCTATTTGAATTACTTTATCTCCTATAGAATACTCACTTAAAACACTATCATGCTTTACTGTTCCATCATCTCTTACTTGGTATTTTTCTTCTGTTGGATTATTCCCTGAACTATCTCTTTGTTCCAACTCTGGTATATATTTTGCTAATGGCTCAACCTCTCCTTTGCTATTTATTATAACTAAAGAATATCTTGTTGTACTATTTTTCATTCTTTCTCCATTTTCATCTCTCATTGTTCTCATTTGGTCTGACTCTACTACACCTAATTCTTTAGCATCTTCTGGAATTCTTCCTCCTAACCATTTTCTTACGCTATGCATATCATTTGCTCTTTCGTCTAGTTCTACAGTTTGTTTAATATTTACATCTTTAGTAGTAATAGATTTATCCTTTTTATCCAATGCTTCTTCGTCATCAACTATTTCTTCATTTTCTTGCTCTAACTTACCGTCTTCTTCCTCTTCCTTATCTTCATCAAGTGCAATTCTTCTTATATCTCTTATTTTTGTGTCTCTGTCTCCTAACTCCCTCATATAAGTTTCAATATTTCTTGTTATTTCGCTTTCTTTTTCAATATCTTCTCTTGTTAGTCTATTAATTGCATCTTTAATTTGAGCAGAAATTTCATTATCTAATGTATTTTCTAACATTAATATATTATCTTCCATTACATCTCTATCTAATACACCTATTCTTGTATCTCCTATATAATACCCGTACAAGTCTTCCTCTTTTCTAACTATAACTTCTAGCATTCTTCCATCATCTAAAATAATTCTCATATAACCATCTCCTAAATGATTTCACCAATTAAATCATAACTATTTACATCTACAATTTTACAATTTATGAATTTATTAATCAAGTCTTTTTCTTTTAATTTATCATTATTCTTAATATATACTAGACCATCTATATCAGGAACATTTTCAATTGTTCTTCCAATATAATACTTACCATCAAAAGATATATTTTCTATTAAAACTTCATATTTTTTTCCTATTTTTTTCTCTAAATTTTCTTTTGATATTTTTTGTTGTTCTTCCATTATCTTATTATATCTTGAAGTTTTAGTATTACCATGTATTTGTTCAAGAAGTTTTGCTGCTGGGGTTCCATCCTCCTTAGAATATTTAAATACTCCTAATTTGTCAAATTTAGCATCTTTTACAAATTCTAATAATTCATTAAATTCTTCTTTTGTCTCACCTGGAAATCCCACAATTAGACTTGTTCTTAAAGTTACTTCTGGTATTTTATTTCTTATCTTAGAAATCAATCCGTTTATTTGTTTTTTACTCGTTTTTCTGTTCATCCTTTTTAAAACATTATCTGATATATGTTGAAGTGGTATATCAAAATATTTAGCAATTTTAGGATTTGTTGCAACTACATCTATTAATTCATCTGTAATTCCTTCTGGATAACTATATAAAAATCTAATCCACTTAATACCATCAATTTTACTTATGTCATTTAACAAACTAGCAAGCTTACTTTCTCCATATATATCAATTCCATATTTTGTGGTATCTTGTGCAATTATGATTAATTCTTTTATTCCATTTTTTGCTAACCTTTTTGCCTCTTCTATTATATCTTCCTTTTTCCTACTAACAAAAGGTCCTCTTATATATGGAATTGCACAATATGTACATCTATTACTGCATCCTTCTCCTATTTTTAAATAAGCAAAATTTTCACCTGTTGTTACTACTCTATCAATAAACTCTTCTTGTACAAACATAGGCATTGGTGGAATTTCAGATATTTTAGTTATTTTCTTGGTCTTAGATTTTTCAACAATATCTCTTTTTACTAAATCATCTATTTTATTCCATAAAATGTCATACTCATCAAGTTTTATCCATAAATCTACTTCTGGAAGTAACTTAACTAGTTCATCGTAATATCTTTGGACTAAGCATCCCATAACAATTAAATACTGACATCTTTTTTCTTTATACTCTGCCATTTCCAAAATTGTATTTATTGCCTCTTCTTTTGCCGAGTCAATAAATCCACATGTATTAATAACTAATATATCTGCTTTTTCTTCATTATTTACGATTTTATAATTATGATTTCTAAATTTTCCAATTAATATTTCTGTATCTATTAAATTCTTGCTACATCCAAGTGATATAAATCCTACGTTCATTTCTTTCTCCTTTTTATTTAAGACAAATAAGGTCATCCTTATTTGTCTTATTCTTTATGACTACATATATGTTTCCTTGTTAACTCCATTAAATCCAATTTAGTAAATCCTTCTACTTGTGTTTTTGTCCTATCTTTTTTTAATTCTTCTTTTAATATTTTTACTATTTTGTTTTTATCTTCTTGATTAGTCATATCAATATAGTCAACAATAATTATTCCTCCTGTATCTCTTAATCTTATTTGTTTTGCAATTTCTATTGTAGCCTCTTTATTTACTTTAAATATTGTTTGCTCTACCTTTTTGTCTCCTGTATATTTTCCCGTATTTACATCTATTGCTGTTAACGCTTCCGTTTTATCTATTGTTATAAAACCTCCACATTTAAGCCAAACTTTTCTATTCTTTGATTTTAATATTTGTTTTTCTATATCATACATTTCAAAAAAGTTTTCTTTTTCTTTTAATTCTATTTTTACAGTTTTATATTCTGGAATTTCTTCAATCATTTTTTGAATTGTTTCTTTTTCTTTTTTATCATTCACTACAATTTTAGTAATCTTATTTTCTACTAAATCTATTAATATTTTTTCTAAAATATCTTCGCTTTTATATAACAACCTTGGCTCGTTATTGTCAGGATTTATACTTATATTTATTATTTTATTCCATTTAGCTTCAATTCTTTTAATATCCTCTACTATTTCTTTTTCTTTTCCCTCTGCTGATGTTCTAATTATCGCTCCATTATTTTTACTTATATTTTCTCTTACTAGCTTTATTAATCTTTCTTGTTCTTTTTTATCTTCTATTTTTTGAGATATTGTTACAATATCTGTATTTGGCATTAAAACAATATATTTACTAGGTAAATTTATATGTGTAGAGACTCTTGCTCCTTTTTTTTCATTACTATCTTTTTTTACTTGAACTAATATTTTTTGATTTGGCCTTAATACATTTTTTATATTAATGCTTGTATCTATTTTCTCTTTAGTTTCATCCACTTTTGGTAATACATCTTTTAAATGAATAAAACTATTTTTTTCTGTACCAATATCTACAAAAGCAGACTGCATTCCTTCTATTACATCTTTTACTATTCCTATATAAATATTTCCTTCTTTTCTTGTTTGTTTATCGTCTTCTTCATAATATTCTACTAATACTCCATTTTCTATTAAAGCTATTTCTTTATTATTTTTGTTTTTTCGTATAAATATTTCTGTCATTTCTACCTTCCTTTTAATTAAATTTATTCATTGCATTATCTACGCCTGATTTTATTATTTCAATTACTGCATTTTTTGCGATAGACGTTGATTTGTCTAATATTTCTTTTTCTTCTTCTGGTATTGGTCCAATTACATATTTTATGAAATCATTATCATTTGGCTTTCCAATTCCAATTCTTATTCTTGGGAAATCTGTTCCTAAAAATTTCACTACTGATTTCATTCCATTATGAGAACCTGGATTTCCCTTCTTTCTTATTTTTATAGTTCCTAAATCTATATCCATATCATCATAGATAACTATTATATCACAATTTTCTATTTTATAAAAGTCAACTACTTCTTTTATACTCTCTCCACTTAAGTTCATAAAAGTTTGTGGTTTTAAAAGTATTACTTTTTCTCCTTCAATCATGCCTGTTCCACATAAACCTTTAAACTTTTTCTTATTTATTTCTATGTTATATTCCCAACCTATTTTATTAACAGTATCAAATCCCATATTATGTCTTGTATTACTATAATCTTCTTCTGGATTTCCAAGTCCTACTATTAAGTACATTTTTCTTCTCCTAAAATTTTATTTTATACTTATCTATTTTACCTTGTTTTTAAGATTTTTTCAAGTATTTTAATTGCTGTTTTTTGAGATAGGAGCAAAAAACAGCAATATACGATATAAAATCACTAATAAAAATGCTCCTTAACTGTTTTAGACTACAACACATATATACGTTTCCACAGTAAAGAAAAAAGATTGAAGTTAGTACCACCACAGAACAACCTCAATCCAAGGACTTAGAGTAGGACTTTGGTCTTACTCTCTTTTATTGATTATTTTTTATTTTATTCTTAATCAATAATTTTTGTAAAATTTCTTTTACATTTAAATTGTAACATTTATTTATCTCATTATCAATATTTCTTTATTGGTTTTGAATTCTCCTATTCTAGCTGTTTTTTGACCCCGTCCCCAAAAACAGCAAAATAAGCACACAAAAAGCACCATTAAAGGTGCTTCTTATCTTTTTTATTATTCTGCTGATTCTTCTGTTTGTTCTGGAGCTTCATAAGCTTCTAAGATAGCTTTTTGAATTTTCTCTCTAGTTTCAGCATTGATTGGATGAGCTATATCTTTGAATTCTCCGTTTGGAGTTTTTCTGCTAGGCATAGCTAT
>CALXEW010000029.1 GCA_944387435.1 uncultured Clostridia bacterium | reverse complement strand
AAGAAACAGGAAATATATTATTATCAGAAAATACAGATAAAGCAATAGCAGTAAAGCCAGGACTAAGTTCTTGGAGAAACAGTACGATAGGAAATATGTATAATAATGCAAAAGTGTATGCGAGTAATCTAAATAGTCATATGTTAAAAAATAGTGAATGGGGGGCGGTAGCCTATTTAACGCATAGCGAATATGGTAGAAATGGACATAAAATAGATGTAAACATAAATGATAGTTATTTAACAGCAAATGGGGATATTATAGAAAACAAAGGACAAAGTAGTACAGGTAATGGCTATGGAATATACGATTTGTCAGGAGGAACACATGAATATGTGTCAACATATTTAAAAGATGGAGATTTCTAAAATTCTAATACTACGTATACAAATGGTATAAACGATGAATTTTCAACAGTATATTTTGGAGATAATATGGAGAAAAATTATTGCCATGGAGATGCAACATATGAAACACAAGGGTGGAATAACAGCAGTGCGTATTTTATACGTTTTGAAGATTCTTTTTTTAGACGTGGAGGAGCTGGTAATGAAGTTGAACCGGATATATTCCGTTTTAGCAGGGGAAATGGTGATATAGGAGGAACATGTTCATTTCGTTTATGTTTAATAATATAATTAAATAACTAACTGAAAAAATAGTAAATATGCTATTTTTTCTTTTGTAAATTTTTTGATTTTTGTAGTAAAAAAATATTATATGTGTTATATTAAATTTGAAAAGGTGAGGTGATATTTTTTGAAATTAGAAAGTGTAGAAGAATTAGAAAAAATGGCTAAAGTTGTTAGGAGAGGAATACTAGAACAAGTGTACAAAGCTCAGTCTGGGCATCCAGGAGGCTCATTATCAATTGCTGATATAATGACAGTGTTATATTTTAATGAGTTAAATTTAGATGAGAAAAATCCTAATTGGGAAAATAGAGATAGACTCGTTCTGTCAAAAGGGCATTGTTGTCCAGCTTTGTATAGTTGTTTAGCAAATAGAGGATTCTTTGATGTTAACGAATTAGAAAGCTTTAGAGGAATAGAGAGTAAACTTCAAGGGCATCCAGATATGAGAAAAGTACCAGGAGTTGATATGTCAACAGGATCACTTGGACAAGGTTTGTCTTGTGCGGTGGGAATGGCAATTGCAGGACAAATGAATAAAAAAGACTATAGAGTATATTGTGTATTAGGTGATGGAGAGATAGAAGAAGGACAAGTTTGGGAAGCAGCAATGTCAG
This sequence comes from uncultured Clostridia bacterium, assembly GCA_944387435.1. Lineage (GTDB taxonomy): Bacteria > Bacillota > Clostridia > TANB77 > CAG-508 > CAG-269. The sequence goes on along the minus strand of CALXEW010000029.1, from coordinate 15,020 downwards.
CTAATAAATATAAGCTTGATAATTTATGTGTTATAGTAGATAATAATAACTTACAAATAGATGGAACAATAGAAGAAGTTATGAGTTCATATCCGATAGACGAAAAATTTAAAAGTTTTGGTTTTCAAATAATAAATATAGATGGGCATAATATAGAAGAGATAAAAAGCGCATTTGAGGTTGCAAAAAATGTTAAAGATAAGCCAGTATGTATAATTGCAAAAACTATCAAAGGAAAAGGTGTGTCATATATGGAAAATAAAGCAGAATGGCATGGAAAGGCACCAAATGAAGAACAATATAAAATAGCTATAGAAGAATTAAAGTAAAAAAAGCATCAAATAAAAATATAAGTTGTCAAAGCAGTTGTAGAGACTTGTATAAATATAATTAGGAGTAAAAATGATAAATGAATAAAGAAAAGGTATATGTATTTGATTATGGAAAAGTTATTGAAAAACCAATGGATACAAAAGGATTATATAAAGGATTAAAATGTGGTGTAACTTATGAAGAGTTTTTAGAATATTGGTCAAGTACAGAAAATTATATGGAAGCTTTTAAAGGATGTATCTCTACAGAAGAAAAAATAAAAAGAAGTATTGAAAAATGTAAATGTAAAGTAGACAAAGACGGATATTTCATAGCATATAAAGGAGCCAAAATGGGCTTTTATGAAGATACAGTAGATATTATTAAAGAATTAAAAAAACTTGGAAATAAAGTATGTTTGCTATCGAATTTAGCAGAAATTGATTATAAGATACTTAAAGAACAATTTGATATGAGTTTGTTTGATGGACTGTTTTTGTCATATAAAATGCATAAAGTAAAACCAGAAAAAGAAATATTTCTTGAAGTTATTGAAAAGCTAATGGTTAATCCTAGTGATATAATATTTTTTGATGATAGGATAAATAATATTCAAGTAGCTAGAGAATGTGGAATAGATGCTTACCAAGTAACAGGAGAAAATATAAAGGAGTGTAGTGTATGGAAGAAGTAAAAAAAGCAACAAGAGAAAGTTATGGAGAAGCTTTGTTAGATTTAGGAAAAGAAAATAAAAATATAGTTGTTTTAGATGCAGATTTATCAACAGCAACTAAAACAGCGTTGTTTGCAAAAGAATTTCCTAATAGATTTTTTGATATGGGAATAGCAGAAGCAAATATGATGGGAGTTGCAGCAGGTTTAGCTAGTTGCGGAAAGGTGCCTTTTGCAAGTACTTTTGCAGTATTTGCAGCAGGTAGAAGCTATGACCAAATAAGATGTAGCATAGCATATCCAAAATTAAATGTAAAAATTTGTGCAACACATGCAGGCGTAACTGTGGGAGAAGATGGAGCAACACATCAAATGATAGAAGATATTTCAATGATGAGAACAATGCCTAATATGACTGTAATGTCTGTTTGTGATGATACCGAGACAAAATGGGCAGTAAAAGAAATATCTAAAATAAATGGACCTGTATATTTAAGACTTGCTAGATTAAAAACAGGAATTATATATAATAGTGATATGAAATTTAAAATAGGAAAAGCTATTCAAATTGGAGAAGGAACAGATGCCACTGTTTTTGCAACTGGAGTGACTGTAGAGCAAGCACTAATTGCTAAAAGAGAACTGAAAGAAAAAGGAATAGATATAAGAGTAGTGGATGTTCATACAATAAAACCAATAGATAGAGAAATGATAATAAAATGTGCAAAAGAGACTGAAAAGTTAATTTCAATAGAAGACCATAATATAATAGGAGGATTAGGTTCAGCAATATCAGAAGTATTAACAGAGGAGTGTCCAACAAAATTAATAAGATTAGGGATTTGTGATACTTTTGGAAAATCAGGAAAAGCAGAAAAATTAATGGAATATTTTGGAATAACCGCAAAAGAAATAATAAATAAAATACAATAGAAAAGTTTTTTTAAAACATTATAGGACACATCTTATTAAAGGTGGGTCCTTATTTGTTGTTTTTAGAAAATAAAATCCCATATCTATTGTAAATTATTTGTGAATTTTAAAAAATAAAGAAAAAGTACGAAAAAGAGAAAATAAGTGAAGAAAACCAACATTTTCTATCATATTTTTTAGAAAAAAGTATTGCAAAAAATAAACTTTATTGTTATTATAAGAGAGTAAAGTAAGATAGAATATTATGCGAAAAATTTATATAAAAACAAAAGGTAAGGAGTAGTTCGAAATGATAGAATTTAGGAACGTCACAAAAACTTATGATACAGGAACTAAAGCAGTAAAAAATGCTAACTTTGTTATAGATAAAGGCGAATTTGCATTCTTGGTAGGTTCTTCAGGAAGTGGGAAATCAACACTTATTAAATTGATTTTGAAAGAAGAAGAGCCAACATCAGGAAATATAATAATAAATGGAAAAGATACGACTTTTTTAAAGCCAAATAGAATACCATATTTGAGAAGAAGTATGGGAGTAGTATTTCAAGACTTTAGACTTTTACCAGATAAAACTGTATATGATAATGTAGCATATGCTATGTATATTGTAAGAGCTACACCAAGACATATAAGAAGACAAGTGCCTATGGTACTATCACTTGTAGGATTAAGTGGAAAAGCTAAAATGTATCCAAATGAATTATCAGGAGGGGAACAACAAAGAGTAGCATTAGCAAGAGCGTTAGTAAATAATCCATCTATGTTAATAGCAGACGAGCCAACAGGAAATTTAGACCCAGATACAGCATGGGATATAATGAATTTATTAAATGATATAAACATGAGAGGAACGACTGTTGTTGTTGCAACTCATGCTAAAGACATAGTAAATCAAATGAAAAAAAGAGTAATACACATTCGCAAGGGCGAAATAATTAGAGATGATAAAAAAGGCGGTTATGATTATGAAATATAGCGTATTAGGATATTTTATAGGTGAAGGATTTAGTAACGTATTCAAAAACAAGAAATCAACAGGAGCTTCTCTTATGATTATGTGCGCTACTATGATAATATTTGGTATATTTTTGATTTTGGGAGAAAATATTAATCATTTTGTAGATGAAGTAGAATCAGAACAAGGTATACAGGTATTTGTAAAGAACGAAGCAACACAAGAACAAATAGATAAATTAGGAGAAGATATAAGAGCAATTGATGGTGTAAGTACAGTAGATTTTGTATCAAAAGATGAAGCTCTAGAACAAATGAAAGAAAGATTTGGTGATAGACAAGATTTATTGGAGGGATATGAAGGAGAGAATAATATATTTACTGCTTCATATGTAGTAACTTTAACAGATTTAACTAAAAGCCAATCAGTACAAGATCAGATTAATACATATACTGATGTAGTAAAGAAAATTCAAAGTAAAGATGAGGTTGTAACAACATTAATAAACTTGGCAAATGGAATTAAGATTGTTACTGGAGTAATCTTAGCATTATTAATTATAATTTCAATATTTATTATAGCAAATACGATAAAACTTACAGTACATGCAAGAAGAAAAGAAATTTCAATTATGAAGTATGTTGGAGCAACAAATAGTTTTATAAGATGGCCTTTTATAGTAGAAGGTATGATTATAGGAGTTTTAGCAAGTATTATATCAATTGTAATAGTTGGAGGAGCTTATACAGTTATAGCAGATAAACTAGTAAGTTCAGAATTTATGCAATTAATCAACATGAACCTAATTAGCTTTAGTGACATGTTTAATTCAATAATATTTGTTTATATGTTACTAGGAATTGGTATAGGTGTACTTGGAAGTGTAATCTCAATGAGAAAATATTTAAAAGTATAAAGGAGAAAAAATGCGAAAGTTTTTAATTATAATTTTAGCTTTTGTAATGATTATATTTAGTATTTTTCCTTATGTACATGCGGAGAATGAAACAGAAAATAACCAAACAAACAATACAACTAATACAGCGGTAGAAAATTTACAAAATGAAAGAAATGAAATACAAAATCAAATGAATGAAGCAAATGGACAATTAGAGGGTGTACAAAATGATTTGTCAGAAAATTTACAACAAGTACAAAAGTTAGATGAAAGGATTTCTGAATCAGAACAAGAGCTAAGTGAGTTAAATACACAAATTACAGATTTACAAAGTTCAATAAATGAAGTAGAATCAAATTTGAATTCTGTACAAGAGTCATATGATTCACAAAAAGCATTATTAGATAATTATTTAATTGCAGTACAAGAATCAAGTGATACAGAATATTTGGACGTTTTACTTAGTTCTAAAAGTATTTCGGAATTTTTATCTAGCTATTTCTTGATATCAGAGCTTGCAAGCTATGAAATGGATTTGTTAGATGATATGCAAGCAAAAAAGGAAGAAATAGAATTGTCTAAACAAAAATTAGAACAAAATAGAGAACAATTGGCAACTATAAAAGCAAATCAAACAAAAACAGCTACTATATTAGAAAACACAAAGACAGTAAGGCAAAACTTTATATCTAAGTTATCAGACCAAGAAAAAGAAATTCAAGCTCAAATAGATGAATATAACACAAGATTTGAAGAAATAAATAAAGAAATTTTAGAGTTAGCACAAGGAAGTATAGCTGAGGAATATATTGGAGGAGAACTTGCATGGCCAGTTCCAGGTTATACAAGAATAACTTCTAAGTATGGTATGAGAACTCACCCAATTACGGGAGTATATAAATTACATACTGGTGTAGATATAGGCGCACCAATGGGGGCAAACTTTATTGCAGCAAATGATGGAATTGTAACAAAAGCAAGTTATAATAGTGCTTATGGTAACATGGTAATAGTAGACCATGGAGGGGGAGTTTCTACACTATATGCACATGGTTCAGAAATTTTAGTTGAAGTTGGACAAACTGTAAAAAGAGGAGACCCAGTATTAAAAGTTGGTTCAACAGGGTATTCAACTGGAGCACATGCACATTTTGAAGTAAGACTAAATGGAGTTGTAACTGACCCAATGCCATATATAACTAATGGGTTAGTACCTCAAACACAAACAAATGAAGAATCAAATGAAAATGAAACAAACCAATAGAAGTAAAAAAGAAAGTAGGAGGAACTTATGAAAAAGATTGGGCTAAAAATATTAGGGGTAGTTTTAGTAGCAATTATGATATTACAATTTAATGTAGTAATGGCAGTTTCTCAGAAAGATTTGGACAACGTAAATAATGAAATCGAGCATAAAAAAGAAGAACTAGAAGATGTTCAAAGTCAAAAATCACAAGCAATGACAGAGGTAGAGAGTTTATCAACTCAAATTGCTGATTATCAAACTCAAATAGATGATTTAGACAGCCAAATAAGTGAATTAAATGCACAAATAGAAGAGTCTCAAAAAAAGGTTGATGAGGCACAAGCAGAATATGATGAAAATAAAAGGCTTGCTGAAGAAAGATTAGTGGTAATGCAAGAGTCAGGAGATACAACATATCTGGATATGTTACTTACTTCTAAAAGTATAACCGACTTAATTTCTAGCTATTATTTAGCATCAGAACTAGCACAGGCAGATACTGAACTTCTAGATAGTTTAGAGACAGAAAGACAAGAGCTTGAAAAGGCAAAAGCTGATTTAGAAAATAATAAAACAGAATTGGATAATGCGAGAACTACTAAAGAAAGTGCTTCAGCTCAGTTACAAGTTTTGAAAAGTGAAAAAGATGCACAAGTAGCAACTCTTTCTGAGGAAGAAAGAGATTTACAAGCAGAGATAGATGAATTAGTATCACATGAATCAAGTATAAGAAAAGAAATTGAAAGAATGAAAGAAGAATATGATAAAAATAATTCAGGGGGAAGCAATAGTAATAATGATACAAGTTCATTTGGATTTGGTTGGCCTGTATCTAATAATAGAATAGGAACAGGATATGGGGTTTCTGGTTCGATGTGGAGCTCAGGATATCATACAGGAGTAGACTTTCCAGTAGGAACAGGTACGCCAGTATATGCGGTTGGAGATGGACAAGTATTTGATACAGGATATAATAGTGCTTATGGAAATTTTGTAGAAATATATCATGGAAATAATGTATACAGCTTTTATGCTCATGCATCAAGAGTTAATGTAAGTAAAGGACAAAGAGTAAGCAAGGGACAACAAATTATGCTATCAGGAGCTACAGGAAATGTATCAGGACCGCATTTGCATTTTGAGATTAGAACGCCTGGTTATGGGTATTCAAGTTGCGTAAATCCAATACCATATTTACCTTAAGCATTTTTATAAAATATATAAAGTACTTTAGTTAAATTAATAGGAGGAACTTATGAAAAGGATAGCTTTAAAAGTAATAGGGGTGCTTGTTATAGCAGTTGTTTTAATGCAATCTTTAGTAATGGCAGCAACAAATGAAACTGTGGAAAAAAATAATGATAAGATAGATGAATTGAAAGAACAAAAAAGTGATGTCCAAGAAGAAAAATCAACTACACAAGAACAAGTAGAAGATTTAAATACTCAGATTTCTGATTATCAATCACAAATAAATGAATTAGATACAAAAATTAGTGATTTAAATACTAAAATTGAAGAAACCCAAAAAAAATTAGAGGAAGCACAAGCAAAATATGATGAAAATAAAAAATTAGCTGAAGAAAGACTAGTAATTATGCAGGAGTCAGGAGATACATCATATTTAGATTTTATATTATCTTCTGATAGTGTAACAGATTTAATTTCTAGTTACTATTTAGCATCAGAACTAGCACAGGCAGATACTGAACTTTTAGATGGTTTGGAGGCAGAAAGGCAAGAGGTTGAAAACGCTAAAACAGAATTAGAAAATAGTAAGGTAGAATTAGCTAATTCAAGAACAGCAAAAGAAAGTGTTTCAGCTCAATTAGAAGTTGCAAGAAATGAGAAGAGTCAAAAAGTTACAGACCTAACAGAAGAAGAGCAAGATTTACAAGAAGAAATTGATCAATTAGAAAAAGATAATCAACAAATTTTAAATGAAATAAGAATAGCTCAAGAAAAATACAAAGCACAATTAGAAGCCTTGAAAAATCAGGCTAATAATAGTAGTAGCAGTGGTAATGGTAGTAATAGTAGTAATAGTGGAGGACATTCAGGAGGAACAACGACTGGTTCAGGTTCAGGAATATTTATAGTACCAATAAAAAGTTATAGTTATATTTCAACAAATGGATATTATTCTTCAGGAAAGTTCCATGGAGCAATAGATTATGCAACTAGTTCAGGAACGCCAGTATATGCGGCAGCTGATGGAGTTGTAATGACTACAAAAGACTTAACAACTAGTTATGGAACATATGTTGTAATACAACATGCAAATGGATTACAAACTTGGTATGGGCATGGAACAAGAGGGTCAATTTGTGTTTCACCAGGACAGACTGTAAAACAAGGTCAACAAATAATGTCAAGTGGTAGCACAGGAAATTCTTCAGGACCACATTTGCATTTTGAGGTAAGAAAATCACCATATAATTACAGTTATTCAGCTAAAAAATATGGAGATGATTCTAGAGTAAATCCTAATAATTATTTTTAAATATAGAAGTTATAAATTTAGAATGTAATTTAATAAACTGAAATACATATAATTAATTAAATAATAATTTTAAATTATGTGGGCGGAATAAATCCGCCCAGCTTTAGTACCTTAAGTATTAAAAAGGAAAATGGAGGCTAAAAATGGAAGAAGGAAAAAGATATAAGACATATAAGATTGTAATGCTAGTTATTTTAGTAGCATTTATAACCTTTTTAGTAACGTCAATTGGAATGTATCAATATTTTACAAATGATGGTTTTGGGAAAAGTTTGGTGGCAGAATCAAAAGAAAATGAAGAAATAGTTGATACTTTGAATCAATATAGAAGAATAATTGATAAATATTATCTAGGAGAAATTAATGAAGAGGATTTAAAAGAAGGAGCAATTGCAGGTTATGTAGCAGGATTAGGTGATGAATATACTGAATATATTTCTAAAGAAGATATGGCTGATTACATGGCTGATACAACAGGAAACTTTGTAGGCGTTGGAATCTATATGGTACAAGATACAGAGGTCAACAGAATAATGGTATTATCACCAATAAAAGGAGGACCAGCAGAACAAGCTGGTATACAACCAGGAGATTATATTATAGCTGTAGATGGAGTTGAGTATTCAGGAGAACAAATGACAGAAGCATCAAATAAAATCAAAGGTGAAGAGGGAACTACTGTTAAATTAGATGTTTTAAGAAATGATGAGACATTGACATTTGAATTAAAAAGACAGAATATAAAAGTAAATCCTGTTGAAGGAGAAATTTTAGAAAATAATATAGGGTATATAACATTTTCTTCATTTGATGAGGGAACGGCAGAAGAATTCAAAACTAAATTTGAAGAATTGCAAGGAAAAGGAATTAAGTCATTAATTGTAGATTTAAGAAATAATGGAGGAGGAATTGTAGACGAAGCTTTAGAGATTGCAAATTATATATTAGATAAAGATTCTGTTATTCTTTATGAAGTTGATAAAGATAATAACGAAAAAGTAGAAAAAACAACTGATAATCCAATAATTAATATGCCGATTGTGTTATTAACAAATGAAAATACAGCAAGTTCTTCAGAAATTCTTGCAGGAGCATTAAAGGATCATGGAAAAGCAACAATAGTAGGAACAACAACATATGGTAAAGGAGTAATTCAACAATTACTTACATTACCTGATGGAAGTGGACTAAAGATAACTTCTGAAAAATATTTAACACCAAATAGAACAGAAATAAATGATATTGGTATAGAACCAGATGAAAAAGTAGAGCTACCAGATACAGTAACAAATGTATTAGATGTTAATAGAAATGAAGATACACAATTACAAAAAGCAATTGAAATATTAAATAGAAATTAAAGTGAGGGATGAATATGAATTTGCCAAACAAATTAACTATATTTAGAATAATATTAGTTCCAATAATGGTAATAATTCCTTTTTTAGGGATAGATGGAAAAGCATTTGGAATACCAATTGAATGGATTATAATTGATAGCATATTTATAATAGCTTCTATAACAGATAAGTTAGATGGATATTTAGCAAGAAAGAATCATCAAGTTACGGCATTTGGTAAATTTCTAGATCCCTTGGCTGATAAAATATTAGTATTGGCAGCAATGATGATGTTAGTTGAAATGCAAAAGCTACCTGCTTGGATACCAATTATAGTACTAGCTAGAGAATTTGTAGTATCAGGCTATAGACTAATTGCAGTAGAACAAGGAGGAGAAGTAATTGCAGCATCTAAATGGGGAAAATTAAAAACCTTAACTCAGATGATAGCTATTATCTTAGCTTTCCTAGACTTAAATGCTTTTGGTGAATGTTTTACAGGAGTGCTACAAGGTGGAGATTTAATCCTGAATTTAATAGTAACAATAATGATGATTATACAAGTTATTGCAACAATATTTTCTGGAGTAGATTATTTAAAAGGTGCTAAAAAATATATACAAACTAAGTAAAAATAAAATAAATGAAAATAGATAAAAAAAGAATACTTTTAGGATAAAATGAATATAATGTTAAATAAAAAATGGAGTTTGCTTGACAAATTTCATTTTTTGCCGTAATATTATAAATGATTTTTTGAAAAAGATGTAATTACCTAAAGAGAGGAGAAATGAACAATGGATGAGAAAAAGGAAGTACTATTAACGCAAGAAGGATATGACAAATTAGAAGAGGAGTTAAATTTTTTAAGAACAGAGAAAAGAGCTGAAATAGCTGATAGAATAAAAGTAGCATTAGGATTTGGAGATTTATCTGAAAATTCAGAGTATGATGAAGCAAAAACAGCGCAAGCAGAGAATGAGACAAGAATAGTAGAACTTGAGGATAAATTAAGACATGCTAAAATAATAGACCAAAAAGATATAAATACAGAGACAGTTCAAGTAGGAAATATTGTTAAAGTATTAGATATGGAATTTGATGAAAAGATAGAATATCAAATTGTTGGATCTACAGAAGTAAATTTAGCTGAAAATAAAATTTCTAATGAATCACCTTTAGGAGCTGCTTTACTTGGAGCTAAGAAAAATAAAGTAGTTGAAGTAAATGCACCAGGTGGAGTTATGAAATATAAAATATTATCTATAAAGAAATAATAAAGAATTGATACAAAAAGTAGAAATTTTAATAATTTAATATAAAAAACAAGGCAAAGTATGTTTACTTTGCCTTAAAGTGTTTATTATTTAAATATTTAAAGTGCTATCTAGAGCTAGTTTTATCATGTTATTTAAACCAGTTTGTCTTTCTTCAGGTGTTGCAACATCTTTAATATATTTAGAATCTACAACACTCATAAGACATGCAGATTTCTTATTTAATATTTTAGCAGTGTAAAATAATGCAAAAGCTTCCATTTCAGCACTTATTGGATTAAAGTTAGAAGGTACTCTTTCTAAAAATTTATTTACATCTGTCATGTAAAGGTCAAAACAATCTGTACAAACTGTATTTCCTTTTACGATACTTACATCTGTTTCTTTTGCTGTTTTTTCTATAATAGAATTTAATTCATTATTTGATTCTACAATGTGACAATTATCATTATTTAAAGTTAAAGCATAGTTAGATTCACTAAATACTTTATCGGCAAGAATGATATCAAATAGCTTTAATTCAGGTTTGTAGCAACCACAAGAGCCTATTCTTATAATATTTTCTACTTCATAATTTTTATATAATTCGTAACAATAAATTCCCATGCTTGGCATCCCCATACCAGATGCCATAACTGTAATTTCTTTATCCTTATATTTTCCTGTAAAAGCATACATACCTCTTATTTGATTTACAAGTTTGTAGTTTTCTAAAAAGTTTTCAGCAATATATTTAGCACGTAGTGGATCACCGGGCATTATTACTGTTTTTGCAATATCACCTAAATTTGCTTCGTTATGTGGTGTTGGCATAATAATTCCTCCTTTATATTTTTTATATAAATAGTATATCACAAAATGAGAATTTTGGGGACGGGGCTTTTTGGTTTCATTTTAAAAAAAAGTAATTTAGTTATTCCTTGGATATGGCTTTTTTACATCTGTTAATTTTGCAATGTAGTCTATTGATACATTATAATATTTGGCAAATTTTATTATTGTATCTAATGGTGGAATTCTTTCATCATTTTCATATCTTATATATGAATTTTTAGATATATAAGCTATTTCAGCACATTGTTTTTGTGTTAAATCTTTATCTTCTCTTAAATCTCTTAGTCTTGTATTCATTTAACTCACCTCTAAATAGATTATAAAAAAATACTCCATTCGGGGTTGACTTTTTACTCTATATGGAGTATTATTATTTTGTACTCCATATGGGTATATAATATATGTATGCTAAACACACTAAAAAAATACTAAAACTAATGAAAAGGAGAATAAAAGATGAAAGTAAATGAAGAAAAAAGAAAAAATAGAGGGATTACATTAATAGCATTAGTAATTACAATAGTAGTTTTATTAATTTTAGCAAGTGTATCAATCGCAATGCTAACGGGAGATAACGGAATACTTACACAAACAAACAGGGCTCAAGAAAGAACAACACAGGCTCAAGATGAAGAAAATATAAAACTTGCAATAATGGCATGTTCTATAGAAGATAATAGATATGCAGATGTCTTAGATGCAGAAAGTTTTGAGAAAGAATTAAAAAATGTTTTTGGAAATCAAGAATTAGATGTAGAACCAAATGGAGATGGAAGTTTTTTAATAACAGTAAATGATACAAGAAAATATTACGTTAATTCTGACAGAACAATTACAAGTAATGATGATATTATAGAAATGAATTCACCAGAAGAATTAAAAACTTTTAGAGATGAAGTAAATAGTGGAAATAGCTATGAAGGGAAGGTAATACTACTTACAAATGATATTAATCTATTGGGAGAAGAGTGGGAACCTATTGGAGATTATCCCGTAGAAAATACTACTCCATCAGATGAAACTAATAAACCATTTAAGGGGATTTTTGATGGAAGAGGACATGAAATTGATGGGATTAATATAAGTAGCATAGATAAAGTTCAAGGAATATTTGGTTTAGTAAATAATGGCAAAGTTTTAAATCTAACTTTAGGAGAAAATTCTAATGTCAATGGAGGAGTAGCAACAGGGGGAATTCTTGGATATGCATATAACGGAACAACAGTAAGTAATTGTTATAATAAAGGAAATGTTGAAGGAAATTCTATGCAAATAGGTGGAATTGTAGGCATTGCAGTAGATAATTGTAATATTATAAATTGTTACAATTCCGGAATAGTAAATGGTGAAAAAAATGTAGGAGGAATTGTTGGAAGCATTTTAAATAATACGTTAATACAGAGATGCTCAAATACAGGAGAAGTTACAGGTAATAGTGAAGTTGGTGGTATATCAGGTCAAATAGGATATAATTGTGAAACAAGTCAATGTTTAAATAGAGGAAAGATAGAAGCAAATGGAGGTAATGTAGAAAGTGGTAATTCTAATGTAGGAGGAATTGGTGGATTGAATTTGGCAACTATTTCAAATTGTTATAATTCTGGAACAATAATAAGTGCATCTAACAATGCAGGAGGGCTTGTAGGACTAAACAGAGGAATATTAGAAAACGGTTATAATGTAGGAAGTATAGATAGTTCAGCAAGTGCAATTGGGGCTATAGCTGGTAATAATAACGAATTTTTTGATCCATCAGCAAATACAACATATACTGGAAAAATTAACAATTGTTATTCTTTACAAGGAATACTAACTAATATAGTAGGTGCAAATAATTCTATAATTGGAAGTGAGTGTTCTTATAAAAGTAGTGATGAATTAAAAGGATTAACTAATATTTTAGGACAATCATTTAAAGAAGATACTAATAATATAAATGATGGATATCCTATTTTGAATTGGCAATAAAAAAGACATTAATTAGAATTAAGAATTTTTCTATACTCCCTTATATCTACTAGACAAGGGAGTATAGAAAAAGATGGTATTTCATTTAAATTTGTAAAAAAGTCTTGTAAAAATTATTAATAAGTGGTAAACTAATAATAGATTGAAAAAAAACCAAATTTTTTTGGCGGATTTTTAATCTTTTTTTATTTGGTTTTATTTTTTAGTTTGGAAAGGGGAAAAAGATGAATACAAAGTACATATTTGTAACAGGAGGAGTAGTATCAGGACTAGGAAAAGGAATAACAGCAGCATCACTTCGGAAGATTACTAAAAAACAGAGGATATAAGGTAACAATACAAAAATTTGACCCTTATATAAATGTAGACCCAGGAACAATGAACCCATATGAACATGGAGAAGTATTTGTGACAGATGATGGAGCAGAAACAGATTTAGATTTAGGACATTATGAAAGATTTATAGATGAAAACCTTACACACAACTCAAGTGTGACAATGGGAAAAGTGTATTCTTCTGTAATTGAGAAAGAAAGGAAAGGAGAATATCTAGGAAAGACTGTACAGGTAATACCACATATAACGAATGAGATAAAAGAAAGAATATATGGCTTTGAAAATACTGATACAGATATAGTAATAACAGAAGTTGGTGGAACTGTAGGAGATATAGAAGGTTTATCTATAATAGAAGCAATAAGACAAGTAGGATTAGAGAAAAATCCAGAAGATGTATTATATATACATGTAACATTACTTCCATATATACATGGTTCAAATGAAATAAAATCAAAACCAACTCAGCATTCTGTAAAAGAATTGCAAAGTTTAGGAATAAAACCAAATATATTAGTATGTAGAACGGAACAAGACATACCAGATAGTGTAAGAGAGAAAGTATCACTATTTTGTAATGTTAGAAAATCTAGTGTAATACAAAATAAAACAGCAGATTGTCTATATGCAGTACCACTAATGTTAGAAGAAGAGGGATTAGCAAGAGAAGTATGTAATCATTTAAAATTAGATAGATATATACCTGATAATACAAAATGGCAAGAAATGATAGATAACATTAGAAAAATAGATAAGAATAATAAAGTAAAAATTGCAATTGTAGGAAAATATATAAAATTAGAAGATTCATATATTTCAGTAATAGAAAGCTTATATCATGCAGGATTTGTTAATAATGTTAAAGTAGAAGTTGACTTGGTAGATGCGGAAAAAATAAATAAAGAAAATGCTAAAGAAAAATTATCTAAGTATGACGGGATAATAGTACCTGGTGGTTTTGGAACAAGAGGGATAGAAGGAAAAATAGAAACAATTAGATATGTAAGAGAAAATAAAGTTCCATTTTTAGGAATATGTCTTGGGATGCAAATGGCTGTTGTAGAGTTTTCAAGATATGTATTAGGACTAGAGGATGCAAATTCAGCAGAATTTGATGAAAATAGTAAAAATCCAGTAATACATATAATGGAAGAACAGAAGAAAGTAAACAAAAAAGGTGGAACAATGAGACTTCGGAGCATATCCTTGTGTAATTAAAGAAGGAAGTTTAGCAAGTAAAATTTATGGCAAAAAAGAAATATCAGAAAGACATAGACATAGATACGAATTTAATAATGATTATAGAGAAGAATTAGAAAAAGCAGGTCTAACAGTATCTGGAACATCTCCAGATGGAAATTTGGTAGAAATAGTTGAAATAAAAGAACATCCATATTTTATTGCAGGGCAATTTCATCCAGAATTAAAATCAAGACCAAATCGTCCAGCACCTTTATTTGTAGGACTAGTAAAAGCTTGTATTGATAACAGAAAATAGAAATTTTAAAAATTTCAAAAATACTATTGACAAAAAAGGAAAAAACCTTTATAATCTATAATTGTCAGGAGGAAATGCAGGTGTAGTTCAATGGTAGAACCTCAGCCTTCCAAGCTGATGACGTGGGTTCGATTCCCACTACCTGCTCCAAAAATCCTGACAATTAACTTTATATGCAGGTGTAGTTCAATGGTAGAACCTCAGCCTTCCAAGCTGATGACGTGGGTTCGATTCCCACTACCTGCTCC
>CALXEW010000028.1 GCA_944387435.1 uncultured Clostridia bacterium | reverse complement strand
AAATTTTTTGATAATGCAACACATTATTTTGAAAAAGTTACAGATAGAAAATTATATACATATAGAAACATATTAGAATATGTAGATGGTGAATATAAAATAACAAATCCAATAACAGAAAACAACTTAAAAGAAATGAGAATGAATATGGATGCATCAGATCTTGAAAACTTTGATAAATTTGTAGAAAAACATTGGGGAGAACAATTACATACAAAGCAACTAGTACAAGTATCAGCTGAAGCAGAAGAAACACCAAAAAGAAGAGGAAGAAAGAAAAAAGCAGAAGTTTAAATGAGTATAAAACATAGAAAAAGGAGGTGCTAAATTCAAAGTGGACAACCAGATTATTTTTTATGTAATGGGTGGAGCAGCAGGAGCCTTTGTTATAATTATACTTCTATATTATATATTATCTAAAAAGATGCAGACATCAGAATATAAAAGAATTCAGAGGTTACAACAAGGAACAAAAGAAAAAAGATTTTCAACAGAAGTCTTATTCCAGAAACTATACCTTACATACATAAAAATACCATTCATAAAGAGATATGCATTAAAAATAAGAAGAAGATTAGAGATAATAAATATAGATGATGAGTATAATACAAGAAAAGGAACAGCTAAGATATTAACAAAATCACTTGGGATAACAATACCTATAGTACTTCTAACACTAATTTTTACTTCTGGTAATTATCTATTAATGTTTATATTACTAATATTTGAATTATTTATGATAGATACATTTATAGATGGGTCAGTTGATAAAATAGATAATAAAATATTAACAGAACAAATAGATTTCTTCTCAGAAATAAGACATGCTTATCATGAATATAACATGGTAGAAGAAGCTATTTACCAAGTATCTCAAGACGACGAAAAAGATGTCTCAAGACAAGGAGAAAAAATTTATGAAATATTAATAGCAGATGACCCAGAAATGGAACTTGAAAAATATTATGATATAGCACCAAATAGTTTCTTAAAAGAATTTGCAGGTATTTCATATTTAACAAAAGAATTTGGGGACAGAAAAGTAGATGGAGCATCTTTATACTTGAAAAATGTAAATAATATTACTCAAGAAATGCAACTAGAAATATTAAAAAGAGATAAATTAAACTATGTATTTCAAAGTTTGTCGATTATTTCAATAGCACCAGTATTATTATTAGAACCATTAAAGAATTGGTCAATTTCAAACTTCTCTTTTACCTCAAGTTGGTATTTGGGAAAACCTGGAATGATTGTACAAATAATTATATTAATACTTACTTTTGTATCTTATATATTAGTAAGAAAGTTAAAAGATAATGGTTCAACTACAATAAATACAAAAGATACAGAAAATCCATGGCAAGAAAAATTATATAAGAAAAAACCAATTAAGAAAATAGTGGATTTGTTCATACCAAAAGATGGAACAAAAGAATATAGAAAAGTAAAACAATTATTAAAAGATTCAGCATCATCACAGAAAATACAATGGCTATACATTAATAGGATTTCACTCGCAATAGTCACATTTTTTGCATCAATTATAATCTTTACACAGTTACATGCCGTTGCAATAGATTATGTGTATACTGAACCAACAACTGATTACAATATAATAGGTGGACTATCAGAAAAAGACGAAAGAAAAGCGATGGAGCTTACAGAGCAAGATAATATAATTTTAGACCAGTTTAGAGGAAAGGTAGATACTACACAAGAACAAATCAAAATGGCAGTTGAAAGATTAGATTATTACGAAGAAGCAGATGACGAAGAAATTCAAACTGCAACAGAAAGAATTTTTGATAAATTGCAAATAGTCAATAGTGAATATATGCAATGGTTTGAATTACTACTTGCTTGTGTATTTGCTGTAATTGGATATATGGCACCAATTTGGATATTACATTTCCAAGCTAAAATGAGACAGTTAGAAATGGAAGATGAGGTAATGCAATATCAAACAATTATAATGATGCTTATGAGAATTGAAAGGGTTAATGTTGAAATTATTCTAGAATGGCTAGAAAGATACTCAAATATATTTAAACCACAAATAACAAAATGTGTTAACAACTATGAATCAGGTGCTTGGGAAGCATTAGAAGCAATGAAGGAAGAGGTTAGTTATTTACCGTTAGTTAGAATTATTGAAAGTTTACAAGCAGCTGTAGAGAAAATACCAATTAAAGATGCATTTGATGAACTAGACTCAGAAAGAGATTACTATCAAGAAAAGAGAAAAGAATCAAATGACAGACTTATAAAGAGAAAAGGTATGATTGGAAAGGCAATAGGTTTTGCACCTATGGTGTGTATGTTTGTAGGATATTTAATTGTACCATTAGTATTTATAGGACTAACAAGTATGTCAAGTTCATTTACATCAATGACAGCTACATAGTAAAGGAGGTAAATCTTTATGGAAAATGCATCAAAAGCATTGCTAATGGCAGGAGGAGTATTAATTGCAATACTAATAATAGGAGCATTGATTCTTATGTTTAATAGTTTGTCAGATTATCAAAATACTAATCAACAAACTAATCTGGAAGCACAAGTAGTAGAATTTAATAATCAATATGTTACATATGATAATGAAAATGTAAGAGGAAGCGATTTATACTCTTTACTAAATAAAGTAATAGATTATAATAGAAGACAGTCAACAGAAGGAACAGGTTGGTCTGATAGTGGACAACAAGTTCGATTTGTACCTATGACGATTGGTATGGAAATTAAATCTGAAGATTTAGCACAATTTAGCCCTGATGGAACACAAAGACTTATAAAAAATACTAAATATACAATAAATGCTACTAATAATACATTTGAAGAGCAAGTAAAAAATACTATAGATGATTTAGAAGCAGAGTATGGAGCAGATTCATTAAATGGATTAACTACAGCTATGACTAAAATATTTATAGATTCAACTGATAAAGATTCAAGAATAGAAGCAATTAAAACTTTTAATTCAGTATCAAGAAAGAAAAATATATCTATAAAAAGTAACGCAACAGATGCTGAAGTAAATACAGCATGGAATACTTTACAAGGATATAAAAATGATGTATATACATATTATGAATATGTGCAATTTAAAAGATTACATTTCGAATGCACAGGAACAAATTATGATGGTGAAACAGGAAGAATCACAGAAATGCAATTCAGGTCAACTGGTAATTTTAATTAATAGGAGTATATAGAATATGGAGAATGCGTCAAAAGCTTTACTAATGGCAGCGGGTGTATTAATAGGAGTTCTAATATTATCGTTAGCAGTATATCTATTTGTGTCATTTGGTATAACTTCTGCAGAACTCCATAAGCTCAATGAAGAAAATGATATACATGAATTTAATATTCAGTTTACACAATATGAAGGAAAGAGTGATGTAACAATATATGATGTTGTTACAGTAGCAGGATTAGCAAGAAATAATAATGAATATTATGGATATAATGATAATGAAGATTCACAAAATGAAAATAACTATTATATAACGGTAAATCTTCTTGGAAAACAAAATGATTTACAAAGAACAGATAAAAAAGATGTAATCAATCAGTTATTGACAAATGAAATGCTAACAACAAACAATGATGACTCATACTATACAATCCAGGGAAATACCGCCACAGATACACAAAATAGACTTCCAACATATACATGTACAACAGAGATTAATCCTGTTACAGGAAGAGTCTATATAGTAAATTTTAAAGCGAAATAAAGGAATTTAATATGAAAAAATTAGCAATAATTTTCTTTATAGGAGTTGTTTTAATTGTAGGAATTGGATATATGTATCTAAATTATAAAGCAAATTATCATGAAGCAAAAAGAGAAAATGGACAGTTTGAAAGTTATTATGAACAAGAATTTGATGCAGCAGATGTAGTTACATTAATTAATAAGGCTTATGATAATAATTTAACACGGAAGTGTTCAAAGAGATAATAATGGTAAGTTCATAGAAAATGATACAAATTCTATAAAGATAGATTTAAAGATGTTAGATTATGATAAAATTTATGATATGGAAACTTTATATGGTGGAGGAATGGACAAGTTTGCAGAATTTTATAGTGGTATAAAGTTTAAATGTACAAAAATAGATTATCATAAATCTACAGGAAAAGTAAAGTATATGCTCATAGAGCAGATTACTAAATAAAATATGTTATTAAGGTTACCATTTTAAATTGGTATTAAAATAAACAAAAGTAAAATTTAAGGAGGAATTTATTATGGAGAATGCATCAAAAGCATTAATTATCGCAGGTGCAATATTACTTGCAATCTTAATTATTTCATTGGGAATTTTAATATTCTCACAAGCACAAGACACAATCAATTCAGTAAACATGGACGAACAAGAGATTATGGCTTTTAACAACAAGTTTACACCTTATATAGGTGAAAACAAAAGAGGAAGCGAAGTAAATGCTTTAGCTCAAGCAGTTTTATCAAATAACCAATCAGCAGCAAACAATGGAGAAACAGCAACAAAAGGAATTATAATGACAGGACAAGTAAATATAGCAGCAGATGGTTCAACAACAACATTTACTAGATTACCATCAGGAACAATGTATGATGTTACTGTTGAATATCAAGACAGTCTTGTGCACACAATAACTGTAGCACCAGCAGCTAATAGCTAAAAAATAATTAGAAAGGAGAGATACTTATGGAGAATGCAGCAGATGCATTAAAAATAGCAGCATCAGTATTAATATTTGTATTGGCATTGTCCATAAGTATCAATGCCTTTGGAGAGGCAAGAATTGCTTCTCAAACTGTATTAGAATATAGTGATAGAGAATATGATTATACCTATATAGAGAGTAATGGGGGAACTAAAAGAATAGTAGGAATTGAAAGTGTAATTCCATCAATATATAAAGCATACCGAGAAAACTATAAAATAGTTTTTACGAATCTTTCTGATGGAGTTTTTAAAAGAAGAGATGAAGACGGTAATTGGCAACCAGAATATAGTATTGACTTACAAAAAGAAACATTAGGAACAGAGACACAGAAAGAACAATTCATAATGGCTATTTTATATGGTTCAAAATGTGAAACTACTAATGATGCAGGTTTTGATTTTTACCAAATACAACAAGATTTTAAGAGAAATTCACGTATACGGCTTGTATTCTGAAGGACTTTATGATAGAATAGAAGGTAGAACACTTGAAGAAGAAACAGGTATATTTTATCA
This sequence comes from uncultured Clostridia bacterium, assembly GCA_944387435.1. Lineage (GTDB taxonomy): Bacteria > Bacillota > Clostridia > TANB77 > CAG-508 > CAG-269. Next base: position 11,890 of record CALXEW010000028.1, on the reverse strand, counting down.
AGAAGAAGCAGGAGAAAATCCAGCTGATACGACAAACGAGGCAAATGTACCTGAAGCTAACATGACAACAAAAAGAGTAATAAGGTATACAATATTATAAGTAAAATCTGGCAATAAGCCAGTAAGGAGGAAAAAATGGGAGATACGTTAATTACAGTAGTAGCCATAATATTAGCTGCAATTTTAATGTTTGTGTTTCCACTAATGACAATGTCAGATAGAACTGACGATGTATCACAATTAGCTGTTGAAACAGCAACTACAGAATTTGTAGATGATGTAAGAACTACAGGAAGATTATCAATGGATAAGTATAGTTCTTTTGTTGAAACTATTTCAGCAACAGGAAATACTTATGATGTTGAAATGGAAGCTCAAATATTAGATGAGAACCCAGGAAAGAAAACAACACAAGCAGAACCTAATAAAATAGGAGAAAATGTTTATTATACAATGTATACATCTCAAATTATGGATGCAATAAATCCTACTAATGGACAAACTAGGACATTGGCTTTAAAAGAAGGAGACATTTTTTCTGTTAATGTGAGAAATACTAATACTACATTATCACAACAACTTAAAAATTTCTTCTATTCTGTAACAGGTAATGATACATATACAATTGCAGCAGAACATGCTGGTATAGTTACAGCAAATGGAGCTGGAAATTAGAATAAAAATACTAGACTGGCTTGTAATAAGTTTATTACAAGCTTATTTTGTTAAACAAAGGAAAGAAATATTATGAAATATCAAAGCTTAGCGGTAATATTCATAATAATTATATTACCAATTTCTATGATTTTAACTGCATATGTCCAGAATCAGGTAAAGACTATAGAATTACAAACATCATATGATACGAAATTAACAAATGCAACACATGATGCTTTGAATGCATTTCAACTAAATGCTATAAATAGTAGTACTTCAGATTTAGCAAACTCAAAAATCAGAGATATTGAAGCATCAGTAAATACATTTTTTAATTCTATGGCTACTCATTTTAATATGGCAGGTTATAATAAAGATATCTTACAAGAATATGTACCAGCATTGGTATATACTATGTATGATGGATTTTATATATATTCACCATTTACAAATACTTTAGATGCAGAAGATGAAGGAACGTCGTATTATAATGGACAAAGAGTATATGGATTAAAACCATATATATTTTATAGTGCAAGATATAATACGGGAAATGTAGATGTTGTAATAACATATTCATTAGATAATTATATTACTGTACAAGGGACTATAGGCGGAAATCCAGTAGATAGAAGTGGGTATTTATTAGATAATATAGGTGGGACAGATATCTCCAGGACGTATAGAGGAGTGCCTATAACATCTTCAGAAACATTAACAGAGGATGTTAAAGTAACTAATACTGATGGAACTATTCAGCAGTTTGATAACTGTACGTATGTGAAGATAAATGGAGTTAAATATTATAAAGACCCTACCGGAACTTGGTTTTCAATTTTAAATGGAGAAAGATATAATCAAGGAACTTCTTTTAAAGAACAAAATGATGCAGCTTTAAGATATTATAACGAAGCATCTGATTTTACTTCTTGGGTTAGAAGCAATTTAAATGACTTAAGAAGTAGTGATGCGGTTGATACTGTGACAGGAGATAGGATAGAAACAACAGCGGATTATTATATTTTTAGAACTGATAGTAATAAGTCAATAGAAGATAATGATTCTAATTTTAATGAACATAGAAGAGCAATAATTAGATATTCAATTGAAAAAAATTTATCAATAGCAATTGCAAATTATAATAATTATACTGATGTAACAACAGATTTTCAAATGCCAGAATTATTAGAATATGAGTGGGATAAAATTATAAATAATATTTCAATAATAAGTTTTATGCAAGGACTAAGTATAGGTGGAAAAATTTATAATGGATATACTATAGTAACAAATACTGAAAGTGAGGAAGTTGTATCTACAGACTCAATATATATAAGAACATCAGATGGACAATATCATAAAGCAGCAGATACAGATATTGGAACTAATATAACAGGAGCAAATTTGAATACGGATTTTGAAAGAAAAACAGTAACTAATGGAGAGCAAACATTATATTATTATCCCCATGAGGAATTAGGATGTTATTCTTCAATTGTAAGTCAAACAAATGTAGAAGTAACAAATAATATATATGAATATATGGCAGATAAGTATGGAGATAATCCTACTTTGGTAAGTTCGTATTTTACTGCACTTGGAAGAGAGCGATATAGTATGTATAGAACTCACAATAATCCAGAAGAAGAACTTAGTAAATTTGAAGTAGCTTCACCATAAAAAATAAAAAGAATATAATTTAAAAAAATGTTAATACTAATAATAGTAATTTTAAGGAGAAGGTTTATGAAACGATTTTTTAAAATGCTATTATTAGTATTTTTTTTGAGTTTTATTTATATTTATACTTTAGTTATTGAAAAAATTCCTGATAAGATAATTGCTTTTGAAGGAGAGAAGATTTCTTTTCAAACATTATTTGGAATAAATATAAAAAATGAGAATCAAGAAACAATAGAAACGTCTTCAAGTAGTGATAGTAATATAAGTAATGAGGTGGGAAATTCAAGTTTGCAGGTTAGTTTATTTAACACAATTACTTTAAAAGAAGTAGACTTAAGTGTAATACCAAAAACAACCGTAATACCTTGTCGGAAATATTGCCGGTGTAAAACTTTATACAAATGGAGTATTAGTAGTTCGGAATGTCTGAAATAGAAGGAGAAGATAATAAGAAGTATAAACCTTATGAAAATAGTGGAATAGAAGAAGGAGATACAATAATAAAAATAAATAATGTACAAATAAATTCGACAGATGAATTAATAGAAACAGTAAATATGTCAGGTGGAAAAGAAGTAAAAATCGAATATGTACATGAACAAGAAACAAAAGAATGTAGTATAACTCCAGTAAAACAAGAAAATAGTGATTATAAATTAGGATTATGGGTAAGAGATAGTGCAGCAGGTGTTGGAACGGTCACATTTTATGAGCCATCAACTAGAACTTTTGGAGCATTAGGACATGGAATATCAGATATAGATACAGGAGAATTAATAGATATAGCATCAGGAGAATTTGTAACTACAAGAATATTGAATATAACAAAAGGAGAAAGTGGTACGCCTGGGAAAATACAAGGAACTATAGACGATCAAAAAAATATAGGACTAATTAGTAAAAATACAAGATTTGGAATTTATGGAACAGTAGATAATTTATCTAGTTTAAGTATTGATACATCTAAAGAGATGGAAGTTGCAACAAGAGATGAAATAAAAACTGGGAAAGCAACTATACTTTGTAGCTTAGATAATGAGAGACCACAAGAATACGAGATACAAATAGAAAAAATATTTAAGGATAATAATTATGATAATAAAAGTATGTTAATTAAAGTAACAGATGAAAAGCTATTAGACAAAACAGGTGGAATAATACAAGGAATGTCTGGGTCTCCAATAATTCAAAATGGAAAATTTATTGGAGCAGTAACGCATGTATTAGTAGATAATCCAGAAGAAGGTTATGGAGTATTTGCTGATATTATGATAAAACAATCAAGAGAAGTTAAGTAGTTTTTATAAGAAAATAAAAAAATATTTTTAAAATAAGTATTTACAAATATTATATTTATGTATAAAATATGAATATAAAATAAATTAGATAAAAATAGAAATACAAACAAAAGAAAAGGGGCAACAAAATGAAAAAAGTAGAACTTGTAAGCCTTGAGGCTGTACACACACACACACACACACACAAGTAGGTTATTAATAAATAAGAAAATAGAAAATTTAAATAAAAAAGATAGTGATGAGACCTAAAAAATAGGTTTTGTTGCTGTCTTTTTTGCGTCTTAAAATAGTTATTAAATTTAAAAAATATATAGATAGAAAAGAAAATGGAGGAGAAAAAAATGAAGAGAAACAAAGAAATATTAAAACAAAATGAAAATGGAATAACATTAATTGCACTAGTGATTACAATTATAGTTCTTTTAATCTTAGCGGGAGTATCAATAGCAATGCTAACAGGAGAAAATGGAATACTAACTCAAGCACAAAGAGCAAAAGAAGAAACTGAAAATGCACAAGCGAACGAAGAAAATTTATTAGGAGGCTATGAAGATGCTATATATGAAGCAACTGGAGATGTAAAACAAGTAGACGATAGTAATCCGGGAGTACTTGAAGGAAGTGGAACAAAAGAAGACCCTTTTATCATAAATAGCATAGAAGATTTAATTGTATTTGCTGATAATGTAACAAAAGGAACAAATACGTATCAAGACCAATATGTAGAATTAGGTTTAAGTTTAGATTTTAATTCTGATAAATCATATGTAAATCCTAACAGAGAAGATTATGCTAAGTACGGTTATAATGGAAAACTAAAAGAAGTATTAAATACAAGTGGTTTTATACCAATAGGGACGATGGAATGGACTTATATAGATGAAGTGATTGAAAAGGGAAATTTATTCTATGGTAACTTTGAGGGAAAAGGATATAAAATATATAATTTAAAAATACAACAAGAAAAAAATGTAGGGGAAAATACTTATATAGATTCAGGAATGTTTACTGAAAATTATGGAACTATACAGAATGTTTGTATAGAAAATGGAAACAATTCAACAACCATGAGTGGAGGAAAATATTTGGCAGTGGGGTTATTAGTTGCTTTAAATTATGGAGAAATAAGTAATTGTTATACAACAGGAAATGTTAGTACTTCAAAAACAGATTGGGGATGTAATGTCGGAGGGTTAGTTGCCTCAAATAGTGGAACAATAAAAGAATGTTATAATGCAGCAAATGTAACTGTAAAATATTCTGATTGGGAAAAGAGAATTGGAGGATTAGTTGGTGTTAATGAAGATACAGGAATTATAGAAAATGTATACAATATTGGACATGTTAATGGTAGATTAATTGATGGACAAACTGATAATACAAGATGTCTTATTGGAGGAATTATTGGAAGAAATATAGGAAAAGTCAAAAATGCTTATTCTATAGGAAATGTAAAGGATGAAAATAATAATATAAGTGTTACAAAAATAGGAGGAGCAATAGGCGAAAATAAATTAGTAAATGGGCTTCCGGAAGAAGCAGAAGCGACTAATTGTTATTACTTAGAAAATACAATTTCTGCATCTGAAGCAAATACAACTATATCAGATGCAGGAGAAAGTAAAAGTAGTGCACAAATGAAAAGTCAAGAGTTTTTGGATTTATTAAATCAGGATAATAGTGGTATGTGGAAGTTTAGTAGTGGTAAAAATAATGGTTATCCAGTACTTTATTGGGAATAGAGTTTATAAGAAGGTCAAGGAAAATTTTAAATTTATCCTTGACTTTTCCTTGTTTTCTAAATGGAATATTTTGTAAAACATGAGAACTTTACTATATTTGACAAAAATGGTATAATATAAAGGCTAAAAGAAAGTTAGGTGGAAAATAATGTTAGAAAAAATAAAATCAATAGACGATTTAAAAAAATTAAGTATAGAAGATAAAAAAATATTAGCTAAAGAAATTAGAAAATATATATTAGAAGTAGTATCAGAAAATGGAGGACATTTAGCATCTAATTTAGGAGTAGTAGAACTTACAATAGCACTTCATAGTGTGTTTAATGTGCCAGAAGATAAAATAGTATGGGATGTAGGTCATCAAACTTATGTACATAAAATTCTTACTGGAAGAAAAGATAAAATGAATACATTAAGAAAATTAGATGGAATAGCAGGTTTCCCAAAAACAAATGAATCAGAGACAGATTGTTTCAATACAGGGCATAGTAGTACATCAATATCAGCAGCGTTAGGAATGGCAAGAGCAAGAGATATAGAGGGAAAAGATAATTCAGTTATAGCTGTAATAGGAGATGGAGCTTTAACTGGAGGTATGGCATTAGAAGCATTAAATGATGCTGGGTATAGTGGAACAAGAATGACAGTAATACTTAATGATAATGAAATGAGCATATCAAAAAACATTGGTGGTATGAACATGCTTTTAAGTAAGCTAAGAACGAAAAGAACGTATACTAAATCAAGTGTTTCAATAAAAAATGTGATAAATAAAATTCCAGTTATAGGAAAACCAGTTGTTAAAATTATACGAAGAGTAAAAAGAAGTATAAAACAATTGATAATACCTAAAATGTTTTTTGAAGACATAGGATTTCGTTATTTAGGCCCAGTGGATGGTCATAATATAGCAGAATTAGAAAGAATGCTAAAAATTACTAAGGAACTAGATGGACCAGTATTACTTCATGTTTTAACTAAAAAGGGAAAAGGATATGAAATAGCAGAAAAAAATCCAGATAAATATCATGCAACAAGTCCTTTTGATATAGAGACAGGAGAAGTAAAAGGAAAGAAGAAAAAAGATTATTCTAAAGTATTTGGAGAAAAATTAATTGAACTTGCAAAGAAAAATGATAGAATAGTTGCAATTACAGCGTCAATGAAAGATGGAACAGGACTTCGTAAATTCCAAAAAGAATTTCCAGATAGATTTTTTGATATAGGAATTGCAGAGCAGCATGCAGTGGGACTAGCAGCAGGTATGGCGAAAGAAGGATTAATACCATTTGTTCCAATATATTCATCATTTTATCAAAGAGCATATGACCAAGTAATACATGATGTAGCAATTCAAAATTTACCAGTTATAATGTGTGTAGATAGAGCAGGAATTGTAGGAGCAGATGGTGAGACACATCAAGGTGAATTCGATATGGCATTCTTTAGACTAGTTCCAAATCTTACAATTATGGCGCCAAAAGATTTTAAAGAATTAGAAGATATGATGGAATTTGCAGTAAAACTAAAAAGACCAGTAGTCATTAGGTATCCAAGAGGTGGAGAAAGTTCAAAAATAATATTTGATAGACATGAGAACATAAATTTAGGAAAAGCAGAAATAATAAAAGAAGGAAAAGATGTAAGTATAATTGCAATTGGAAAAACTGTAGCAAGAGCAATGGAAGTATCTGAAATGTTAAAAGAAAAAGAAATTGAAGCAGAAATAATAAACGCAAGATTTTTAAAACCACTAGATAAAGAAACAATAGGAAAATCAATAGAAAAAACCAAGTTTATAGTAACGATAGAAGATGGAACTATTATAAATGGACTAGGAACAGCAATTGAAGAATTAGTTATAGGTAAAAGATTAGAAGATGTGGAAGTAAAATCATATGCTTATCCAGATGAATTTATAAAACATGGAACAGTAGAGGAATTAGAAAAAATATACCACCAGGATGCTAAGTCAATTTATAATTATATAATAGAAATGAAAAAAGAAGAGAAAGAAAATTAAATGCTGTTTTTTGGGACGGGCTCAAAAAACAGTGGCAAGGAAAGGATGAATAATGAATAATAAACAAGACTTATTAAAAGATTATAGAAAACAAGAAGATAAAATATGTTTATCGCAAGTATTAGATAAAATAGAATTTGTGAGAACAAGGGAAAAAATAGAATATACTGACTTTTTAGATATGTATCAAATATCATTAGTGGAAAACTTTTTAAAGAAAATTAAGTTTGAAAATTATAAACTATATGGCGGATATGAAGATGCGGAAAGAAAAGTTTTAATAGTTTATCCGGAAAAATATGATGATAATATGCTTGAAAAAAATTATTCTAAAATATTAAAAGTAGTTAGAGTAACATTAGCAGAAGAAGAACAAGGAAAATATTCACATAGAAATTATTTAGGTGGAATAGTAAAATTAGGATTAAGAAGAGAAAAAGTAGGAGATATTCTAGTTGCAAATGAGGGTGCAGATATTATTGTGATGGAAGATTTTACAGAAATATTAAAAAAAGAATTACCTTCTCTTACAAGGTTTGAAAATAGTAAAATAGAAATAATAGAACTAAAAGATTTAAGAAAAAAAGAAATACGTATAGAAGATGTAAAAATAATTGTACCGTCACTTCGTTTAGATAATATAGTATCTGATTTAGCAAGAACATCAAGAAGTAAGGCAGCACAAATAATAGCACAAGAAAGAGTTTTTATAAATGGACAAAATGAAACAAAAGTATCTAAGCAAATAAAATTACATGATATTATTACAATAAGAGGAAAGGGAAGATTTGTAATAAAAGAATTTGATGGAACAACAAGAAGCGGAAGAACAGCAATTGTCGTTGAAAAATATGTGTGAAACAAAAGGGGACACCCTATTTTGTTTCACTTTTTAAATGCTACAAAATAGGGTGCCTTTTTGTTTCATTTTAGTTCTACTACTGTAACTCCCATTTCTCCTTCACCATAAGCTCCCATGCGATATGATTTTACATGGAGATTAGTTTTTAAAAACTTATGAATTCCTTTCATTAATTTTCCTGTTCCTTTACCATGAACAATTCTAACAGTTGTAAGTTTTGAAAGTGAGCTATCATCTAAGAATTTGTCTACTACAAATACGGCTTCTTCTACATTAAGACCTATAACATTAATTTCAGATTTTACATTTTTGGCTTTTGATAAATTAGAGTATGTTGAAGTTAATGTTTTTTCTTTATTAGAATTATCAATATGGGCTTTTTCTAGTTCACTAATTGATACATTAGTTTTTACAAGACCTATTTGAACTTGAACTTCGTTTGATTTAGAAGGCCTTGAAACAATAGTACCATTTTTATTAAATTTTCTAACAAATACAGTCATATTTGGTTTTATATTGTTTATATCTAATGAATTTGAAATAGGTGCTTTTTTCTTATCGTTATTTTCTAAAGTATGAATTTTATTTATTTTTTTATTTAGTTTATTTCTAAGGTTTTCAGCAGATTTTGTACTTGATATATTATTTAATTCTTTTATTATATCATTTGCTTCTTCTTTTGCATCTAATAAAATGTTTCTTGCTTCTATTTTTGCTTTATTTATTATGTCTTGTTCTTGTTTTTGTAATTTTTCATTATCTAGAAGAAGAGAATTTTCTAAGTTAGATATGTTTTCTAATTTTTTATCAATTTCTTCTTTTTCTTTTTCAATTTCAGATTTTTGGTCATAGATATTTTTCAAAAGTTCTTCAAAATCTACCTGTTCTTTTGACATCATAGATTTTGCTTTATCTATGATGGAAGTAGGTAGCCCTAAGTTTTTACTAATTGCAAAAGCATTACTTTTTCCTGGAATTCCTACAAGCAAACGATAAGTAGGTGTTAATGTATCTACATTAAATTCAACTGAGGCATTTTCAAATCCTTTAGTTGTTAGAGCATATTGTTTTAGTTCTTGATAATGTGTTGTTGCAATTGTAAGTGAACCTAAATTGTATAAATATTCTAAAATGCTAATTGCAAGCCTTGCTCCTTCAACAGGGTCTGTTCCTGAACCTAGTTCATCTACTAAGATTAAAGAATTTTCACTTCCATTTTTTATTATTGATACTATATTTAGCATATGTGATGAAAATGTACTTAAGGAGTCTGAGATACTTTGGTCATCTCCTATGTCTGCAAAAATTTTATCAAAAACGTATATGCTAGAATTTTCTTCAGCCGGAATATTTAGTCCAGAACATGCCATGCAAGTAAGTAGACCTACAGTTTTTAAACTAACAGTTTTTCCACCAGTATTAGGACCTGTAATTAACAGTGTAGAAAAATCTTTACCTAAGCTTAAAGAAATTGGGACAACCTTATTCTCGTCTATTAAAGGATGACGTGCATTTTTTAAGCTTATTTCTTTATTAGTATTTATTATAGGTGTTATACCATTTATTTTTCTAGAATATTTTGCTTTTGCAAATATGAAATCAAGTTTTCCAATTAATTTTACATCTTGTTGTAGTTCTTCTATATAAGGCTCAAATAAAAATGATAGTTTCTGTAAAATTTTTTCTATTTCTAATTCTTCTTCTAGTTTTAATTTATTTATTCCATTGTTCATTTCAAAAATAGATATGGGTTCAATAAATAAAGTAGAACCAGCATTAGAAATATCATGAACAAAACCTTTTACTTGAGAGCGGTATTCTTCTTTTACAGGTATAACAAATCTATCATTTCTAATTGTTATAATATTATCTTGAAGGTATTTAGAAAAGCTTCCATGTATTATATCATTTAATTTATTACGTATTTCTTGTTCTAAATTTTTTTGCTTTTTTCTAATAGCTTTCAAATTACTTGAAGCATTATCTTCTACTTGCCCTTCATCTGATATACAACTATTTACTTCATCTATTATACCTTTATTAGTATATAACAATGTAAATAGATTAGATAGAATAGGAAAATTAGATGGTTCTATATAATCTTTATCAAAATAATTTTTTAAATCATATGCCATTTTTAATATATTATTTAAGTTCAAAATAGCAGGAAGTGATAGAGTTATTCCACTTTTTAAGTTTTTTATGCTTAAATCTATTTCTTGAAATTCATAAAAACTAGGGCAAGAGTTTTTATACATCAAACTAACTGCTTCTCTTGTTTCATTTAAGCTTTTTTGAACTTCATTATGATTATTATTTGGAAGCAATTTACTTGCTAACTCTTTTCCTTTTGATGTTACACAATATTCTAATAATATATTTATTATTTTATCAAATTCTAATTTTTTTAAGTTTATATCCATTTTAAAATCTCCTAACATATTAATTATACAGGGAAAGGAAGGATTAGTCAAATGAAATAGTTTACTAAATAAGTTAGGTTTTCTTGACAATGTTAACATAAAGAAATATAATAAATTAGGATGATGAAACATCTAGCAGAAAGGTGGTTGGATGAAATACGAATATTTTGATCCAAAAACCAAGCAACGTGTAACGTTACCCAAGAGCTCTTTTTTGAAGAAACGAACTTGCAAACATGAGATGGTGCCTCTCATAAAAGAAAGAAGAGGTCAAGTCTTTCACAATACACAAGGCGATACTATCCAATATGTTTGTTGCAAGTGCGGAAAACTCGGAGATGAGGAATTCTGGGAGTTCGACGGGTGGGGCTACAGGTAGTGTTATGACCGCTATTCTATAATATGGATAGCGGTTGTAACTTTGTAGTTACTGTTCAGACTAATAAAAAATGAAAATAGTTATCCACAAAATATTACAAGGTTTGTAATACTAATGAAATATTAGTGTTACAGACTTTTTTTCTTTAATGGTATATAATACCATTAAAGAAAGAGAGGTGATAAATTATTATGCCTAAAGCAGATTATGGAAGAGATTTATTTAAGCAAGTTCAAGAACTGATGTTAAAGTGTGATAATTTATCACATGAAGTAAAAACAGTAGAAAAAAGGACAGAAAAAAGTTCAAGAAACAAATTAGAGAAATGAAACAACAATATGAGGAAAGAATAGAAGTTTTAGAAAACAGAGTAGAATATTTAGAAAAAGAAAATCATTTAAAGTTTCTTTATGATTTTAGAGTGCCATTTGATAATAACTTAGCAGAAAGAGATTTAAGAAATTTCAAAATAAAATTAAAAGTATCAGGAAGATTTAATAGTATGGAAGGAATGAAAGTATATTCAAATATAAGAAGTATAATAGTAACATTTAAGAAACAAGGAAAAAATTTCTATGAAGCAATAAATAGAATATATAAAAATATCCCTGTTATCATATAGCTAATTAGTATATTTTTTATTACTTAAGTCTGAACAGTAACACTTTGTATAAAGAAAATTAATAAAATATAGGATAGACTATTTACAAAGAAAAAATTAATTGATAAAATACATACATATAAAGACAAAAGAGAAAGGAAGAAAAATGAAAAAAGTAGAACATGTAAGCCTTGAGGCTGTACACACACACACACACACACA
>CALXEW010000027.1 GCA_944387435.1 uncultured Clostridia bacterium | reverse complement strand
CAGAAGTCAAGCCTAAATGTGCCGAAAATACTTGTGGGTTACCCTGCTGGGAAGATAGGTTGTTGCTAGATTTTTTTATTTGAAAAAATCTGATAAATATGATATAAATAAAGAAATTAGAAAATAGGATAATAAATAGTATTTTATTTTGTAATTTCTTTTTATTTTTTAAAGGAAGGAAAAAATATGAGTAAAGTAATGTGGAAACCAGGAACTTTTATATATCCATTACCAGCAGTTATGGTAAGCTGTGGTACGATGGAAAAGTCAAATATAATAACAGTTGCATGGACAGGAATATTAAATACTAACCCTGCAATGGTATACATTTCAGTTAGACCTACTAGATATTCATATAATCTAATAAAAGAGCAAGGAGAGTTTGTAATAAATTTAACAAATGAAAAGTTAGTTAGAGCAACAGATTGGTGCCGGAGTAAAAACAGGAGCAAAGATTGATAAATTTAAAGAAATGAACTTACATAAAGAAAAGGCAAATTTTGTTAAATGTCCACTTATTAAAGAAAGTCCAGCATCTATTGAATGTAAGGTAAAAGAAATAAGAGAATTAGGTTCTCACCATATGTTTATTGCAGAAGTTTTAGCAATAAATGCAGATGAAAAATATATAGATGAAAAAGGGGCTTTTGATATTTCTAAATGTGATTTAATTGCTTATTCTAATGGTCATTATTATAAATTAGGTAAAAAATTAGGTAGATTTGGATTTTCAGTTCAAAAGAAAAAGAGTAAAAGAAAATAATATCATGTGGTATATGTGTAATGAATAAAATTTTAAAATATTATATATAAAGTAGCGAGGGGCATTATACCCCTCGCTTTTGAGGATTATTTAGCGTCTGCGAGAGTTACCTTGACAGTGCTCAGAGAAATTCCGAGACCATTAGTCAGGAAATTGATGACGTCATCCTCGGTGGACTCCATGATTGGAGCAAGGCTCCAAACAATCGCTGTGTCGGGACAGAACTTCAGTTCCTTGTCTTCAGCAGGAGAGTTCTTGTCTCCACGCCAATCGTAGATGATGGAATGTACGAGTTGCTTGGCGGGAATCTTATAGATTCCGAGCGTCTCTTCCATATCTGAATCGACGATGACGGCAAAGCCTTGCTCGATGCCGGTAACAAGAACGTAATGTCCGCCTTCACGTGTCTTGTTGTCACGGTAAGTAGAGTTCCAGACACGAACGAGGAGACAATACCCCTTCTCAAGCTCTGAGAAGAACTGATCGATAGAGTGCACTCGGGTCTCATTGGCAATTTGAATATCTTGCTTACATGAAATAAGCTTGATGAGATTGTCAATGAAGAAGAACGAGGTACCAATACCGACAGGATTCCCGAACTTCGAGATTAGATCTTTTTCATCATTACAGGTCTTGACGTCCTCGTTGTCTGGATGCCTACGCTTTACAGCGTTAAGATCGACAGTCGGAGAGGTAATCGCGCCTTTAAGATTGGAAAATTGCCATGAATGGTAACCTTTCTCAAAGAGGCTATTTGCAACCTCAAAAACCGAGGGATGAAAATCGAAAACTGCCCGAAGATACTTGGGAGCTCGTACTGCCAAAACATTTAAGGCATTCTTAGGTGCAAGTGCACCGCAGGAAGCCTTTTCAAAGGTATTGGCAGCACCGAAAGGAAGGTCCTTCCACTTGGGGTTGCGTGCAAAAGCAACTTCATCAGGAAGCTCCGTTCCGTAGCTTACATTGTCAAAGCGTGAGTAGTCAGAAAAGACTCTCGCAGACTCAGCAAATTCATGACATGAACTGGCATGATTTGCTAAACGTTGCTTGTGCTCCTCCGGAGATACTTGAAACTCTGGAAGAGCGTTTACAGTAAAAAGATTGCCCATAGTAAATCCTCCTTAAACGTTTGCCTTATGGACATATTATTATTATAGCACAATAACATAGAAAAATTAATTATGTTAAGTTGATAGAGGAAGGGATATATAGTTTGACATATGAAAAAATTATGTGTAATATGTAGTTAGAAAAATAAAAGAGGAGGAATAAAATATGCAATACGAAATTTTAGGAAAAACTGTACCAGTAGTTGAAGTAACATTAAACAAAGGAGAGATAATGTTTACACAAAGTGGAGGAATGTCTTGGCAAACAGAAGGAGTTAAAATGTCTACAAATGCTCGTGGAGGAGTTATGAAAAGTTTAGGAAGAATGTTTACAGGGGAATCAATCTTTATGAGTTCTTTCACAGCGGAAAAGGATGGAGCAAAAATTGCTTTTGCAACGACAGTACCAGGGGATATTATGCCAATTGATTTGAGAAATATGCCACAAGGAATCATACTACAAAAAAATGCTTTTCTTTGTGCAGAAGATGATGTAACTTTAAGTGTTAAATTTGCTAAGAAGATATCAGCTGCTTTGTTTGGAGGAGAAGGAATAATTTTACAAGAGGCAAAAGGGAATGGTATGCTATTTTTAGAAATAGATGGAGATCCAATAATTAGAGAATTAGCACCAGGAGAAGTATTAAAAGTAGATACTGGAAATGTGGTAGGATTTGAACCATCAGTATCATATGAAATAGAAACAGTAAAAGGTCTTGGAAATATATTCTTAGGAGGAGAAGGTCTATTTTTAACTAGACTTGTAGGACCAGGAAAAGTAATTATTCAATCACAAAACTTTATGGATTTTGCTGGAAGAATAGCAAGTATGATACCTGGTGGAAGATAAAAATGGAAACTAATATAATAAGTGAAAGATTATCAGATTTTATGGTAATCTTTTTTAATTTTATTAGTAAAAACCATTGACATATAAAGGAAAAGGTGATAAAATATTTGAGCATATGTAATTACGTACATATGCTCACATCGTTTCAAAAAAAGTAAGGTAATAAATACGGAGGTGTTATTAAATGGCAGCAAAAGGACCAAGAGAAAATATAACATTAGAATGTACAGAGTGTAAAAGAAGAAATTACACAACATCAAAAAACAAGAGAAATAATACAGATAGACTAGAAATAGTTAAATATTGTAAATTCTGTAAAAAACGTACAACACATAAAGAGACAAAATAGAATAGTGGCAATTTTAAGGAGGATATAAAATGCCTAAAAAAGAAGTTAAAAACAATAAGAAAGATAAAAAAGAAAGCAGCAAAAACAAAAAAAGCTTTTTTAAAGATTTTAAAGCAGAACTTAAAAGAGTTGTTTGGCCAACACCGAAGCAACTTATTAATAACACAGTAGCAGTAATAACTATTGTGCTAATTACAGCTGCAATTGTTTTTGTTTTAGATTTAGCTTTTGAATCTTTAAATAAATATGGAGTAGATAAAGTAAAAGAAGCGATAACACAAATAGATGAAACAACAACTAATGAATCTACAAACAATACATCAACAGAAGGAAACACATCAACAGAGAATACAACATCTGATGAAAATGTAACAGTAGAAGACAATACAACAAGTAATGAAACAACTGAAAACAATGTACAGTAAATGAATTAAAGGAGGCTAAAAACTGATGTCTCAAAAAGATTATGATAATGTACCTAGATGGTATGTAGTTCATACTTATTCAGGATATGAAAATAAGGTAAAAACAGACTTAGAGAAAACTATAAAAAATAGAGAATTAGAAGATTACTTTTTTGATATTGTTGTTCCTATGGAAGAACAAATAGAAATAAAAGATGGGAAGAGAAAAACTAATTTGAAAAAGGTTTTCCCTGGATATGTTTTGATAAAAATGATAGTAACAGAAGCTACTTGGTATATTGTTAGAAATACAAGAGGTGTTACTGGATTTGTAGGTTCAGGAACAGATCCTATACCTTTGACAGAAGAAGAAATTAGAAATATGGGATTTGAAGATGTTCCTATAAACGTAGATTATGATATAAATGAACAAGTACAAGTTATGAATGGACCATTTGAAGGATTTATAGGTACAGTTCAAGAAATAAATAAGGAAAAACATAAAGTAAAAGTTCTAGTTTCTATGTTTGGTAGAGAAACTCCAGTAGAATTAGAATTTTCACAAGTACAAAAAGTAAAATAACAAAATTTTAAGGAGGTGCCATAAAAATGGCAGAAAAAGAAATTACAAACGTTATTAAATTACAAATAGAAGCAGGAAAAGCATCACCAGCTCCAC
The DNA here is from genome assembly GCA_944387435.1 of uncultured Clostridia bacterium. GTDB lineage: Bacteria > Bacillota > Clostridia > TANB77 > CAG-508 > CAG-269. Next base: position 16,058 of record CALXEW010000027.1, on the reverse strand, counting down.
CAGTAGGACCAGCTTTAGGTTCAAGTGGTGTAAACATTATGCAATTCGTAAAAGAATTCAATGATAGAACTGCAAATCAACCAGGAATGATTATACCAGTTGTTATAACAGTTTATAAAGATAAATCATTTGACTTTATAACAAAAGTTCCACCAGTTGCAGTTTTAATCAAAAAAGCAATTAAACTACAAAAAGGATCAGGAAAACCAAACAAGGATAAAGTCGGTAAAATAACAAAAGCACAAGTAAAAGAAATTGCTGAACAAAAAATGCCTGATTTAAATGCAGCTTCTATAGAAACAGCTATGACAATGGTTGAAGGAACTGCTAGATCAATGGGTGTAGTAGTTGTTGACTAAGATAAGTATTTTTAATATTTATAAATTTAAATTATGGGAGAGCATAGCTCGTTAGAACCAAAGGAGGAAAGAAAATGAAATTATCAAAAAGATACGCAGAAAGCGTAAAATTAATCGACAAAACAAAAAATTACGACATTAAGGAAGCATTAGAATTAATCGAAAAAATGCCAAAACCAAAATTTGATGAAACAGTAGAATTACATGTTAAATTAGGTGTAGATTCAAAACATGCTGATCAACAAGTTAGAGGTACAGTAGTACTTCCAAATGGTACAGGTAAGACTCAAAGAGTTTTAGTATTTGCTAAAGGACCAAAAGCAGACGAAGCACAAAAAGCAGGAGCTGATTTTGTTGGAGCAGAAGAATTAATTCCAAAAATCCAAAATGATGGATGGTTTGACTATGATGTAGTAGTTGCAACACCAGATATGATGGGTGTAGTTGGAAGATTAGGTAAAGTATTAGGACCAAAAGGTTTAATGCCAAACCCTAAATCAGGAACAGTTACAATGGATGTAACAAAAGCAATAAATGAAATTAAATCTGGTAAAGTAGAATATAGATTAGACAAAAATAATATTATTCATTTAGGATTTGGAAAAGTTTCATTTGGAGCTGATAAATTACAAGAAAACTATGATGTTATTATGAATGCTATAATTAAAGCAAAACCTGCAGCAGCTAAAGGACAATACATAAGAAGTGTAGCTGTAGCAACATCAATGGGACCAAGTATATTTATTAATCAATAATAGAATATAGGCCAAAGACAGTAGGCAAAAATAAGCCCTACCTAGGTATTAGAAAGAGAACTAATAACACTTTTCTTTATTAGTACCTGTTTAGGTAGGAAGAACAAGTGTTATTTATTTTTTATTATTTATATATCATTTGGGAGGTGAAAAAATAAATGGCAAGTGAAAAAGCATTAAATCAAAAGAAAGCAGAAGTAAAAGAGTTAGCTGAAAAAATGAAAGAAGCTAAATTAATACTTTTAACAGATTACAGAGGAATAGGAGTTGTTGATGACACAGATTTAAGAAGAGACTTAAGAAATGTAAATGCTACATGTAGTGTTATAAAAAATAACATAACAAGAAGAGCATTAAAAGAATGTGGAATAGAAGGGTTAGATGAAGAATTAGTAGGACCAACAGCTGTTATCATGAGTAATGAAGATTACTTAGGAGCATCTAAAACAATTTACAATTTCACAAAAACACATGATTTCTATAAAATTAAAGGTGGAGTTGTAGATGGAAAAGTAATGACAGCAGACGAAATTATTACTCTTGCAAAATTACCTTCAAGAGAAGACTTACTATCTATGCTTGCTGGTGCATTGTTAGCAAATATTTCAAAAGTAGCAGTAGCATTAAACGAAGTAAGAAAACAAAAAGAGGAAGCTGGAGAAAAAGTAAGTGTTTCAGTTCCTGCTGAAGAAGCTAAGGAAGAAGCTGCACCTGCAGCTGAAGCAGAAGTAGAAACAACAGAAACACCTGCAGCTGAATAATTAATAACTTTATTTTTATAAAGTAAATTGCAAAAATTAAAAAATAAAAAGCAAAAAAGCTTAAAAAAGATTTAAAAAATAAAAATTTAGGAGGATTTTAAAATGGAAAAAATAGAAAAATTAATCGAAGAAATCGATAGCTTAACAGTTGTTGAATTAAACGACTTAGTAAAAGCAATCGAAGAAAAATATGGAGTATCAGCAGTAGCTGCAGCAGCACCTGCAGCAGCTGGAGCAGCAGAAGGAGCTGCTGAAGAAAAATCATCTTATGATGTAGTATTAACAGAAGCTGGAGATCAAAAAATTAAAGTTATCAAAGTAGTTAGAGATGCTACAGGATTAGGATTAAAAGAAGCTAAAGACTTAGTTGACGGAGCTCCAAAAACAGTTAAAGAAGGAGCTAGCAAAGAAGAAGCTGAAGAATTAAAAGCTAAATTCACAGAAGTTGGAGCTGTTGTAGAATTAAAATAGTTTGAAAAGTTGAATAAATTGAGAGAACAAGCCATTTTGGGCTTGTTTTTTTTGTGAAAAAAGTATATAATAATAACCAAATTGTGTTAAGGAGATGATATTATGCAAGTAACCAGAGATGAATTATTGCATATTGCAAAATTAGCTGATCTAGAATTAGACGAAAAAGAAGTTGATAACTATTTAGCAAATTTGGAAGATATATTAAATTTTGCAAATATAGTAAACAATGCACCAGTAGAAGGATTAGATATAACAATAGGTGCAAATGAAGCTAAGAATGTGTTTAGGAAAGATGAAGTAAAAGTATTCAAAGATACAGAAAGTCTACTACAAAATGCACCAGATAAAGACCAAAATATGTTTAGAATACCTAAAGTTATAGAATAAAGTAAAGGAGGAAAAGTTTATGGATATTACAGAACTTACAGTACATGAGTTACAGGAAAAATTAAAAAATAAAGAATTAACTTCTTATGATATTACAAAAGCTTATATAGATAGAATCCAAGAAAAGGAAAAGGATGTACAAGCTTTTGTAACAACATTAGAAGCTGATGCTTTAGATAAAGCAAAGAAAATAGATGAAGAAATGAAAGCAGGAGAAGTAGAAGGAGAGTTTGCAGGAATACCAATAGGAATAAAAGATAACATTTGTACTAAAGGTGTTAAGACAACTTGTAGTTCAAAAATACTTGAAAACTTTGTTTCACCTTATGATGCAACAGTAGTAGAAAAGTTAAATTCTGAAGAAATGATTAACTTAGGAAAACTAAATATGGATGAATTTGCTATGGGTGGTTCAACTGAGTATTCATACTTTAAGAAAACAAGAAATCCATGGGATTTAAATAAAGTGCCAGGAGGTTCATCAGGAGGTTCTGCAGCAGCAGTTGCAGCAAGAATGGTACCATGGGCTCTAGGTTCAGATACAGGTGGGTCTATTCGTCAGCCAGCAAGTTTTTGTGGTGTAGTAGGATTAAAACCAACTTATGGATTAGTTTCAAGATATGGTTTAGTAGCATTTGCTTCATCTTTAGACCAAATAGGACCTATTACTAAAGATGTCTATGATAGTGCAATGTTATTAAATATAATTACAGGACATGATGATAGAGATACAACATCAAGTAATCAAGAAAAAGTAGACTATACGAAATGTTTAAAAAATGATGTTAAGGGATTAAAAATAGGTGTTCCAAAAGAATTCTTTGGTGAAGGGATAAATGAAGAAGTAAAAGAAAAATTAGAAGAAGCAATTGAAACTTATAAAGAATTAGGTGCTGAAGTAGAAGAATTTTCTTTAGATATTGCTAAATATTCATTAGCAACATATTATATAATTGCTTGTGCTGAAGCAAGTTCAAATTTAGGTAGATTTGATGGTATCAGATATGGATATAGAGCAAAAGAGTTTAAAGACTTAAAAGATTTATATAGAAAATCAAGAAGTGAAGGATTTGGACCAGAGGTTAAGAGAAGAATTATTCTTGGAACTTATGTATTGTCTTCAGGATATTATGATGCTTATTATAAAAAAGCACAACAAGTACGTACACTTGTTATGAATGAATTTAATAAAGCTTTTGAAAAATATGATGTATTACTTACACCAACATCACCAACAGTAGCTTTTGATATTGGTTCAAAATCAAATAATCCACTTGAGATGTATTTATCAGATATATGTACAGTATCAGTAAATATTGGAGGTTTACCTGGAATATCAATTCCTTGTGGTGTAGATAAATCTAATATGCCAATTGGTATGCAATTGATAGGAAACAAATTCCAAGAAGGAACAATATTAAATGCAGCATATACATTTGAACAAAAAACTAAGTTTAGAGAAAACCATAAACCAACATTTAGAAAGGGGGAAGAATAATGGCTAGAGAAGATTATGAAGTAGTAATTGGACTAGAAGTACATGCAGAGCTTTCTACAAAAACAAAGATATTCTGTTCATGCCCAACAAGCTTTGGCGCAGCTCCAAATACTCATGTATGTCCTATTTGTACAGCTATGCCAGGAACACTGCCAGTTCTAAATGAAAAAGTAGTTGAGTATGCAGTAAGAGCAGGCTTAGCAACAGAGTGTACAATATCACAAGATAGTAAAAATGATAGAAAGAATTACTTCTATCCAGATTTACCAAAAGCATATCAAATATCACAATATGATAAACCTCTTTGTGAACATGGTAAAATAGAAATAGAACCAAGGGCAGGAAGAAAAACTATTGGAATTACAAGAATCCATATAGAAGAAGATGCTGGAAAACTAAACCATGATGAATTTGGAAGAGGAAGTTTAGTAGACTTAAATAGAGCAGGTGTGCCATTAATAGAAATAGTATCAGAACCTGATTTAAGAAGTTCAGAAGAAGTTGATTTATATTTAAAGAAATTAAAATCAATATTAGAATATATAGAAGTATCAGATTGTAAAATGCAAGAAGGTTCTTTAAGAGCAGACGTAAATGTATCTATTAGAAAAAAAGGAGCTACAGAATTTGGTACACGTACTGAGATGAAGAATATGAACTCTTTTAGAAGTATTACAAGAGCTATTGAATATGAGATTGATAGACAAGTAGATGTAGTAGATAATGGAGGAACAATAGAACAAGAAACTTTAAGATGGGATGAAGTATCAGGAAAAACATTCTCAATGAGAGATAAAGAGGATGCTCAAGATTATAGATATTTCCCAGACCCTGATTTAGTCGCAATTAAACTTTCTGATGAATATATAGAAAATATCAAAAAATCACTTCCAGAACTTCCTGAAAGTAGAAAACAAAGATATTTAACAGAATACAAACTTTCTGAAAAAGACGCAAATATTATTACATCATCTAAATATTTATCAGATTTGTTTGAAGAAGCAAGTAAGATTTGTAATAATCCAAAAGCAGTAAATAACTGGATTATTTCAGATATATCTAGAATTTTAAATGAAACAGAAATGGATCCAGTAGAAATACCATTTGATAGTAAGCAACTTGCAAAACTAGTTCAGCTAATAGATAAAGGAACTATAAGTTCATCTATTGCTAAAAAAGTATTAGTTGAAATGTTTGAACACCCAAGAGATCCAGAAGATATTATTGATGAAAAAGGTTGGGTTCAAATATCAGATGAAGGTGCAATTAAAGAGGTTGTAATTAAAGTATTAGAAAACAATCCACAATCAGTCCAAGACTATAAAGCAGGAAAAGAAAAAGCATTAGGATATTTAGTTGGACAAGCTATGAAAGAAACAAGAGGAAAAGCAAATCCACAAATGCTTAACCAAATGTTTAAAGAAGAATTAAAATAAGAAAAATGAGACAAAGAGGGACGGGGGCCTTTTTTGTCTCACGTTTTCTTTTTGTTTTAAATTATTTGCTTTTTTATACTATCTACAACAAAACTACAAATAATAAATTCTACACTAAATACTAAGCTTAGCTTAAACAAATTTATTCCTATGTAATATATTATAGGAGCTTCAAAAAATAACATATAACTAAACAATATAAAAGCAGAAACTAAGCCAAGTAGAAAACAAAATTCAAGTCCTCTATATAATATTTTATATGTAATTTTATCTAAATTCTTATAATATGTAATTATTTTCTTTAACATTTTAAACCTCACTTAAATATAAAATAAAAATATATCTATTAAAATGTTAACATGTAAATAAACTAAAAGCAATGGAAATTAAAGCCAACAGGGAATTGGAGTAATTTTTAAAATTTAAGCTTCGCTTAAGCAGCAATTTGCTACCCTTTTTATTCCCTACGCAAATTGCTTAATTTTAAAAATTACTATACCTTTCTATATATAAAAAAATAAGCTAATAAAATATCCAGAGACATCTGGATATTTTAAAACTAAATTTATATAACTATTTATATGTTACAAAGTATCTATAAATGGATTTAATAAGTCTAATACATTTATATCTAACACCTTAGCTATTGCGCATAACTCATAATCTCTTACTGTTCTTTGGTTATGTTCTATTCTATGCAAGCTCGTTACTGGTATATTTACACCAAGTAAAAGCAAGCCATTTGATAATCTTTCAAAAGAAAATCCTTTTTCAATTCTTATTTGTCTTAATGTCTTACCAACTACATTTAAGTTATCTTCGTATTTACCACTATTTTTCATGTTAAAAACTCCTTCTGCCAATATTTTAAAATAAATTTATTTTTATTATATTGACACTGGTGTGAAAATGTGCTATTTTTAAATAGGATAATTAATAAATTCTTATTCACAAAATTAAAGGATAAAACAAAAGAGGAAGGAGAAACAATGATAAAGTTAAAAAGGAAAAAACAAAAATTTAAAAGTGAAAATAGAGGTATTACATTAATAGCGTTGGTCATAACTATTATTGTACTTTTAATTTTAGCAGGAGTATCAATTGCAATGCTAACAGGAGAAAATGGAATACTAACACAAGCACAAAAAGCAAAAGAGGAAACGGAACGAGCACAAGAAGAGGAAGAAAATATATTAAATAGTTATGAAGATTATTTAAGTCAGGCTACTAATGGTGGATTTGTAGAAAGTAAAGGAGTAAATGCACCAGTATTAAAAGATGGCATGGAACTTGTAACTTATAATGAAGAAACGAAGAATTGGGAAACAAACAATTCTAGTTCAGCCTATGATTATATAGCAGGAGAAGGAACAGAAGATAACACAGAAAGTAAGTGGGCAAATGCAAAGGTAACAATAGAAGGAATAGATAGTTACTTTGTATGGATACCAAGATATGCATATAAAATAAATTATACAGACCCTAATAATATAAGTGCAGGAGGAACAATAGATGTAAAATTCTTGAAAGGAACAAGTAACATAGCAGCAGATGGAACTATATGTAAATATGCAGATGATAGTACATTAAATAAGGAAACAGATTATATAATCCATCCAGCATTCACTTCAAATGTAGATTTAGGAGGATGGAGGAATGAAATTACTGGAATATGGGTAGGAAAGTATGAAAGTAGTTTAGTAAATAAATCAGATAGTAGTAATATAGTTACAAATGATGAAGAAACAGGAAATATATTATTATCAGATGAAAAAAATATGAATAAAGCAATAGCAGTACAACCAGGTTTTAGTTCTTGGAGATATATTACGATTAGTAATGCATATACAAATTCAAAAGCGTATGCAGAAAACTTAAATAGTCATATGTTAAAAAATAGTGAATGGGGAGCAGTTGCATATTTAACACATAGTCAGTATGGAAGAAATGGATACGAAATAGATGAAAATGAGAATAGCAGTTATATAACGGCAAATGGAAATAGTATAATAGATAATATAGGACAAAGTAGTACAGGAAATGTTTATGGAGTATACGATTTATCAGGTTGTGCAAATGAATATGTTGCGGCGTATTATAGCGGAAGTGAAAGCAATAACTTAATAGACTATGGGGTAGCATTTGTAAATAAGGAAGGAACAAGTACAGAATATGCAACGGCGTATGATGGAAATAAAGTAAGTATAGACTATAAATATGGAGATGCAACTTATGAAACAAGTGGATGGAATGAAGATAGTGCTTACTTTATAGAGTCCAATAGTCCGTTTTTTAATCGTGGTGGTAGCTATGGTAATAATCTAGGAACAGGAATATTCTATTTCTATTATAATCCAGGCAGTAGCAATATATATAGAGCATTTCGTATATGTCTTAATTAAAGATGATAGATTTATTATAAAGATAAAAAGTATAGAAAATTGATTTTTTCTATACTTTTTATTTAAATATAAAAAAGCTGTTTTTTGAGCCCGTCCCAAAAAACAGCTTCTAATAAAAACTATGCATAATCTTTATTTCGCTTAAGCCATAGCTGCGTTTAATTTTTTTGATAAATTAGATTTTTTTCTAGCTGCTGTGTTTTTAACAAGAACACCTTTACTGCAAGCTTGGTCGATTTTTCTTGTAGCTTCAGAGAATAAAACTTTAGCTTCATCGATTTTACCAGCGTTAACAGCTTCTTCAAATTTTTTAACAGCTGTTTTATATCCAGATTTTATCATATTATTTCTTAAAGTTTTCTTTTCAATAATTTTAACTCTTTTTTTAGCTGATTTAATATTTGGCATTTCTTAAAGCACCTCCTTTAGTTTGTATTACATTATTAACATGTAATATTTTACCATAAATATTAGGAAAAAGCAAGTAATTTTAAATAAATTATTGTAAAAGCAATGTTTTTATGTTATGATTGATAAAGAATGGAGGGATACATATGATAGCAATAGGATGTGACCATGGAGGATATAGACTAAAAGAAGAAGTAAAAAAATATTTAGATGATAAAGATATAGAATTTATAGATTTAGGTTGTGAATCAGAACAAAGCGTGGATTACCCAGACATTGCATCAAAGGTTTCAAAAGAAGTACAAAGCGGAAAATGCGAACAAGGAATATTGATTTGTCGTTCTGGAATTGGAATGTCAATAGTAGCAAATAAATTTAAAGGGATAAGATGTGCTTTATGCCATAATGAATATACAGCAAAATATGCAAGACTACATAATGATGCAAATATTCTAGCAATGGGAGCAGATGACTTAACAACAAATGAAGCAATATGTATATTAAGAATGTGGTTTGCTAGCTGTTTTGAAGGTGGAAGACACATTGAAAGATTAAATTTAATAAAGGAAATAGAAAACGAGAACATGAAATAGGAGGCAGAAACTTATGTGGGGAGATGTAGCCATTGCCTTTTTGCTTGCTTTTATAGTAGCATTTATGGCAACGCCATATACCATAAAAATTGCACAAAAGATAGGTGCAGTAGATGTCCCTAAAGATCAAAGAAGAATGCACAAAAAAGCTATGCCAAAATTTGGAGGACCAGCGGTAATACTTGGTTTCCTAGTATCAATTGCTTATTTACTTATTGTAATGAGTATGGAAGGTACAATAAACCTAACAGGTCCGGATGGTTATGGAATGCAATTATTACGGAATGTTCCTAGGAATATTAGTAATTAGTATAACATGTGTGTTTGACGATATAATTACAATAAAACCACTTGTTAAATTAACAGGACAAGTTTTAGCGGCAATAGTTGCAGTGTCATTTGGAGTAAGAATAGAAAGTATTGATTTCGGATTTGTTAACACAGCAGAACTAGGAGAAGTGGTATCAGTAATTGTAACAATAGTATGGATTGTAGGAGTAACCAATGCAATAAACCTAATAGATGGATTAGATGGACTAGCAGCAGGAATATCAGTTATATCAGCAATATCACTATTAGTAATATTTGTGTTAAATGGTTCACCAATGATAGCAATAATATTAATAACAGCTTTAGCAGGAGCGTTGGTTGGATTTTTACCATTTAACTTTGCTCCAGCAAAAACTTTTATAGGAGATACAGGTTCGAATTTTTTAGGTTATACAATATCAATAATTGCGATATTAGGAGTTGCAAAAACTTATACATTAGCAGTTATAATATTACCATTAATAGTACTTGGACTTCCTATATTTGATACATTATGGGCAATAATTAGAAGGTTAATAAAAGGAAAATCAATAAAAGCAATATTTAAAGCAGATAAAGGACATTTACATCATAGAATAGTTGCAAGGGGATTTAGCCAAAAGCAAGCAGTTTTAATTTTATATGGAATTAGTGCAACATTTGGAATATTTGCGGTTATACTATTAGATAGTGGAATATGGAAAGCTTTGTCTTTCTTATTAATGGTAATAGTTGCAATAGGACTAGGATACAAAAACTTCCAAGAAGAACATTCTGATACACAAAGATATGAATGTGTGGAATGTAAATATATTTATAATCCTAAATTTGGAAATGAAAAGGCCGGAATAAAACCAGGAACACCATTTGAGGAATTACCAGACGATTGGGTTTGCCCAGTGTGTGGAGAAGGCAAAGACATGTTCCAGATACATCAATAATATTTTAGGAGGTGAATTAGATGTACGTATGTTTAGCTTGTGGATATATATATGATCCAGAAAAAGGAGATCCAGATGGAGGAATAGCTCCAGGAACAGCATTTGAAGATATACCAGACGATTGGGTTTGTCCAATATGTGGAGTTGGAAAAGATATGTTCCAAAAGAAAGAAGACTAATTTAAAGTATAAAAGGGCTAGAAGCCCTTTTTTTATGCCTTTTATTTGACGAAAAGTAATTAAAAATGTTATAATTAATAACAGTTTAAATAAAGAGGGGATTAAATGAAGAAAATATTTGTTATGGCATATTTAAGAAATAATTTAGGAGATGATTTATTTGTCTTAGAACTAATAAATAGATATCCAAATGTTAAGTTCTATATTGATGTAGTAGATATGAAGTTCGCAGAACCATTTAAGAATAATTCTAATGTAGAGTTATACATTAATGAAAAAGAAAATTTTCAGAAGATAGATGTAGATAAATATGATGGATTTGTGTATATAGGTGGTTCAATTTTCATGGAAGGCGGAAAAGTATATAATTTGGATGAAGAGTGTTTCGAATTTGTAAAAAAATGCAAAGAAAAGGAAAAGCCATTTTTCTATATAAGTTCTAATTATGGACCATATAATACAAAAGATTATCTCGAATTATCTAAGAAAAATTTTGAGAATGTTACAGATATATGTTTTAGAGATAAATATTCACATGAATTATTTAAAGATATAGATACAGTTAGATATGCCCCGGACTTATTATTTTCATTCGAGACAGGAAAAATATTAAAAGAAAAAGATACAGTAGGAATATCAGTTATAGACTTAGAAATAAGAGATGATTTAAAAAGTAAAGAAGAAGATTACATAGGCTTTTTAGTAAACAATATAAAAAAGTATTTGGATATAAATAAAAAAGTTTATTTATTTTCTTTTTGCAAAGAAGAAGGCGATGAATTAGCAATAGAAAAGATACTAGAAAACTTAAAAGAATATAAAAATTATAATAATATATATGTAGTGAAATATGTAGGCAATACAAAAGAATTTTTAGAGCAATATAAGAAAATGGAATATATGATTTGTCAAAGATTCCATTCAATAATATTATCGTATGTATTTAGACAAAAATATTATATTATTTCTTACAGTAAAAAGATTTGTAATGTAATAAAAGAATTGAACTTATGTAATGAGTATATTAAATTAAAAGATATATCATACAATGTTTTAATAAATCTAGAAAAATTTAATAGTGTTAATGAAAAAAAGCTAGAATATATAAAAGAAGATGCAAAAAAACAATTTGAAAAATTAGATGAATTTTTAAAAGAAAAGGAAGGATAAAATGGGAGATAAGATAACAAGTTTTTTAGCATATGATGGAAGAATATCCATAACATGCATAAAAACAACTAAAATGGTAGAGGAAGCAAGAAGGATACATGATTTAAGTCCAGTATCTACCGCAGCTTTTGGAAGGTTACTTACAATAACCTCGCTTATGGCTGAGGAGATGAAAAACAAGAAAGATAAAATAACTGTTCAAATAAAAGGAAATGGACCAATAGGAATGATGCTTACAACTGCAAATAATATTCCAGAAGTAAAAGGATATGTACAAAATCCATATGCCGATTTGCCATTAAATGAATTTGGAAAATTAGATGTAGGAGGAGCAGTAGGACAAATTGGAAAGATTCATGTAATAAAAGATATTGGATTAAAAGAACCATATATAGGTGTTTCTAATTTAACATCAGGAGAAATTGCAGATGATTTTACAAATTATTTTGTGAACTCTGAACAAAGACAAGCAGCTGTCGCTTTAGGTGTATTAGTAGATAAAAATGGAGTAAGAGAAGCGGGAGGATATTTTATTACTCCTATGCCTGACGCAACAGATGAAGATATTTCAAATGTAGAAAAAGGAATATTTGAAGCAGGTGCAATATCTAAAATGTTAGATGAAAAACTAAGTTTAATAGATATTGCAAAAAAAGTAACAGGTGATAAGAATATAAAAGTAATAGAAGATTGTAAGGTACCAGTATATAAATGTGATTGCTCAAAAGAAAAAATGGCAAAAGCGTTAATTAGTATTGGTAAAAAAGAGTTAAAAGATATAATAGAAGAAGACGGTAAAGCAGAACTTGTTTGCCATTTTTGTAATAAAAAATATCAATTTAGTAAAGAGGAATTAGAGAATCTTTTAAAACAAATTTAAAAATGGATTAAAAAATGAAAAGTTATGTATATAAAAAGTGAAATAGAGAGAGAAATTTTTAAATAAAAACAAAAAAGACTTGAACGATAAAAATGATTATCAAGCTCAAGTCTTTTTCGCAGGTGTTACTCGTACTTGGCGTGGCAACGAACAGCGCGCCACTTACCGTTAGAGCACAGGACAACGTAACCACCATCACCGATTTCTTCCCAACCAAGAGAAGAGGGATGACTTTTGCGGATGTTGTCTAGAACCTTGAGAGCTTCAGCTTTGCTGTCAAAAACAGCGGGGGTTTTAAAAATTTCTGAATAGATCATTCGCCGGTTTTTAAGAGAAGCCTCTACAAGCATGTTAGCTCCTTTCAAAAAGGGTATATAACCATATTTATATTATACCACAAATTTACTATAAATTCAAATTTAACATATTATAATAGTACAAAATTAATAGGAGATAATTTAAGATACAAAAATGTAAATATAGAAAGAAAATTAGTCTCTTAAGTCTATAAAAACATTGACAAATAGAGTATTTACTAATATAATACTTGGAGAAAATAAAAGTATAGAAGGAGAGATATAAATGGAAGATAACATCTTAATATTCGGACATAAAAACCCAGATACAGATTCAATATGTTCAAGTTTAGTAAAAGAAAGATTAAATAAAAAATTGGGAAAAGAAAATTGCAAGGCTGTAAGATTAGGAAAAGTAAATAAAGAAACAAAATATGTATTAGATTATTTAAAAATTGATGAACCAGAATTAATAGAAAGCATTGATGAAGGACAAGAAGTAATTATGGTGGACCATAATGAATTTAACCAAAGTGTAGAAGGAATAGATAAAGCCAAAATATTAGAAGTAGTAGACCATCATAGAATAGCTAATTTTGAAACTTCAGAGCCTTTATATTATACAGCAAGACCATTTGGCTGTACATCAACTATTCTTTTACAAGAATATAAAGCAAATGGTATAGAAGTAAATAAAGAAGAAGCAATACTTATGGCAAGCGCTATAATGTCAGATACATTATTATTAAAATCACCAACAACAACAGATTACGATAAAAAAGCTTTAGAAGAATTAGAAAAAATTGCAGGAATTGATATTAAAGAATATGGATTAGAAATGTTAAAAGCAGGAACAGATTTAAATGATTTTACAGCAGAGGAATTAATAGCTTTAGATGCTAAAAGTTTAGATAAAAATGGAGTAAAATTTGTAATAGCACAAGTAAATACAGTAAGTATAGAAGATGTATTAAAAAGAAAAGAAGAATTAGAAGGTGCAATTAATAAAGAAATTGAAAGTAAAGGATTAGAATTGTTTGTACTTGCAATTACAGATATATTAAATAGTAATTCAGAAATTATAGCTTTAGGAAATAAAGTAGAAGCAGTTGAAAAAGCATTTGATAAAAAATTAGAAAATAATAAAGTTTTCTTAGAAGGAGTAGTTTCTAGAAAAAAACAAATACTTCCAAACATTGATAAAAACATATAAATAAAAGCAAAAGAATTGAAAAGAATATAAACTTAAGGGGACAGGAAAGTATAATACAAAAATACCTGTCCTCTAAATTTGTAAAAAAGTATTGAATATTTTAGTTATTAAATCTATAATAATTAAGTAAAATATGTAATAAAAGACAAAATAGGAATTGGAGTGATTTGATGCCAAAACATATGAAAACGAAGGAAAAGGGTGCTAAAAAGGAAACATTTTTGCAAAGTGTCGTTACATTGATATTTTCTCAAGTTTTGATAAAATTATTAGGTTTAGTATATAATTTGTATTTAACAAATAGAGAGGGATTTGGTGACAGAGGAAATGGTATAGTATCAGCAAGTTATCAAATATATGCTTTGCTTCTTACAATTTCTTCAATAGGAGTTCCAAATGCAATCTCAAAATTAGTATCAGAAAGAGTTGCCATTGGTGATCATAAAGGAGCTCATAGGATATTTAAAATAGCATTTGCAACTTTTGCTGTTATCGGTTTAGTAGGTTCTTTAATGTTATTTTTTGGAGCACATTTAATATCAGTACAATGGTTACAAATACCAGAAGCGGAAATGACATTGGTTGCATTATCACCAGCAATATTTTTTGTTGCAATAGCATCAGTAATGAGAGGATATTTTAATGGAAGACAACAAATAAAAGCAACAGCAAGATCACAAAGTTTAGAGCAAGTATTTAAAACAGCATTAACTATTATATTAGTAGAGATAGTAGCAATTATATCAAATGTATCAACAGAATGGATGGCAGCAGGAGCTACACTTGCAACAACACTTGCCACAATGACAGGTTTTGGATATTTGTATTTGTATTACAAAGTAAGAAGAAAAGAAATAGCTTTAGAGATAAAATCTACAGTTAATTATAAATATGAAAGAGTAAGAAGTATTGTAAAAAAGATAGTACTTGTGTCACTTCCTATTGCTATAACAGCCATACTTTCTTCTGTAAATAAAAATATAGATTCATTTACAGTTGTAAGAAGTTTAAAAGAATTTTTACCAGATGATGTAGCTGTAAGTCAATATGGAATATTGGGAGGAAAAGTAGACACATTAACAAGCTTACCTTTGTCTATTAATGTAGCTTTTGCTACAGCGTTGGTACCAGCAATTTCAGCAGCAAAGGCTAGAAAAGATAAAAAGCAAATAAAACAAAAAACAAAATTTTCATTACTCGTTTCAATGCTTATTGGTCTTCCTTGTACAGTAGGGATGTGTATATTTGCAGGACCAATATTAAATTTATTGTATCCAAATGCAAGTGATGGTACAGTAATACTTCAAATAAGCTCACTTACAATATTATTTACAATACTTGATCAAACAATAAATGGTGCTCTGCAAGGATACGGACTTTTAAGAATACCAGCAATATCTCTGGGACTTGGAGTACTAGTAAAATTGATTTTGAATTTAATTTTAGTACCAATACCATCAATAGGAGTAAATGGCGCAGCGTGGGCTTCTGTTGCTTGCCATGTAGTTGCTTTTTCAATTTCAATTGTTTGTCTAAAAAAAGCATTTAGATTAAAACTATCATTTAATAAATTTGTATTAAAACCAGTTTTAGCAACAATTATTATGGCAATTTGCTCATATTTTATTTATTCTGTACTTTCAGGAATAATTGCAGCAAAATTGGCTACAATATTAGCAATAGTATTTGCAGTTGTTATCTATGGATTGGCAATAGTGGCTTTGAAAGTGTTTACTAAAGAAGAAGTATTGATGATGCCAGCAGGAGATAAAATTTGTAATATACTTACTAAACTAAAAATATATTAAAATCTAAAAAAATAACAAAAAAATGCGAAAAAAAGAAGGATTTTAAATATTTTTGGCGAATTATTTTAATTAGTAGTACATTTATTGCTTGGTTCAGGCGGTAAAGTACATAAACATTATACTTTATAGGAGGTAATTTAAATGAACAAAGCTGAATTAATCGCAGCAATGGCTGCAAAAACAGGTGAA
>CALXEW010000026.1 GCA_944387435.1 uncultured Clostridia bacterium | reverse complement strand
AAATAGACGGTTACCATATATTACCAGTCAAAATTCAAAAGAAAAATATTAAAAGCAGATTTACTCTTTTTTTCTGAACAGGAGCAGGATATTTTGATTTCTATTTATTACATAATTTAGGAGAAGGAAGAACAAAAGTATTTGATAACTTTGATATGTGGAGTTGGATATTAGATATGAAAGCACAAGGAAAAATAAAACATGCAGGATTTTCATTCCACTCAACACCAGAAGAATTAGATGAGATACTTACAAAACATCCTGAGATGGAATTTGTACAATTACAGATAAATTATGCAGATTGGGAGAACCCAGCAATAAAATCAAAAGAATGTTATGAAGTAGCAAGAAAACATGGTAAACCTGTAATTATTATGGAGCCAGTAAAAGGTGGAATGTTGTCTAATCCACCAGATAAAGTAAAAGAAGTATTTGATAAAGCAAATCCAGGAGCATCTTATGCTTCATGGGCAATTAAGTTTGCTGCAAACTTAGATGGAGTAATTACAGTATTATCAGGAATGAGTAATATAGAACAAATGGAAGATAATATTTCATATATGAAAGACTTTACAAAATTATCAGAAGAAGAAATAAAAACAATAAAAGAAGCACAAGATATATTAAAAACAATTCCTTTAATTCCATGTACTACATGTAATTATTGTGCAAAAGTTTGTCCAATGAAAATAGGAATTTCAGGGACATTTACAGCAATGAATATATTAACATTATATAAAGATATGGCAGGAGCAAAACACCAAGAAAATTGGCTTGTTAGTGGTCATGGATTAAAGAGTGCAAAAGAATGTATTAAATGCGGTAAATGTGAACAAGTTTGCCCACAACATATAAAAATAAGAGAAGAACTTGAGAAAGCAGTTAAAGCCTTAGAATTATAAAAACTAATGTTGAATCAGGAATGCATATATATTATAAAATAAAAGTGGCATATAACTTTTTTAGTTGTATGTCATTTTTATATTATGAATTTAAAATAAAATGAACTAATTTACAAGTTTCGACAAACTTTTTAAAATTTATATGCTAAAATATACTTGTTTACTGCAGTAGACGATTTTTATCAATAATTTTTTTCGAATTATTCCAATAAATAAAAATATTATAAACAAAAAAATAAAATATAAATTTGATTACGTTCGAACAGAAAATTATATCAATTTTTTTAATCTTATTTTGATTTAATTATTTGATTAAATTTTATCTATAAAATCTATTTTTCTATTGAAAAAATATAATAAAGATGTTAAAATAAAGGAGGAATTATATGGCAGATAAATTACCTTTAACATCTGATTATGTCTTTAAAAGAATTTTCGGACAAGAAGATAGTAAAAGTGCTCTAAAAGATTTTTTAGAGAGTATATTAGATGTTAAAATAAAAGATATAGAAATAAATAATCCAGAAATACCAAAAAATTATTATGATAGCAAATTTGCAATACTAGATTTAAGAGTAACATTAAATACTGAAGTTGTTGTAGATGTAGAAATGCAAATGCAAAACCAGCATAATATGCAGCAAAGATCACCATTCTATATGGCAAGTAATTATGCAAATAGTATAAAAGAAGGGGAACCTTATATCAATTGTAAAAAATCAATAGGAATAAATATCTTAAATTTTAACTATTATAAAAGGAATTCTTATCATTCTATTGCTAGAATGAAATTTGAAAAACCAAAACCAGATGAAGTAGTATATATGGGATATGAAGAAGAGGATGAGTATGCAACAAAATACTTAGAAATGCACATAATAGAACTACCAAAGTTTAAAAAGAAAAATCCAGAAATGCATACGAAAATAGCACAATGGTTATGGTTATTTGTAGGGAGTGAGGAGCAAATGGAAAAAGCGGGGAAGTTAAATAAAGAAATAAGAAAAATAAATAAAAAATTGGCTTCAATGAGCTTAAGCAACGAAGAGAGGAATAACTATGAGTTTAGATTAAAAGCGATAAGAGATGAGGCAGATGCAATAGAGTATGCAACAAGACAAGGAATTGAACAAGGAATTGAACAAGGGATTGAAAAAGGACAAGAACAAGAGAAAAAAGAAACTGTAAAAAGAATGTTAAGAAAAAATGTAAAAGTAGAGGATATAGTGGAATTTACTGGATTAAACAAAGAAGAAGTAGAAGAAATAAGAAAAGAAATTAATTAATGCAAAATAGTGTCGAATGCACAATGGTTATGGTTATTTGTAGGTAGTGAAGAGCAAATGAAAAAAGCGGGGAAGTTAAATAAAGAAATAAGAAAAATAAATAAAAAATTGGCTTCAATGAGCTTAAGTGATGAAGAAAGAAATAATTATGAGTTTAGACTAAAAGCAATAAGAGATGAGGCAGATGCAATAGAGTATGCAACTAGGCAAGGAATTGAACAAGGACAAGAACAAGAGAAAAAAGAAACTGTAAAAAGAATGTTAAGAAAAAATGTAAAAGTAGAGGATATAGTGGAATTTACTGGATTAACAAAAGAAGAAATAGAAAAAATAAAGAATGAAGAATAAACAATGTATAAAAAGTTTGTTAATGTAAAAATTAGCAAACTTTTTTAATATTAAAAAATAATAACTAGCTAAGATACTATAATAGTATCCAAAAGGAAACTGTGTTACAAAAAAGTGCCTACTTTACAAAAGAAAGAATCGCCTATAAAATAATTACAGAAGTAAAATAATAGGAGTATTAGGTTATGGAAAATTTAGATTTTTTAATAAAATATTTATTAGAAGAGAATAAAAAAGTAAAGGTAGAAAATATCCCAGAAGATATTATATCTAAAAAAAGACTATATAGGTCTTTATGTAATATAAGAGATGTAAAGCCAATATCTGAGGAGTATTTAAAAATTGAAAATGAATATTTACAAGAAGAATTAAAAAATAAAGTAATAACAGAGGTAAAAGATATAGAAGCTTTAGGAAAGGAATTTCCAAAAAGTAAAATATGTTTATGGAAAGGAGATATTACAACATTAAAAATAGAAGCAATTGTAAATGCTGCAAATTCAGGCGGAGTAGGTTGTTTTATTCCTTGCCATAATTGTATAGATAACATCATTAATTCTGCAAGTGGAGTTGGATTAAGGCTTGAATGTGGCAAGATTATGGAAAAGATAGGTGTATTAGAAACAGGAAAAGCTTTTATTACAAAAGGATATAATTTGCCATCAGAACATGTAATTCATACTGTTGGACCTATAATTTATGATTTTGTAACTGAAGAAAAGGAAGAAGATTTAGCTAATTGTTATATTAATTCTTTGAAGCTTGCAAAAGAAAATAATATAAGAGAGGTTGCTTTTCCTTGTATTTCAACAGGAGAATTTCATTTTCCAAAAGATTTAGCAAGTGAGATTGCAATTAGAAGTGTTAAAGAATATTTGAGTAAAAATAAAGATTGTTTTGATAAAGTTGTATTTAATGTATTTACAGACGAAGATTATGAAATTTACAAAGAAAATCTAAAGGAAGGATAGAAATGGAAGAGTATAATAAGAGAATATCAGAAGTAAAGAATTTAATAAGTAAAGCAGATTATATATTAATAGGCGCGGGCTCAGGTTTATCCACAGCAGCGGGGTTAGAATATTTTGGAGAAAGTTTTGAAAAGAATTTTAAAGAGTTCATAGAAAAATATAATTTTCCAGATTTATATTCAGCTTCTTTCTATGATTTTAATACTCAAGAAGAGAAGTGGGCATTTTTTGCTAAAATGATTTCTTTAAATAGATTTAATAAGAAGCCTTTAAAATTATATAAAGAAATATATTCTTTAATAAAAGAAAAAGATTATTTTGTAATTACAACTAATGTAGACGGTCAATTTGAAAAAGCAGGATTTGAAAAAGAAAGAGTATTTGAAACACAAGGAGATTATGCTTATCTTCAATGTGAGAGAGCGTGTCACAATAAATTATATTATAATTATGATCTAGTAAATGAATGGCTAAAAAATACAAAAGATTGTAAAATACCAAGTAATCTAGTTCCTAAATGTCCAGTATGTCATGGAAATATGGAAATGAATTTAAGAAAAGATGCAAATTTTGTCCAAGATGAAAATTGGTATAAACAAGATAAAAGATATGGGGAGTTTTTAGATAAATCACAAGATAAAAACTTATTATTACTAGAAATAGGAGTTGGTTTTAACACTCCAGGGATAATTAGATTTCCGTTTGAGCAAATAGTGTATAATAATACAAATACTAATTTAGTTAGAATTAATAAAGATTATGCTTTTGCAAGTAAAGAAATAGAAGAAAAAACAATTCTATTTGATGAAGATACAAATAAAATAATAGAAAATTTAAAAAATTTAGAATTTTAAATTGAAACTTAAGAATAGGAAAGATTATTGGTTAATCTTAATTTTTCCTATTTTATATCAATTGACAAAAGAACAAAAGTTTGATAATATATATGAAATTATATGAGTTTTATTGGAGGTATTAGTTTGAATAATATTAATGATAAATTAATCGGAGATGAAAATAATATTGTTTTCTATACAGATGAAAAAGATAATGTTAATATCGAAGTTATCTTACAAAACGGAAACGTTTGGCTAAATATTGAATCTTTAACTAAATTATTCAAAATCGATAGAACAGGGATAACAAGGCATATAAATAATATTTATAAAGATGAAGAATTAGATGAAAATTCAACCTGTGCAAAAATTGCACAAGTTCAAAAAGAAGGAAATAGAAGTGTTACAAGGAATATTTCATATTATGATTTAGACATGATAATATCAATTGGATTTAGAGTGAATTCAAAACCAGCAATTAAATTTAGAACATGGGCAAATAAAGTTATTAAAGAATATATGGTTAAAGGATTTGCTTTAGATGATTACAGATTTGTAAATGGTAATAAATTTGATACTAGATATTTTGATGAATTATTAGAACGTATAAAAACAATTAGAGTGAGCGAAAGAATGGCTTATCAAAAAATAATGGATTTGTTTATAGCAACAGCGGTTGATTACGATAAAAATTCAGAAGAAGCATATACATTTTTTAAAATAGTACAAAATAAATTACATTATGCAATAACAGGAAAAACAGCTGCAGAATTAATTTTTGAAAGGGCAAATGCCGATAAAGAACATATGGGATTAACTTCTTGGAAGAATTCTCCAGATGGACTAATTTATAAATATGATGTTACTGTTGCAAAAAATTATTTACAAAAAGAAGAATTAGAAAAACTAAATGACTTAACTAATTTGTTTTTAGACGTGGCAGAAACAGAAGCGAAAGAACAAAAAACAATGACAATGAATAGTTGGATAGATGTAGCAGATGATTTATTAAAATATAGGAAAAAAGAAATATTAAAAGATGCAGGAAAAGTATCACATAAGCAAGCAGTAGAAAAAGCAAATAATGAATATGAAAAATTTAGAGTAAAACAAGATGCTGAATATATTTCTAGTATGGATAAAATGCTAGATAAATACTTAAAGGAAAATAAATAATAAGAAGGAATAAAAATGATAATAAATACAGGTTGTAGAACAGATATACCAGCGTTTTATTCAAAATGGTTGATGAACAGAATAAGAGAAGGATATGTAATGGTAAGAAATCCATATAATCCATCTCAAGTAACTAAATATAGTTTAAGTCCAGGTGTGGTAGATTGTTTAGCTTTTTGTACTAAAAATCCAGAACCTATACTAAAATATTTAGATGAACTAGATATTTATAGGCAGTTTTGGTTTGTTACAATTACTCCTTATGAAAAAGATATAGAACCAAATGTGCCAGATAAAGAAAAAGTAATAGAGAGTTTTAAGAAGTTGTCAAAACATGTAGGAATAGATTCTATTTCTTGGAGATATGATCCAATCTTTATAAACGATGAATTTACAGTTTTAAGACATATAGAATGTTTTGAGAAGTTTGCTAAAGAGTTAAAAGGATATACTAGAGATTGTACTATTAGCTTTTTAGATTTATATGAGAAGGTAAAAAGAAATGCACCTGATATAAAGCCACCATCAAAAGAAGAACAAATAGAAGTTGCAAAAGCTTTTGTAAAAATTGGTAAAGAAAATGATATGGTAATTCATGGGTGCTGTGAAGGAGTATTTTTATCAGAATATGGAGTTGACTGCAAAGGTTGTATGAGTCAAGAAATTGTTGAGAAAAGTGTTAGAACAAAATTAAAACCACCAAAGAGAAAAAATATTAGAGAAGGTTGCAATTGTTTAATGGGAAATGATATTGGTGCTTATGATAGTTGTGGACATCTATGTAAATATTGTTATGCAAATAGTAATAAAACTTTAGTTAAAGAGAATATGAAAAGACATATAGAAACGTCTCCATTTTTAATAGGAAAAGAGGAACCTGGAGATAAGGTAACAGAAGCAAAACAAAAGTCATGGATTATTCGGTGAGCAATTAAGTTTTTTATAGAAGGGAAATTAATATGAATGAAAATATATATGAATTTGAGGCTGTTATAAAGAAAGTTCCAGATATAGATGGAGCTTATATTGAGTTTCCTTGAGATATAATAAAAGTTACAATTAAGGAAAGAGCATAAAGAAAAGTTGTAAAACAAAACAATAAGTGATAATATATAAATGTAAATTTTTGTTAAGGAGTTTGTTATGAAAAAAGATTTAGGTGTAAAACCTTATGTATTTCCAATGCCAGTATTAATGATAGCAACATATGGAGAAAATGATAAGGTTGATGTTATGAATATGGCTTGGGGAGGAGTTTGTAATCATAATATGGTAGCTTTAAATATAACAGAAAGCCATAAAACAAGTAAAAACATTAAAGAAAGAATGGCATTTACATTAAGTATAGCAGATATAAATCATTTAGAAGAATCAGATTTCTTTGGAACAGCATCAGGAAATAATATGGAAGATAAGTTCGAAAGAACAGGAATGCATGCTGTAAGAAGTACAAGAGTAGATGCACCAATAATAGAAGAATATCCTCTAACATTAGAATGTAAAGTAGTAGAACTTCAACATGAATCTTATGGATTTAGAGTTTTAGGTGAAATAGTAAATGTTGTAGCAGATGAAAAAGTTTTAGATGAGAACGGAAAAGTAGATCCAACTAAATTAAATGCATTTGTATTTGACCAATTCCAAAATGGATACTATGAAATAGGTAAAAAAGTAGGAACAGCTTGGGATAGTGGGAAGAAGTTTATGAATAAATAGTTTTTATAGAAAATAAATAGAAAAAGATTATTATGGAGAATATAAAATGAAAAAAAGATACGAAAGTAAAGTAGCAGTTTTCTTAATATTGATGAGAAAAGTAAATGGAAAAATAGAAATATTACTTCAAAGAAGATATAATACAGGATATATGGATGGAAAATATGATATGGCTTGTAGTGGTCATCTTGAGAAAGGTGAGTCATTATCAATGGCTTTAGTAAGAGAGGCAAAAGAAGAAATAGACTTAGATATAAAAGAAGAAAATTTAAAGTTAGTTTCAGTTATTCATCCATATAAAGAAGATTATATAAATGTATTTTTTATAACAGAGAAATACGAAGGAACACCAAAGATAATGGAACATAATAAATGTGATGATTTAAGATGGTTTGATTTAGATGATTTGCCTGAAAATATTACTATACGTAATAAAAATGTAATAAAAAATATTCAGAAGGGAATTATTTATGATGATGGAGATTTTTCTCTTCAAAAAATAATAAATTAGAATATTTTAAAACCAGTTGTAATATCCTATTTTATTTTTGATATGATATAATTTGAAAAAACAAAACTATTTAAAAGACAGCAAATAATGCTGTTTTTTATTTTTATAGTATAAAATGTTAAAACTAAACAAATTTTTATAAATGCCTTGACTTAAAGTTAGCTCTAAATGGTAAACTATAAATATCATTAAAATAGATATTACGAACTAAGTAAAAAATTAGAATTGAGTTGTAATGTTATAAAGAAAAACAATGAGAAAGGAAGAAAGCTAATGGAATATCGTATTAATCGTAGAACAGGTGATAAAATAAGTGTTATAGGATTAGGTTCAAGCTCAATTTCACAAGCAGGAGAAAAAGAAGGAATAGAAACATTAAAAAGGGCTTATGAAAATGGAATAAATTACTTTGACCTAGCAGCAGGAGATTCAGATTGTTTTAAATATTATGGAGAAGCTTTTAAAAAGGTAAGAGAAAATGTAATGTATCAAATACACTTTGGAGCAAATTATGAAACAGGAACTTATGGATGGACTACAAATTTAGATAAAATAAAAAGATCTGTTGCATGGCAATTAAGTGAGTTGAAAACAGATTATATAGATTATGGTTTTATACATTGTATTGATGAGGAAAGTGATTTTGAAAGATATAAAAAAGACGGAGTATTAGATTACATAAAAAAACTTAAAAGTAAAGGAACTGTAAAATATATTGGTATTTCATCACATATGCCAAAGCTAGTAAATAAAGCATTAGATACAGGTTTAATAGACATGGTTATGTTTAGTATAAATCCTGCTTATGATTATAGCAGAGGTACATATGCAAATGGAAGTAGCGAAGAGAGAACGAAATTATATAGAAGATGTGAAAAAGAAGGTGTGGGAATTTCAGTTATGAAAGCATTTTCTGGAGGACAATTACTAGATGAAAAAACATCTCCATTTGGAAGAGCACTTACTAAAAATCAGTGCATTAAATATGCATTAGATAAACCAGGAGTTTTAACTGTACTTTTAGGAATAAGAGGAAAAGAAGATTTAGAAGGGCTTTTAAAATATAATGAAGCAACTGAGGAAGAAAAAGATTA
The DNA here is from genome assembly GCA_944387435.1 of uncultured Clostridia bacterium. Taxonomy (GTDB): domain Bacteria; phylum Bacillota; class Clostridia; order TANB77; family CAG-508; genus CAG-269. The sequence continues at coordinate 12,145 of CALXEW010000026.1, read as the reverse complement.
TAGTGAAATTAGTGAATTTACTCCTGCTGAAGCCACAGGAAAATGCGTTTATTGTAATCATTGCGAACCTTGTCCAATGGGGTTAGATATAGGGCTAATTAATAAATATTATGACCTATCAAGAGTTGGAGATAATTTAGCAAAAGACCATTACATGAACTTAGAAAAAACTGCAAAAGATTGTATTTCTTGTGGTCACTGTAATCAAAGATGCCCATTTAAAGTTGACCAAGTTTCTAGAATGAAAGAAATAGAAGAATATTTTGGAAGTTAAAAAGAAGAAGTTGAAAATTTAAAGTATAGGAGTAATTATGTTGATAATTACTCTTATTTCTGTTATAGTGGTTATATAAAATAGTTAAAGAGGTAGAAAATGAAACAAAATTCAAACAAAACAAATGTAATGAGAATATTAGAACAAAAGAAGATAAACTATAAAATTTATCATTATAAGGATGTAATAAGTGGAATTGATGTAGCTAAAACTCTAGGAGAGAACCCAAATCAAGTATTTAAAACATTAGTTACAGTAGGACACAGTAAAGAACATTATGTGTTTTTAGTTCCTGTAAACAAGGAATTAGATTTAAAAAAAGCAGCTAGTGCAGTAAAAGAAAAAAGTGTAGAAATGATAAAATCAAAAGAGTTACTTCCTTTAACTGGTTATATACATGGAGGTTGTTCTCCAATAGGAATGAAAAAACAATTTAAAACAGTTATTGATATAACTGCTAAAGATTTTGAAACAATTATTTTTAGTGGAGGCAAGATAGGATATCAAGTAGAGATTTCTTTGGAAGATTTGAAAAGAGTTATAGGTTTTATGTTAGACGATATTAAAACTTAAAAAATACAAAACTAATTTTACTAGAAGAATGAAAGGATAGAAAAATGGATAGATTAAAAAGATTTGAAAGAGCACTAAATGATATAATAGATGGATATAATGAACTTGGTGAAAAGCTAGAAGTCTTAAGAAATGAAGGGAAAGTTAAGACTACAAAATTTAGAGAACTTTTAGGAAAAAAATTAGTATATAGTATGATAATTACTATATTTAAAAGATATGATTTAATTGATAAAGATTTATTAAAATATTAAAAGTATAGGGAGGTTTAAGAGTTCTTAAATCTCTTTCTTTGTTCCATTTGTGCTTTTGCTATTTTTATGCTATCTAGTAATTTTTGTTCTAGCATTTTTGTAGAAACATATTTTGTTAAATATTCAGCAACATGGATATTACTATTATCTAAACCAAGTAATTCAGTCATCATTTTACTTTTACTTGCACATAATATTATTGCAACAGGAGATTGTTCTCCTTCTGCTTTTTCATATTTATCAAGATATTTTAAATAAAGTTCAACTTGTCCTTTGTATTCAGGTTTAAATTTATCTAGTTTTAGTTCGATAACAACAAGTCTTTTCATTTTCCTGTGATAGAAAAGTAAATCAATATAATAATCTTCTCCATCTATTGTTATTCTTTTTTGTCTTCCAATATATGCAAAATCATTTCCAATTTCTAAAATAAATTTTTCTAGTTCACTTAAAATAGCATTTTCTAAATCTTTTTCACTATATGTATCTTTTAAATTAAGGAAATCTAAAACATAAGGGTCTCTAAAAAATAAATCAGGAGTCATTTTATTTTCTTTTCTTAATAATTGTAATTCATTTTTAATTGTTTCTTCTGGCTTTTTAGATATTGCAGTTCTTTCAAATAAAGCTGAGCCAATTCGTTCTCTTAAAGTCTTTACAGGCCAGTGTTCATTTAAACACATTGTAATATAAAATTCTTGCTTTAAACTATCTTGAATTTGTAATAATTCAACAAAATGAGACCAGCTCAATTGTTGCGACAGTGTCGCAACAATTCCAAAATCTGGGAAACAACCATAAAATTTTATCATCTTAAATAAATTTCTTTCACTATATCCTTTACCATAATTTAAAGTAAGTCTTTTACTTAATTCGTTTATTACAGACTTTCCATATTCTGCTTTCTCATTTTTTAGTACATTTTCTGTTATGTCTTTTCCTATCTTCCAATATAGTAATGTCATTTCTCTATTTACATTTGAGGCTACATTTCTTTTGGCATCTTCTATAAGTGTTACTATTTTATTGTATAAATTATTTATATTATTATTTTTTTCTAACTCGTTCATTTATTACCTTCTTTCTATTTTTTAAAATTATTGATTTTCTATAAGTCAAAAAGTTTTAATTTAAAATGAATAAAAATATTTAGCTGTATTTTTTAATAGAAGAGAGAATATGCAACACATTTAATTAAATTTTAATTATGAGATATAAGTATATAAAAGTTTAATGAATAGAAACAATATTCAGATAAGATATACTTATTTGAATTGTGCCGACGCCGTCGGCACAATTACAAAATTTGCTATAAATAAATATTCTACTTCAATTCGAAATGAAAAATATAAAGACTTAATTAACGGTGATAGTAATAAATAAGTTATACTTATCCGAATTTTGCCGACGCCGTCGGCAAAATTTGAAAACAATAAAATGATTTAGAAGCTAAAAGCGCAATGAATAAAACCTAAGGAATAGGACTTTAAACAAATTTAAACTAATTAAAAACTGGATTTCTTTTCGATTAAATTTATTATAAAACTAAAAGGAATTTTAACTAAAAAATATTTTCTTCTTAAAAAAACAATTTGACTTAAAGAATATATACTATATATCATGTTTTATTTAAAAAGTAAAGCGATTTTACAGATTTTAACATTTTCTCGACGCCGTTGAGAAAATTCACTTAAGAAATATTAAATAAAATAAACAAAAAAATAAAAAGCAATTACTATCAAATAAAAGTATTTGCTTTCTATTCATCTTCAAACTCAACATCTTTAAATAATGGGTCATTGAAAAACTCATTTAATTCAATATTAAAGCCTTCACATATATGTAATATTGTTGCTAATTTTGGACTTTTACTTTTTCCATAAAATATACTAAAAACAGTAGAATATGATAGACCAGAATTAGTTGCTAATTTATTTAATGTTATATTTTGTTCTTTACAAAGATTTATAATTCTATTTTGCACAGCATCTGAAAGTTGCATAGCCCCACCTCTTTTTAATACGAAAATTATATCAAAGTAGGAATGGGAATCTTTGCGATTGTTCGCAAACAATTACTGACTTTTAATATTATAATTATTATGAATTATTTATAATTTAAAAAGGCAAAAGAAAAAATGAAAGGAATGAATATTAATTATGTGGAAATTAAAGAAAAAATCGAATTATAATCAAAAAGGAATCACTCTAATTGCGTTAGTGATTACGATAATTGTACTTTTAATTTTAGCGGGAGTATCAATTGCAATGCTGACAGGAGAAAATGGAATATTAACTCAAGCACAAAGAGCTAAAACAGAAACGGAGAACGCAAAGGAAGATGAACTAAGAAGATTAACAGCATTAGAAGCAGCAACAAATTTGGAAAATACAACATATGAAGACAAAAATGGACAAACAGCACCAATACCAGCAGGTTTTGCAGTATCACAAATAGAAGGAGAAAATACAATTGAAGATGGACTAGTCATAATAGATTCTAAAGGAAATGAATTTGTTTGGATACCAGTAACAAATCAGGAGCAATATCAAAGAAATACAAGTTATGAAAATACAGGCATTTCATCACAAGCATATACAGATACGGGATATCTACCAGAAGGAATAGAAACGACAAATACTAGCGAAAGTAATGAAGAAGCAGAAAGAACAGTAGTAGTAAATGCAAGAGGTTTTTATATATCAAGATATGAAGCAGGAAAAGAAACAAATGAAGATAAAAGTATATTAGTAAGTAAATCTAGAGCAACTGTATGGAATGATATTTCTCAGGAAAATTGTAAAATAGAAGCAAAAAACTTTATAAATAATGAAAATGTAAAAAGTGCATTATGCTCAGGAATACAATGGGATATGGTAATGGCGTTTGTAGATGGAAAAATAGATGGAAATGGTGTGGATAAGTTTTTAGTAACGGAATATAATGCTAAAAGACATATGGATTTAACAGAAAATTCAGGGAATAATAATGCAGATAAAGTTTGTAATATATATGATTTGGAGGGAAATAATTCAGAATTTGTAGCAGAGAAAAATTCTTATTATATAAATTTCAAATTTATTGTTAGGGGAAATTTCTATACTACTGCTCTAGCTGACCCTGCATCTTATCGTAATAGTTTTGATGGTAATGCTAATCCACATGTAACTTTCCGTTTTGTACTTTATGTTATGTAGTAGTTAAGACTTTTTAGTTTATTCTAAGAAGTCTTTTTATTGTAAAAAATCAAAGAAATTTGTAGAAAAATGTTTGATTATAAAATAAGTTGTGATAAAATAGGAAATGATAAAACTAAAGAAGAGGTGTAAATTATGAAGGATTATTTTGGATATAAAGATAAAGTATGTGTAGTTACAGGAGCATCTAGCGGAATGGGAGAAGCAACAGCAAGAATGCTTGTAGATTTAGGAGCAAAAGTTTATGCAATAGATATGAATGAATGTAAAGTAGACTGGATTACAGAATTCATAAAATGTAATTTAGCAAAAAAAGAAGAAATAGATGAAGCTTTTAAGAAAATCCCTGAACATATAGATGCGTTTTTTGGTGTAGCAGGACTTTCAGGTTCTAAAACAGATTATAGAACAACATTTGATTGTAACTATACTGCAAATATGTATATCACATTAAATTATCTAAAAAATAGAATGAGTAAAGGTGGAGCAATTGTATATTGTACTTCAACAGCAGGTTTAGAATGGAAGAAGTTTAAAAGAGAACAAAACAAAGTAGTACATTGTAAGACTTGGGAAGAAGTACAAGAAGTAACTAAAAAATTAGCTAATTCTGCACCTTCAACATTTGCATATATGTATTCTAAAAGATGTTTATCACAATTTGCATGTGAACAAGCAGTAGAATTTGCAAAATTAGGTATTAGAGTAAATAATGTATTACCAGGTTCAACAGATACAGGAATGAAACAAGAATTTCAAGATATGGTAGGAGGAGAAGAAGCTTTAATTGCTGAAGCTGGTTTAGCTGGAAGACTTGCAACTCCTGAAGAAATGGCAGAGCCTATGGTGTTTTTAAATTCTGATATGGCAACATTTATATCTGGTCTAGATATGGTAGTTGATTATACAGATACTTGCCTAAAAGAATTAAAATTAAAGAAGAATTTAGAAGCAATATCTGCAACAAACCCAATAATTTGTGCTCTGGCTAAAAAGATGATGGAAAAATCGGCTAAAAATGCGTTAAATTCTGGAAATGAGTAAAGGAGTTTTATGAAATATTTAAATTTAAATAATGGATTAAAAATACCAATGGTGGGACTTGGAATATATCAGTTAAATGATGAAGATGTAATAATAAAAGCAATTGATGAGGTTGGTTATAGATTAATAGATACAGCTAGAATGTATGGTAATGAGAAAATCTTAGGAAGAGCAATTAAAAGATGTAAAACGAAAAGAGAAGAACTTTTTATCACAACAAAAGTATACACGCCAGATAGAGGGTATGAAAGAACAAAATTTGCAATTGAAGAATCTTTAAAAAATCTTGGACTTGACTATATAGATTTAATGCTAATTCATGAGCCATATAGAGAAGGTAAAGAAATGTATAAGGCTTTAGAAGAAGCTTTAGAGAAAGGAAAATTAAAATCAATTGGTATTTCTAATTACAATAAGAATCAATATTTAGATTTATTAGAACACTGTAATGTAGTTCCAGCTGTAAATCAAGTTGAAGCACATGTGTTTTATACAAGACAAGAACTTCAAAAAGTATTAGAAAAGTACGGAACTGTTATGGAAGCTTGGAGTCCACTAGCTAGTGGCAAAAATAATATTTTTAATAATGAAGTTTTATTAGAAATAGGAGAAAAGTATAATAAATCATCTGCACAAATTGCTTTAAAATATTTATTATCTAAAAATATGGTGATAATACCAAAGTCGGAAAATATAGAAAGACTTAAACAAAATATAGATTTATTTGATTTTGAATTAACTAATGAGGATATAGAAAAGATAAAAACATTAGATAGAGGAATATCTTTATTCGGATGGTATGATTAAATAGATGTTAGTTTATTTTCTAACATCTATTTTTTTTGATTAAATTTTGTCATTTCTTTGCTTAAATTTATAAAAAATGTTTAAAATAAGTATAAGATTGTAAAGAATAAAGGAGTATAGATTTGTTATTAGAAATAATACTTATTATATTAGGTTTTTGCTTTTTAGTAAAAGGAGCTGAATTATTAGTAGGTGCTTCTGCAAGCATAGCAAAAAAATTTAATTTGTCAGAGATGTTGATTGGATTAACAATAGTAGCAATAGGAACATCACTTCCAGAAATATTTATAACAATTACATCTTCTATAGATGGACATGCTGATTTGGTAATTGGAAACGCTATTGGTAGTTGTATATGTAATTTCTTATTTGTAATAGGCTTAACAAGTTTAATCGGAACAGTAAAATTAGATAAAAGGATAGTAAAGAGTCATTTACCAATTAGTATTTTTGCAATGATATTGATATTGGTTTTTGGTAATATAGGAGAAGGAATAATTAATAGATGGGAAGGAAGTGTACTTCTTTTATGCGCACTAATATATATTGTATATACTATATATGAAGAAAAGAAAATAAAAGATAAAAAATTAGATAAGGAAATTATTAAAGAAGTTGAAGAAATAGAAATGAAGTCAAAATCTATAAGCCATATTATATTTTATATTATATTAGGTTTATTAGGACTTAAATTTGGTTCAGATTTTGTTGTTGAAAATAGCATCATAATTGCTAGTAATTTAGGTTGGTCTGAAAGTTTTATAGGAGCAACAATAGTTGCTTTAGGAACAGCACTTCCAGAAATTGTAACTGGGATAATATCAGCAAGAAGAGACGAAACTGATTTATTATTAGGGAATATAACGGGTTCCAATATTATAAATTTATTTTTATTAATAGGATTAGGAGCAGTAATAAATCCGTTATTTTTTAATAAAGAATTTAATACAAGTTTATCAATTCTGATTTTAATAACAGTAATATTACAATTAATAGGAGTTTTTATTAAAGAAAGTAAATTAAATAAATCAATAGGAGCTTTTTTTATATTGGGTTATATACTATATATATCTAGAGTGCTTTGAAAAAAGTCGAAAATTGAATTTGATTGTAGAAAATTCGAAAAAAGAAATAACTTTGTAATACTAAAGAAACATTAGTGTTACAGACTTTTTAATTTTGATATTGTATAATAGTAATGTAGAAAGAGTTAAATGTGAATTTTAAGTGAAAAATGCTTAAATTGCTTGACTTAGAGTTTACTCTAAATGATATAAATAGAACAACAAAATAACACGAAGGGACGGATGAAAATGAAGGTCTTATATTTTGATTGTTCAAGTGGAATTAGTGGAAATATGACGCTAGGAGCTTTGACTGAAATAATAGGTGATGAAAATTACTTAATAAATGAGTTAAAAAAGTTAAATGTAGATGGATATAAGATAGAGATATCAAAAAAGGTTAAAAATGGAATTACAGGAACATATGTTGACGTAATATTAGAAGATATTCATGCTCATCATCATGAACACGAGCATGAACATCACTATCATCACGAACACAGAAATTTAAATGATGTAAATAAGATAATAGATGAAAGTACTTTAGATGAAAATGTGAAAGATTTATCTAAAAAAATATTTATAAGAGTAGCTAAAGCAGAAAGTAAAGTACATAATAAATCATTAGAAGAAGTACATTTTCATGAGGTTGGTGCAATAGATTCTATTATTGATATTGTAGGTACTGTAATATTAATAAATAAAATAAATCCAGATAAAGTAATATCAAGCATCGTAAATGATGGATATGGTTTTATTGAATGTGCACATGGAAAAATGGCTGTGCCGGTACCAGCAACTAGTGAAATTTTTGCAAGTGCAGGAGTAAAATTTAGGCAAATAGATATAGATACAGAGCTAGTTACTCCAACAGGAGCAGCAATAATAGCCGAGCTTTCAAATGAATTTAAAGTTATGCCTGTTATGAATGTAGAAAAGATAGGTTGGGGTGCAGGTTATAAAAATATAGAAATACCAAATGTTTTAAAAGTATATTTAGGAGAACTAGAAGAAAAAGATGATGGTATCTATGTTATGGAGACTAATATTGATGACTGTTCAGGAGAAATTTTAGGTTATACTTCTGAACTATTATTTAATGAAGGTGCATTAGATGTATTCTTTACACCAATATTTATGAAGAAAAATAGACCGGCATATAGATTAACTGTTGCTTGTAAAAGAGAAGATATGGAAAAATTACAAAATATAATTTTTAGAGAAACAACAACAATAGGAATAAGATATCGTTTTGAAGAAAGAAAAGTATTAGAAAGAAAAAATCTCGAGATAGATACAAAATATGGAAAATTAAAAGTAAAAAAAGTAGTAAATAATAAAGAAGAATATATATATCCCGAATTTGAAAGCATGAAAGAGTTAGCAAAGAGAAATAATGTACCTTTAAAAGAAGTATATAGATTTGAAGAATTAAAGTAAAGAAACATTTAAATAAGAATATCATAAATTAGTGTAACTTATTTTACAGTTAATTGTATATTAATTATAGTATAAAGAATGTTCTTGTTTTGGGACAATAAAAATATATACAAGGAGAATGGTATGAGTAAAAAAGGAAAACGTAAGACAAAAAGAAAAGACTATCAAAGAAGGAATAGAACGGCTTTAGTTGTATTTATTCTAATTATATTACTAGTTTATATAATAATTCAAAAAAGGGAGGACGAATCTTACGCAACTACTACTTCGGCATCTTTAGGGGATATTATAGATATTATAGAAGATGGACAAGCAGATGTTACTAGATATGTAATTTATGGAACGCATTTAAATGTGGAAGGAAATATGGATATTGTTAATCCTGAAATAGATGATGTACAAATAGTTGCAAAGAAAGCATCAGGAGAGGAAACTATAGTAGATACTACATATGAAGTTGAAAATGGAAGCCTTTCTTTTTCTACATTACACAAAATTAATACAGGATTAAATTTAGAAAGTTTAGATACAGAAAATTATTATATTTTGCTAAAAGTAATATATTCTAATGGTAAGACAAATTATTATTCTTTATCAAATAATACGGAATATACTGAACCAATAGACTATTATACTATAACTAGGAATAATTCAAATAATAGAATTAATGTAAGCTCTTTATCTCAAAATAATGTATCAGCTTTGGCATTAACTGTAGAGAAAATTTCAAAACTTCCAGAAGATATTTATGATGTAGTAATAGACCCAGGACATGGTGGAAATGATACAGGAGCTGTTTCTGGAAGATATCAAGAAGATGAGATTGTTCTTGAAAACAGTTTGGATTTGAAGAAAAAGTTAGAAGCATTAGGATTAAAAGTATTAATTACTAGAGATGGCACAGAGACAGATGCATATGATACATATAACATATATGATGAAGATGGAAGAGTAACAATGGCAAATGAATCAGGAGCAAAGATACTTGTCTCACTACATATGAATAGTAATGAGTCTGATTATGTCAGTGGTGGAGTGGAAGTATATGCAGCTCCTAATATGAATTTAAGTTTAGCTAAATCATTTGCAGATAATATTGTAGACAAGGCAAATACTTCATATTCTGAAATGAAAACTGATAGAGAAGAAGAAGGTGTATATGTTCGTACAATAGAAATAGAAAATCGTAATTCAAGAACATTTAATGACTATAGAGGTATATATGATTCTATTCCATATCTATTTATAATAAGAGAAATCGGAGGAATATCTACAGGAGCATATGTAGATGGAAGTAACCCAAGTTATAGTGAAAATAGATATCGTAATTCAAATGTAGGAGTAGAAGGATATTTAATAGAACTAGGATATATGAATGTAAATAGTGATTTAAGAAATATATTAAATAATGGTGACTTATATATGCAAGCAATAACAGATAGTATAAATTCTTATTATAAAATTAAATAAAGAACAATTTGATTAGTATGATAGGTAAGTGCCAACCGAAGTGAATCGATTGGCACTAAGAACCATCCCCTTTTATTTTCATACAGGAGTTGCTTAAAATTTAAATTTTAGGCAACTCCATTTTAAAATAAGATTTAAACATCAATTTCCTAGAAAAGAAAGGAAATCTGTGATACAATACCATTATACTAAATTATCTAAAAGGATGTTGTATTTAAATGGACAAAAAAATATATAAAGAACCTATAAAAGAAGAAACGGAAACAACCATAAATGTATTATATAATATGGAAAAAATATGTGTTTATACCAACAAAGTTAATTTGCAAAAGCAATTAAGAAAATTACTTGGTAAACCAACAAAGGAATATAAAATTAAAAGATCAATATCAGGAAGCATGTGGGAAATATCTTTTAAAGATAAAACAAAAATATCAAGGTTAATCTTAAAAGCAAATATATTTGAATTATAGAAAGTTTGTAGGTGATTAAAATGGGAAAATCAGTTTTGGTATTAGAAGGCGGAGCAATGAGAAGTCTATTTACTTCAGGTGTTTTAGATGCATTAATGGATAATCATATAAATATAGATTGTACAGTAGGAGTCTCAGCAGGTGCTTTGGTAGGTTGTAATTATGTTTCTAATCAAAAAGGGAGAACTGCTAAAATAAATATTAACTATTGTAAAGATAAAAAGTATATTGGAATAAAAGCAATAAAGAATAATAAAGGTTTAGTTGGATTTGATTATTTATTTAGTGGTAAAATAGCAAAAGATAATCCATTCGATGAGAGGGAATTTCTTGATTCTGATAAAAGATTTGTAACAGGAGTGACAAATTGTATAACTGGAAAAACAGAATATTATGACAAAAATAAAAAAAACACATATAAATTATTACAAGCATCTTCTAGTATGCCATTGGTATCAAAAGTTGTAGATATAAATGGAAAGCCATATTTAGATGGTGCAATTGATTGCAATGTACCAATAGATTGGGCATTAGAACAAGGGTATGAAAAAATTGTTGTTGTACTTACAAGAGATAAAGATTATAGAAAAAAACCATTATCAAATAGAATAAAAAGGATGTATAATATGGTTTATAAAAAATATCCTAATTTGTTAAAAACAATGTATAGTAGACCTAATAAATATAATGAAATCTATAATAAAATAGAAAGATTAGAAAATGAAGAAAAAATATTTGTGTTTAGACCAAGAAAGAAAGTTGATATTTCAAGATTAGAAAGAAACAAGGATAAATTAAAAGAATTATATGAAGAAGGAACAGAAGAAGCTAAAAATAGATTACAAGATTTAAAAGATTATTTAAGTTCATAATTTGAACTGTTTACATAGTAATATTGAAATTTCCAAATAATAAAAGAAAGCTCAATATTATTTTTGAGTCTCATTTTTTATATGTTCTAAAGCTATTGCAAGTTGGTCAGGGCATGATGTCCCTTTATTTCCACATAGTATTCCTTTTAATCTTTTTATTGCTTCATCAATGTTCATACCTTTAATTAATCTTGTTATTCCAATAGTATTTCCTGGGCAACCACCAATTATTTCTACATTTTCTATTATATCATTTTCTACTTTTATTTTCATTTCTATGGAACAAACACCTTGTGGATTATATATATATTCCATTTTATTACCTCATTTAATAGTATTTTTTATAATATATCATTAAATATGAAAAATAGCAACTAAATTTATTGAGGTAAGTATTATTTTAGAATAATGCTTGTTAAATAAAATAATAAAAAATACTACACAAAAATTAAATAATGTGTTAAAATATAATAAGTTATAGTACAATTAAAGGAGGAATAGTCATGTCAGGACACAGTAAATGACACAATATTGAAAATTCTTTCCTTACAGCCTCAACGGTTTCGAAAAACGAATAAATGCTTTTGGCACAATTTTGGCACAATTCGTTAAACAAAGAACCATAAAGAACAATAATTAAAATGATTAATATAGAAAAAAAGTAAACCATAATCTTT
>CALXEW010000025.1 GCA_944387435.1 uncultured Clostridia bacterium | reverse complement strand
AAAAATATATAATAGATTTATTAAAAGATAAAAAATGTAGCGAATTAATGTTAATAAACTAAAGAAAAAGGTCAAAATGTATAAAATTTGGCTTATTAAGGTTGAACTAAAAATAGAAATGGAGTAGACTATAAATAGTTTAAATCATTGGAGTTTGAATCAAATTATAACTTAGAACTTAAAAATATTGAAATCTAGGGGATTCCCCAGTCAAAAAAACTCACACCTCCTCTCTTTTGTATATATACATTATATTTTATGTATGTTATAATTATATATAAAAATAGGCTACTTGTAAATAACTTATTATAAATTTTTATTTTTTATATTATTTCCAGTTTTTAATATAATTAAACATTTTTCATTAAAACGTAAAAAATACCACTTTTCGTGGTATCTTCTTACTTTTATTTTATTCTTTTACTTCATATCCTGCATCTTCTACTGCTTTTTTTAATACACTTAAATCTACATCTTCTTTTAAAGTAACTTCTGCTTTTTTATTTTCCAAACTTACATTTACAGATTTTACTCCTTTTACATCTTTTAGAGCTGTTTCTACCTTTTTAACACAGTGCATACAGCTCATTCCTTCTACATTTAATGTTTTTACTATTTTTTCCTTTCCAAACATTTTTATTTTCCTCCTTTATATTTTTAATTTATTTAGAAGTGAGACAAAAAAGGCCCGTCCCCAAAATGTCTCATCTTAGTCTTAATGCATTTAATATTACTGTTAAACTACTTAATGTCATTGCTAATCCTGCTATCATTGGATTTATTGATATTCCTATTGGTTTTAACACTCCTATTGCAATTGGTATCATTAAACTGTTATAGAAAAATGCCCAGAATAAGTTTTGTTTTATATTTCTTATTGTCTTTTTACTAATTGTTATTAAATCTAATATTTTACTTAAATCATTTTTCATTAAAATAACATCTGATGAGTCCATTGCAATATCTGTTCCTGAATTTACGCTAACTCCTATATCTGAGCTAGCTAATGCAGGACTATCATTTATTCCATCTCCACACATTAATACTTTCTTACCTTGTTTTTTTAGGTTTCTTATTGTATTTGTTTTTTCTTCTGGTACTACATCTGCAATTACTTTTGATATTCCTATTTCTTTTGCAATTAATTTTGCTGTCTCAAGGTTATCTCCTGTTAGCATTATTGTTTCTATATTATTTTCGTTTAATTTCTTTATTATTTCTTTTACATTTTCTCTTACTAAGTCATTTACTCCAATTAATGCAATTACTTTATTTTCTTCTACTACATAAATAATACTATTTCCTTTTTTAGCTAATTCTTGTTCTTCTTTTTTATATTTATCTATATTTTCATCTTCAATATTAAAATGTTCTAATATTTTATAATTTCCAAGTAAATATTCTTTTCCTTCTACTTTTCCTGTAATTCCTAAACCACTTAAATTCTTAAATTCTTCTATATTATATTTTCCAAGTTTATATTCTTTTAAGTATTCTTCAAATGCTTTTGCTATTGGATGCGTTGACCTTGCTTCTATACTTCCCGCAATTCTTAGTATTTCTTCTTCATTTAAATTACTACTATAATTTAGAACTTTAGATATTTTTAATTTTCCATATGTTAATGTTCCTGTTTTATCAAATACTATTGTATCTATATTTTTGGCATTTTCTAGTATTTCACTTTTCTTTACTAGTATTCCAGATTTTGCACATTTTCCTTCACTTACTACTATTGCAAGTGGTGTAGCTAAACCTAATGCACATGGACATGCAACTACTAATATTGTTACAAATGTTGTTAATGCTTCTCCGATACCAGAACCTAATATTAAATAAAATATAAATGATACAATTGCAATTAATATTACTATTGGTACAAAGTATCCACTTACTTTATCTGCTACTCTTGCTATTGGTACTTTTGTATTACTTGCTTCTACTACTAATTTTACTATTTGTGATATTGTAGAGTCTCTTCCTATTTTTTCCGCTTCGTATTCTAAATAACCATCATAATTAATACTTCCAGCAATTACTTTATCACCTTGTTTTTTACTTGCTGGCTTACTTTCTCCTGTTAAAAATGATTCATCTAAATGTGCTTTTCCACTTATTATTTTTCCATCTACTGAGATGCTATCTCCTGCATGACTAACAACTATATCTCCTTTTTTTATTTCATCAATTGTAACTTCTTTTTCAACACCATCAACTTTAACAATAGCTTTATTTGGTGTAATTTGTACTAATTTTTGAATAGCTTCTTTTGTTTTATCTTTACTTATTCCATCTAAGTACCTACCAAGCTTTATAAAAAATACTACTATAGCTGCTGATTCAAAATATAATTCATGTACAAAAGAGTTATCTCCTCTTATTATCATAATCATACTATATGTACTATATAAAAAACTACTTAACACCCCTATTGCAACTAATGTATCCATATTAGGAGCTTTATGTATTAAGTTCTTAAATCCACTTTTTATAATATCAAATCCATAACCTAAAAACACAATTGTAAGAATAAATAATACTACTGCATAATTCATAGGGTTTTCATGCATGTTTAAGGATTTAAATATCGGAAGTCCTATCATATGTCCCATTGATATATACAGAAGTATTACTGCAAGAACTCCAAATATTATAAATAAGACTTTATCTTTCTTATGGCTATTTTTTTCTTCTTTTCCAGTATATTCTCCTAAACTCCTAAACCCTGCTTTTTTTACAAATGTATCTAGCATTTTTCTATCTACTTTTGTCTCATCATATTCTACCTGTGCAGTTGCCATAACTAGATTTACACTTGCCAAAATTATTCCATCTTGCTTATTTAGATACTTTTCTAGTCCATTAGAACAAGCACTACAAGTCATACCATCTATTTTTAATACAACTTTTTTCATTATTGGAACCTCCTAAATAAATTTACAACTTCATCTATTATTTCATAGTTTCCTTTTTCTAAATTATTATATACACAAGTATACATATGATTTTCTAATATATGGTTTGCTAAACTTTTTATTGATTTATTTATTGCAGATAATTGAATTAGTACATCGTCACAATATCTATCTTCTTCTATCATTTTCTTTACTCCTCTTACTTGTCCTTCTATTCTATTTAATCTATTATTTATTATTTTCTTTTCTCCTTCACTTCTTTTTGTTTGTTTCTTACAACAATTATTCTCCAACCTTCTCACCTCAAAAAGTATTATATACCCCTATAGGTATTTTGTAAAGAGAGGGGTATATTATTATTTTACCTAATATACCATAAACAGTAAAAAGTTGCATAAATTTTACGTTGTTTAAATCCACATTAATGGTATAATAATACATGAACACACACGCACACACACCACGTTGTAATTCCCTATTATTTTTGAATGATGTAATTTAATCAAAGACAAAGAAGAGTTTTTATTTTCCATTCTTATTTAGTACAAAAGCTTTACAGGTTTAACTTGAAGTTATAAATTCCTATCACACTTTGGTAATTATAATTCCTTATTCTATTTTGATATGATATAATACTTGCAATAGATTTTCAAGTTCAATTTTTGTTGTAATTCCCTATTCTATTTTAATATTATAATATTTTAGTGCATTGTAATAGGAGTGATGTTGTAATTCCTTATTTTACCCTGATATGATATAATATTTGTATACTTTTTTATTATGAAGTAAACTGTTGTAATCCTCTATTCTATTTTGATATGATATAATTGTGTAAGACATATCTCCCATATTAGAATTATTGTAATTCCCTATTTTATTTTGATATGATATAATAGAATTAATTAAGTATGACCCACTAAATGAGTTGTAATTCCTTATTTTATTTTGATATGATATAATTAAAGGATATGGCAACAATAAATACAGATGGTTGTAATTCCCTATTTTATTTTGATATGATATAATAAAACATTTGAAGTTGAATATGAGGCAGGTGTTGTAATTCCCTATTTTATTTTGATATGATATAATATGGAAGAAAAGTTTGGTTGGAAAACAGATGTTGTAATTCCCTATTTTATTTTGATATGATATAATTACTACATCTGACACATTTAGTATAACATTGTTGTAATTCCCTATTTTATTTTGATATGATATAATAATTACATTTAAATTATACCAACCATTAGAGTTGTAATTCCCTATTTTATTTTGATATGATATAATAAAATAGAAGCTGGAACATATGCTTTTAAAGTTGTAATTCCCTATTTTATTTTGATATGATATAATAATCATTTCTTGTGGTGTTATAGCATCTTGGTTGTAATTCCCTATTTTATTTTGATATGATATAATAAAATATCACCTGTTTACTTTCCCTTCTTAGTTGTAATTCCCTATTTTATTTTGATATGATATAATGCCATAATTAAACTCCTTTCAATTCGTTATGTTGTAATTCCCTATTTTATTTTGATATGATATAATACTAAAGAAGAAAAGCTATTAGAAAAAACTGTTGTAATTCCCTATTTTATTTTGATATGATATAATTAGAAAATGTAAGAGACGGAAGTTATGTAAGTTGTAATTCCCTATTTTATTTTGATATGATATAATACCATTAAGAAGAAACCCAGTAATATTAATTATTTACTGGATTTCTTTTTTTAAAAAACATTATTTTTTATTTAATTATTTATACATATTTCTTCTTTTTTAAAAAAACGATAAATTTTCATAATCAACAGGTTTTTCATATTTCGATTTTTTTCCAAGTAAAATCTCAACATTTTCATACTGTTTTTCTGTAATTACAAGAACTCTAATTGATCCTTCATTTGGAACATTCTTCTTTAACCTTTGTTTATGAAGTTCAACCATATCATTTCCATTACACACTCTAGCATATACAGAAAATTGAACCATGTAGTATCCATCTTTAATCAAAAAATTTCTAAACTGATTTGCTAGTTTCCTTTCATGTTTGGTTTTAACAGGTAAATCAAAAAAGACTAATATTCTCATAAATTTATGCATACCTATACTCTTCTATTGGTATCAAATAGGGCAATTTAATTAAATTTTTATTTTCATTCATACTTGTTGAAAAACTTTTTATCATATAATCAATTGCCCCTTGTACATTAAACTTTTTACCATCAATTAAAACCAAACAATTTATCACATTATAAATTTTTCTCTTCATACTAGGTGTCAATTCTTCAGTATCGAAATTTAAAGTTTGTAAAACATATAAATCAACAATTGGTCGAAAACATTCTATAAAATCATCCGCTAAATTGAAATTATTTAACTGACTATGATGAAATATTCCTATTGCAGGCTCAAAACCATACATAACTAAAGTTCTAGCAATCATTCCTCTTATAATTGCATAGCCATAATTTAGAGCACCATTTTGTATACAATCTAAATCTCTGTTAAAGTCTTTTCCAAAAATATCTTTAAAATATTGTGCAGCAGCTTTTGCCTCTATATTTTTTGTATCTCCTGATGTAATTTTATCAATCATATTATCTAGTTTTATATCTTTAATTCCTAACTCCTTTAAACACTCCGATTGATTTCTTACTTTTATTTTTATAATATCCTGCCATATTCTTTTTATAAGAGGTTTAGACATATTAAATTGCATATTTAAATTCTTTAATTGCCTAGAATAATTATTACTTCCTATTAAAAATCCTGTTGGTAAATGCTTTTCATCACATATATAAAGAATTATGTCATGCTCTACGAACTTTTTTAATGCATAAGAAGAAATATTTGTCCTTAGTGATTCTATACAAATACTGTTAATATCTTCTAAAGGTATTGTAAACTCTTCTTCTTTAGTTTTAATCAATAGTTGCTCATTTTTAATTTTTATATGTACATCATTTTGTACATATACATTTCTGAAAGCCATAATATTTGCTTAAAACATTTATCTATATTCTAAGTTTAGACTATAGATGGGTTTTAAGATAAATATTTAAGCTTCCCTCCTTTCATTTACTTTTTTATGTTAAAAGGCATTCTTTTTTCTGGTAACTTCACTTCATGATATTGCCCTAAAACATCAACCTCATACTTCACAAATTTCTTAAATCCTTTTATTCCTAAGCTCATTTGAACATATTCATTGTCGTGTGTTCTTATAGAAATCGATGCTCCAGATATTCCAGCTTTAATATAGTAAGCAAAAACATTTTCAACTTCTATAGATTTCCCATCTTTTTTATTTGGATTTAATTTAATTTTTGTCTCTTTTTCTATATAAACCAAGTCATTTGGATATAATGAAAATATAAAATTCTCATCCTTCATTTCTTTCCAATCATCATATGATTTATTAGAAACACATGCCTTATTTGGTAATTTATCTTTTACTGTATCACTAACATATATTGGTACAAAATAATATCCTTCACCATCTACATAGAAAATATCTAATCTTACACTATCACCATTTCCCGCAAAAGCTTTTCTATCTTTCAATTCAACTCCTAAAGTTGCATTAGCCTCTATCTGAACTTTCTTAACTAAAGGCCCTTTACTACCATCTTTCCTTGGTTTATAAAATTCCTCTTTAAATGCATCTTTTCCATTTCCATTGTATTTTATCAATTGTTCTTTTAAAGCATTATAAAGTAATTTATCGTCTTGTTTATTTTTTTCCGGATATCCCTCAATCTCTCCATCTTTTAATTTTAGTTTTGTTAATTCTGTTTTTGTAATTGTCTTTAATTGTCCATCTTTTTTTCTAAAGCCTCTTATTGTGTCTAAATGTGCCATGCCTTTAACTTTTCTTCTAGGCATTCTAGATATAAAAATTGGCCTTACATCTTCATAATCTTCATAAGTATAAATTTTTTCTGTTTTTAAACATTCAATAATCCTTTCTTTTGTTTTACAATTAGCTCTAATATCTAGTTCTTTTCTAAATTTATCCCATGGTTCTGGGAAATATATTCCATTCTTTCTTTCATATTCCTTGCTATCTAAAATTTCTCCTGTCTCTAAATCTATATATTCACCCTTATTATTCATAAACTTACCATCTTTATATTGGTAATATTTTGTTATTCTATTTATCATATCCTGAGTTGTTATTCCTATAACAGTGGCATCTATAGCATGGTGAATATCTGTATCTCTTGTTTTTTCTATTCCTAATCTTTTTCTAATATGCGCAGTAACAGAGCCATTGACAGTCCAAACTTTTCTTTTAAAATTAGAATTATCAGAAAAGTCTAAATGATTTTTTATTAGATTATACATAAGTCTACACATATATTGTGTGTCTTGTATATTTCTATCCTTCCAATCCTTAGCATCCTCTCTTGTAAAACTCTCTCTTAAAAGTCTCTCTCTTTTTTTCGGATTTTTTATGATATTATTAATTCTTACTTCATATTCTTCTAAATCTCTTCCTATTTCTCTTTCATATTGATAAGGAACTCTGTTTCCTTTTTGTCTATTCTCGCTAGACAAAACTAATACTTTATTTTTATATGTATCGTCAAAGCACATACTATAAGGAATAATATGATCAACATCAACCGCTTCTGTAAATAAATTCTCAATTGGTATTTTCCTACCAGAATACACACAAACTCCATCTTGCTCTTGCCATAATTTGTATTTTACAATATCTTGTCCTGTTGGATTAGCCTTTCCTAGTTCTACTACTCTTTGCTTTATTCTTTCATTATTTTGCATATTTTCTTCTTGAGATTTTTTCATTTTATTTCTATCAGAAAAATTCTTTCCCATCTCTCTTGCAAGCTCGATAACAACCACATCAGGTTTTCCATATTTAGGATTATACTTTAAAGTTATAGCATTTAAAACCTTAATTGCTTGTGAAATACCTCTTCTAACTACTGGATTAGAAATATCTTGTTCTAAATCCTTTAGACTCAATTTTCTCTTTTTTCCTGTATTTATGCTTCCTCTAAAATCTTCATATACTTTTTGTGCCGCTTTATCATAAGTAAGTCCCTCTTCTAGATATGGAATAATTTTTTCCATTGCTTTAATAGATAAATTTCCAACTTTTGTAAACGATAATTTAAGTAACTCATTTATTGCTTCTTCTGTTAAATTATTTGTGTTTTCTTTTAAATATTCTATTCTTTTACTATCATTTTTATAGACTGTTAATGCATATCCGATACAGTTCAACTCTTCTTTTGATAACTTATTTATATATCCTTTTTCTACTCTATTTAAAGCTGTCCTTATTTTATGATAACTTTCAAATTCCTTTAATTTTTTATCTTTTTCTACCTCTTGATTAGTTTCTTCTGATAATATTAATGTATTTTTATATGTAAGCATATTAAACCTTTCATTTGGTTCTAACTTTAATTCTTTTCTTATTGTGTCATAAGAAACAGTTACCTTCTTTTGTACTAAATCTTTTATTTTTTTCCTTTCATCTTCTGTTAATTCTCTCTTACTTCTCTTTTTAAATCCATTATCGTCTATAATTATTTTTTCTATTTTTATATGATTCAAATCTTGTAATAATTTAAAATACTCAAATGTATATGTAGCTTTTGGTGCCCTTTTCTCTTCTTTTTCGAATGTACATGTCCCAAGCATTTTTTCAATTTGATTACCTGCATATGGACTTTGTTCTCCTGGTCCATCATCAAAATTTCTTTGTGAAGAAAAAATTTCAATATACTTTTCTATAAATTCCTTCGTTATAGAAGTATTAAACTCCTTTTGTTTATTTAATATCATTACAATTTCATCTAAAATTAATTTTCTTAATGCTGTACTTTTATAATCACTTGTTGTATTTCTCACTTTTAATATCTTTCTACCTTTTGAATCTAAAATAAAATTTCCATTTTTATCTTTTAGTTTAAACTTATCGTCTTTTAAATACATTTCACCTATTGTACGATATTCTTTTTCTTTCATCAATTTTTCATTTTCTTTAGTTGCCGTAAGCAATTTTCCTGTTTCTTTATCTTCTATTTCTTCTGATTTACTATTTGATTTGTATCCTCTTCTTTTTACAAAATTTAATAAAACTCTAGCAAGATTCTTATTAGATATTCTTTCATTTAAGGCCATTACTCTTAATTCATATATACTAAATTGAAATTTATAATTTTTGTATATATCTTCCAACTCTTTTTTACTTATAATATTATAGTTTTCTAATAATCTTTTTGTTCTTTCTATTCTATGTTTTCTACGTCTTTGTCTCCTTCTTGTTTCTCTAGCATCTCTCCTATCTTTTGCTAATGGAGAACCATCTTTAGGTTTTTCAGCAGCATCAAATATTCTAATCCCTAAATCTATTATTCTTCTTGGTTTTCCATCTGTATCATTTTCTATCACTGACCAACCAATTGATGTTATTCCGATATCTAATCCAATTCTATATCCCATATTTCCTCTCTCCTACCTATAAATATGAAGATAGCTGCCCATAAAGGCAGCTAGAGCTCTACGACTCATAGATTCACAATAATCTTAGGTCTTATTGTAATAACCTATTCTACTTTGATATGATATAATTTTGCACTTATTAGTACATTTTCATTATATGCCATTTTCTGTCATTTGTCAACTTTTTATAGCACAAAAACTATTAATTAAAGTATTATTTTATATATTTTTAGTATCTTGAATGTTTAATATTTATTTGAATTTATTATATTGTTATTCATATGTTAATATTTATTTTTTATTCAATATTTAATACTTTCACTTTTATAATTATCTATATCTATTTTTTCATTACTGAAAAATATTTCTTCTAATTTTTTAGTTTCTGCTAAATTTTCTTTTTGCTTTTTTGTAAGTTTCTTTATTGCATATTCCAACTTAGATGCTAAAGATTTATTATTCGTTATCCAGACTGCTTCCAATCTTTTGACACTATGAGTTAATGTATATTTAGCACATTTTTCATTTTTAGAAAAATGCTCTTTCATTCTCCTATTAATATCCACCGTAATCCCTGTATAAATAGAATTATCTTTACATCTTAACATATAAACATAATACATATATTAGCTCCTCGATAAAAATCATCTACAAAACTATTGCATTGTAGGTAATGTTTTCATTAACTCTGAATACTCTTCATATGCACTTTGTGTTGTAAATACTATTTGATTTTCCTCTATTTGCCATTCATTTTTATTTTCGCTTAAGAAATTTAATATGCTATTTAAATCGTCTAATCCCTGGACTAATTCTTCCTCATTTGTTTTTAATTCTTCTATTGCTACCTTTAAACTTGCTCCTGACTCTTTATCTGTTGCTAGCTGTCTATATAATTCCTTATAATATTCACCTACATCCTTATCTTCTATTCTTGCAAGTAAACTTTCTTCATTTGCCACATTTTCCATGTTAGTCACATAACTACTAATAGATTCTTTCATTGTAGCTATTTCTTCTTTACTTTTTGTAAAATCTGGTCCATCCTCTTTCAGATTCTCTATTGAAACTAAATTCATTATTTTATCTTCGTCTAATGTATTTGCTAATTCTTGTGTATCTGTTATTATTTCATTCATATAATCTTTAAATGTCTTTTCTACAACTGCATAAGAACCAGTTGTTTTTATTTCCATATCTATTGGATTTTCTACTAAAGATCCATCTTCATTCATCATTTGTACTTCTGACATTTTATTTACTTCTGCTATTAATTTACCAGTTTGATTTCCATGATAAAATATAAATCCTCCTGCTACTAATAAAATAATGACTATAATCAACACAATAGTTATTACAACCTTTTTCTTACTCTTTTTTACTACTTTTTCATTAATCTTTTCTTCCATATAAATCCATCCCTTCTTATTTTTAATTCCTTTTAATTATACTATTTAAAATTGTTATTTACAAGCTATTTATTATTTTTATATTTTTCTCCAAAAAAATTAAGAAAGTATATATACACTTTCTTAAAAGTCTATTTTATAAAGCAAAACAACCCAGCATTTTTTCTACTCTTTCATGTCTATATCTAAAATTTTCATGCTCCAAATTATTAATATTAATAGCTGAATTTAATTCTTTTAGATTTCATTTTGTTTTTGTAAAATATTTACAAGATTAACATTTTAAATCATATCAAGTCTTTCATTCATTTTTTTTAGTTCTTGAATATCCATATTTTTTCACCTCCTCATATTTAGAATTATTTACGTTAGGTAGATATTAACATCTTTGTACTTTATTTACAAATTCATAAATTTTTAATTATGTATCCAAAAGCTCCTCTTTTCTCTTTATTTTCTATTTTTTCTCATTTTATGTTATTTTCAAAAAATTCTTAGTTTTAGTTTACTTATCAGTCTTATAAGCATAAAAAACAAAGTATAAATATAAGTTAATCACCACTTAAAATTTATGCTTTGTTTTCTTTTTTATTATTCATTGTTTGAATTTATTACATCTTATTTGGCATTTCCATACCAAGTAATGCAGTTCCTTCTTTTAACACCTTAGCTGTTGCATAACTTAAATACACTCTTGCATCCTTAGTTTCTTTATCTTCTACCATTATTTTATTTTCATTATAAAAACTACTATATGCTTTTGCCAAATCTATTAAATACCTTGATAAAATAGATGGTTCTTCTTTTTCAGTTACTGCAACTAATGTATCTTCAAAATTATATATTAATTTCAATATATCTTGTGAATAACTATCATCTAATTTTTCTACATTTACCTCTTTAATATTTGGCACTCCATTTGCCTTTTCTAATACACTTTTAATTCTTACATACATATATTGGATATAAGGACCTGTTTCTCCTTGGAAATTTAAAATTGTATCCCAATCAAAAATTTCATCTTTTACTCTATTATTTGATAAATCATTAAATATTACTGCGCCTATTCCAACTTTTTTAGCTGTTTCTTCTTTATCTTCTAATTCCGGATTCTTTTGTTCAATTATTTCTTTCGCTCTTTCAATTGCTTCATTTAAAAGGTCTTCAAGTTTTATAATATTACCTTCCCTTGTTGACATTTTCCCTGTTGGTAACAATACCATACCAAATGGTATATGTTTTAGTCCATTTAAGTATTTTTCATCCAATCCTAAATATTTTGCTGTAGCAAATACTTGTTTAAAATGTAATACTTGTTCATATGATGTAACATATAAAGCTTTTTCAAAATCATATGTTCTTGTTCTGTAAAGTATTGCCGCTAAATCTCTTGTTGCATATGTTGTTGAACCATTTGATTTTATAATAATACATGGTGTATCTATTCCATCATTACTTAAATCTACTATTTTAGCTCCTTGAGATTCTACTAGCTTTCCAGACTTTTCTAAAAGTTCTATTACTTCTGGCATCTTATCTGAATAAAATGCTTCTCCATTCCAAGACTCAAACTTACTTCCAAGTAAATCATATACTTTTTGAAATTCTTTTAAACTAACACTTTTAAATTTCTCCCATAACTCTGTACAATAAGAATCTCCTTCTTCTAATTTTTTAAAGTTGTCTCTACATGCATTTAATACAGATTCATCTTCCTTGCATAGATTATTTATTCTGATATAAATCTTTGTTAGTTCATTTATGGGGTCTTTATCTATATCATATTCATTTCCCCATAATTTATATCCCTCTATTAATTTACCAAACTGTGTTCCATAGTCTCCTAAATGATTTATTCCTGTTACATTATAACCCAGAAACTTATATATATTAGATAAAGCTCCTCCTATAACTGTTGAACGTAAATGTCCAATATGGAATGGTTTTGCAATATTAGGAGCTGAATAATCTATTACAATATTTCTTCCTTCTCCTATTTTTGATCTTCCATATTCTTCTTTACTTGATATTTCATTTAACACTTCCCTTGCAAGTACTTTTTTATCAACAAAAAAGTTTAAGAAACCACCTATTACCTCAACTTTTTCTATTCCTGTTCCTTCTATGTTTATTTTTTCTTTTATGTCATTTGCAATCATTTGAGGTGCTTTTTTTAATTCTTTTGCTAGCTTAAAGCATGGAAAAGAATAGTCTCCATTTTTAGTGTCTTTTGGTATCTCTATATAAGTTTCTAGTTCTTTTTCATTAATTTGTACTACCTTTTCTAATTCTTGTGCAATTTTAGTTTTAAAATCTATCATTTCGAACTCCTTTTTTCTTTTATTCTACTTTTAAAATTAATATAACCCTCCAAAGTCCTATATATTATATTATGTAAAATGCTAAAAGTCAATAAAATTGAAGGGTTAAATAATTTATTCTATTGTTTTACTACTTTTTTCAATATAATTCCATGAATCTTTACACATGTCTTCTAAAGTTTTAGTTGCAACCCATCCTAATTCTTCTTTTGCTTTTTTAGGGTCTGCATAACATGTTGCAATATCTCCTTCTCTTCTTGGAGCTATTTTATATGGAACTTTCTTTCCTGTTGCTTTTTCAAATGCTTTTACCATGTCAAGCACACTATATCCTTTTCCTGTTCCTAAATTATAAATAAATAAACCTTCCTTTTCTTTATCTAATTTATTTAAAGCACATACATGTCCTTTTGCTAAATCTACTACATGGATATAATCTCTAACTCCTGTTCCGATCTTCCGTGTCATAATCATTACCAAATACAGATAATTCTTTTAATGTTCCTGCTGCTACTCTTGCTACATATGGCATTAAGTTATTTGGAATACCTTGTGGTTCTTCTCCAATTAATCCACTCTCATGTGAACCAACTGGATTAAAATATCTAAGTATACAAATATCCCACGTATTATCTGACTTATATAAATCTTTTAATATTTGTTCTATAAATAGTTTAGATGTACCATAAGGATTTGTTGTTCCACCTGTTCTACAATCTTCTGTTAAAGGTATTCTCTCAGGCTCTCCATATACAGTTGCAGATGAACTAAATATAAATTTCTTTACATTGTATTTTTTCATTGTTTCTAAAAGAATTAAGCAACCTGTTATATTATTATGGTAATATTCTAATGGTTTTTCAACAGATTCTCCTACCGCTTTAAATCCTGCAAAATTTAATACTGCTTCTATCTCATTTTCTTCAAAAACTTTTTCTAATTTTTCTCTATCTAGATAATCTAACTCATAAAATTTAAAATCTTTTCCTGTTATTTTTATTATTTTATCTAATACTTCTGGTTTACTATTTGAAAAGTTATCTACTATTATAACATCTTTTCCTTCATTTAATAATTCTACAGCAGTATGACTTCCTATATACCCTGCTCCTCCTGGTAATAATATTGCCATTGTAAATTCCTCCTTTTTATTATCCCCTTTTTTACTTTCTTGATTATATTACATTATTTTCTAAAATACAATACTCTAAGAATTAAGAATAAGAAAACTGTAAAACAAATTAAAAATAAATGTAAACACTTTTTTTGTGTCTACATTTATTTTATCACTTCAAGTATAATTTCTATCTATTTTTTAGTTACTTCAGTTCCATCCTTAGTATCTTTTATATTATAACCTTTACTATTAATTAAATCTCTTAACCTATCAGATTCTTCCCAATTTTTATTGTTTCTTGCGACTTTTCTTTCTTCTATTAAATTCAATATTTCTTCTGGAATATCTTCTTTTTCTTTATCTTCTTCCTCTATTTTAAGTCCTAATACTTCGTCAAATTTTAATAACAATTTTGCAAATTTAAGAGATTTTTTTTCATTACGAATCACTTCCCAGACAACTCCCATAGCAAGTGGCATATTTAAATCGTCATTAATCGCTTTATGAAATCTTTCTTCATATTCTTTAATAGTTTTATCTTCTACATCTTCTGTTCCATTTAAATGAAGTTTATAGCCGTTTTTTAATCTTTCTAAAGATTTTTCTGCCGCATTCATTCCTTCCCAAGTAAAATTTAATTTATTTCTATAATGAGCTGAATAGCTAAACAGTTTATAACTTAAAGGATTATACCCTCTTTCTAGTATATCTCTTATTAGATAAACATTTCCTAAGCTTTTTGACATCTTACCACCATTTATTAATAAGTATTCTCCATGAAGCCAATAATTTGCTGGTATCTTGCCACAATATCCTTTACTTTGTGCTATTTCGTTTTCGTGATGTGTTGGTATTAGGTCTATACCTCCTGTATGTATATCAAATTGTTCTCCTAAATACTTTTGTCCCATTGCGGAACATTCTATATGCCATCCTGGATAACTTGGTCCCCAAGGACTATCCCATTTCATTAAATGATTTTCTGGTGCTTTTATCCAAAGAGCAAAATCATATGGATTTTTCTTTTCAGGGTCAACTTCTACTCTTGCTCCTGCTTTCTGGTCTTCTAAATTCAAATTAGAAAGAATAGGATATTTATCTAATTTTGATATATCAAAATATATCGCAGTAGATGTTTCATAAGCATATCCTTTTTCTACTAAAGTTTCTACATATTCAAGCATTTCTTTTATGTGGTCTGTTGCCTTGCATACAATTTCCGGTATTTCTATATTTAACATTTTTAAATCTTCAAAAAATAATTTTGTATAATACTCTGCAATTTCAGTAGGAGACTTATGTTCTTCCCTTGCTGATTTTATCATTTTGTCTTCACCTTCATCTCCATCTGAAACTAAATGTCCTACATCCGTAATATTCATTACATGTTTAATTTTATATCCGTTATAACGTAATACTCTTCTTAATATATCTTGAAATATACTTGTTCTCATATTTCCTATAGTTGCATCTTTGTATACTGTTGGACCGCATGAATATATTCTAATCTCTTTTTCATCTATTGGTTTAAAAACCTCTTTTTTTCTTGTTAATGTATTACTAAAAAATATATCCATAATTTCTCCTTTACCTCTTATAAAATACCAAGATAACTTGGTATTTTATAAGATTAATTCATTTTATTGTGTTACACTTCTACCTGTTCCTTCTGGTGGACTTGTATTTTCCTCTGGTGGTTCAGGTTCTTCTGGCTCTCCGGAACCTCCTGTTGAGCCTCCTCCTGAAGAATTTCCTCCTGAGCCAGTATTTGTATTTCCGCCACCTGATGTATTTCCACCTGGTGTTGTATTTGGAATATTTGTATTATTTTCTACTGGTGGCTCAGGTTCTTCTGGTTCAACTTCTTTTGGCGAAGTGTGAATATCGCATATCTCATAAACTCTATTTGTATCATCTGAAACTTTTCTTCCTATTGGTGTCCATAGTTTTAATTGTTCTTTTGGCAATACCGCTCCATAATAATTAGTTGTTACTTCACAATATTCTGAACAGTATTCAGTTGCTACTTTTCCAGACTCAGAACATATACTCTGGCTTCCATGTCCTTGACATTTTTCAGGTAAATGATTTGAAGCAAATATCTCTGTATAAGTGTCTCTACATCCTGTTGTAGCTAAACATCCTGTTGCTCTACATACTGTTTCTTCTACTATTCCGCTTGGTTTTTCAAAACTTGCATCCTCTAAATCCGCATGTATATCAGTCATTACCGCATCCCAAATTTGCCCCGCAGGGTTCTGGCTAAATCCTCTTACCTCTTCATTATTGTCAAAGCCAAACCATGTCGCTGCTGCATAATATGGTGTAAAACCACAAAGCCATCTATCATTACTATTATCAGTTGTTCCCGTTTTTGCTGCCACATCAATTCCTGATATTCTACAATATGTTGCCGTACCATTACTTGCTGTTACTGGTTCTTCTGCAATACTCTTTGCAAGATATGCCGTTTGTTCTGAAAACACTCTTGTTTCTTCTTGATTTGGCGTTAATACTGTATTTCCGCTTGAATCAACTACTTTTGTATAGAACGTTGGTGTTATATATACACCATCATTTGCTATCGTTCCATATGCTGCGGCCATCTCTAAAGGGCTAGCTCCATGTGTCATTCCTCCAATTGCTAAAGCAAGCACTTGGTCGTCATCTTCATCCAATGATGATAACCCCATTTTTTGTAAATATTCTATTGCTGTTTTTGGTGTTAATTCTTTCATTATTTTAACTGCCGGTATATTTCTAGATAATGCTATAAATTCTCTTATATCCATGCTATCATTTTTATATCTGTCATTATCATTTTTAGGAGTATAATTTGAACCAAAATCTGTTTTTTCATCTATATAACGAGTTGATGGAGTTATAACTCCTTCTTCTAAAGCTGGTACAACATCTGCTATCATTTTTATAGATGATCCTGTTTGTTTCTTCATCTGTGTTGCTCTATTCCATCCTGATCCTTCTTTTTCTCCTAATCCACCTGCTACTGCTACTACATTTCCTGTCTTATAATCTACAATTGCCATTCCAGATTGTGTATGTTCATTAATTAAATTACCATTTTCGTCTTTGTCTCTACCACTCTTAATATACTTATCTTTCTTATACTCTTCTTCTATTCTTGCTTGTATATTTGTATCTACTGTTGAATAAATTGTAAGTCCACTACTATATACATAATTCTCTGCTATTTGTCTTGAAACTCCTCTTTCTTCCATTACTTGATTTATTACTTGGTCTAATACTGCATCTGTATGATAAGAGTAATTTGATGATGTTGATACATCACCTTTTGAGAATTTTAATCCACTGTCTACTTCTGCTATTGCTGAATCATATTCTTCTTGACTTATAGACTCTAATTCTAACATTTTTCCTAATACTGTCTTTGTTTTATTATTTATTTTTTCAGTATTATCTTGTGCTTCGTCAAAAGGATTATATGAAGATGGTGAACTATTTATTCCTGCCATAAACGCACATTCTGCCAATGACAAATCTTTTGCGCTCTTATTAAAATAATATTCAGCACCTAATTCAACCCCATGAAGGTTTCCTTCTCCACCTACATACAATATATTCAAATACAACTCTAAAATTTGCTCTTTTGAAATCATTCTTTCTACTTGATAAGCTTTTGCCCATTCTCTTATTTTCCTATATATACCAGCTAATCCACTTGATTCATCATCTTTTGTTATATTTTTTACAAGTTGTTGTGTTATTGTACTTCCACCATAACTTGAACTACCTCTAAATATTGTATTAAATATAGCTCCAGCCGTTCTCTTCCAGTCTACTCCATGATGTGAATAAAACCTTTCATCCTCTATTGCAACATATGCTTTTGGTAAATAAGTAGACATTTCATCCAAGGTTATAACTTTTCTTTTTTCATCACCACTTAGATTTGCAACTACTGTTCCATTTACATCTACTACAACAGAATTTGACGCTCCTATTTGAAGTTCCTCTTTTGATATTTCAAAATCGTCTCCAAATAGTCCAAAAAATATTCCCGCTACTATTCCAGCACCTATTACGCATAATAACAAAAATATTATAATAGCTATCTTAAGCGCTTTTTTCAATTTAGGATTCATTCCCTTTTTTCCATTTTTTTTCTTATTTGAAGTAGCTTTATTATTATTCTTTGATACATCTGTTTTAGCCTTTGCTGTTGGTGGTCTCCTTCTTTTCGTTGAAGACTTTTTTCTATCCTGATTACTTCTTCTATTACTACTATCTGGCATTTTCTTACCTCCTTGCCAACTTTAAAAATTTGGACAAATACATTATATTATATTTTAGAAAAAAAGGAAAGCTTTTTATAAAATTTTAAGAATTTATAAAGATGTCCTTCTTCCTACTAATTCTACAATCTTTACCTTATCTTTGTTTAATTTTCTTTCAATATACTTGAAGGGTTGCTTTTTATATATACTGGCTTCATATATATCTTTTTTCCAATATAAATCATCTTTATCATAATCAAAATCATCAAAATTTTCAAAACTTATTTCATAATCATTAATATTTAATCCATTAAACCTTTTATTATTGATTTCTATATTTTTTTCTAAATTTACAATAATACTATCTTCCGGAATATTATATTTATTTAATTCTTTACTTTCAAAATCTATATTTAAAATAATCTTTGACCTAGCAAGACTTTTTTTCTTATTATTTGTTATAGTTATCATGTTTCCTTCTTCTTCTAATAACTCTTTTTCCATTTTTTTAAATTTTTCAATATGAGTTGTTACTATATTAACACTTTTATATGTCCTGATAATGGTCTTTATGTTTTCTATTATGTAATCACTATTATTATTGTTTATCAAAATGCTTACATTTGTTTCTTCTTTTTTCAAATTCTTCTTTAAAATAATATAATCTAGAACCTTACTAGATAATACTTCAAATAGCCATTTCCCATCAATTATCTTTATATTATAACTACCTAATAATTCTAAAAGACTTTTTTCTTTTTTTAGTTTCTTACTTAAAACCACAGATTTACAATTCGTTTTATCTAAGATTTTTTTTATCCTTTTAGCCAAAATAGTTATTTTTTTATTACTTAATGCTTCTTCTTTATTTATTGGTAATATTATTTTATCGTCTATTATCTCTATTAAGTTAAGTATCCTTGCCATCCAAACAGGCTTGTCAGTTTCTTGAATATAATACAAAAAAATCACTCCTTAACTATATTTATTAAAATATATGTGAGTGATTTCTTGTTTATAACTATAAAATAATATCTCTTTTTAATAAACCATTTTTTGCTATTCCTAACCCTATAAATTTTCCTGAATTATAAATTCTATAGACTTCATCTTCATTTTCATTACTTAGTTTTACACCATTTAAAAATAATACTAATTTTTTAGAATTTAATTCTATCTTCTGCTTATCCTTAAATAATTCTTCAATAGTTATTATATGTTTTTCAATAGTTTTTTTATCTAAAGCATCATTTATTGCAATTGAATTTTTTATACTAAAATCTCCTACTTTTAATCTCTTCAATCCAGACATATATCCTATTGTCCCTAATTTTCTAGCAATATCTGTACACAAACTTCTTATATATGTTCCTTTAGAACAACTTACTTTAAATTCTATTTCTTGACTTAACTTATTTATTCCTACTAGTTCTATATTATATATTTCTATTTTCCTTTTAGGTATTTCTACACTTTTTCCCATTCTTGCATATTCATATAGTTTTTTTCCGGCAACTTTTATTGCTGAATACATTGGCGGTTCTTGCTCTTGTTTTCCTACAAAATCAGATAACACTTTTTCTACATTAGTTTTTTCTAAAATACTATCATCTACTTCTTTTTCTTCAATTACTTTCCCTTCTGCATCCATCGTATCTGTTGAAACACCTAATTTTAGAGACACTTGATATTCTTTATCATGATTTATTAAATATTTTGAACATAATGTTCCTTTAGCAATTAAAAGGGGCAATACTCCTGTTGCTAGAGGGTCTAATGTTCCAGTATGGCCTACTTTTTCCTTTACTATCCACCTTACTTTACTTACCACATCATGTGATGTACAACCTTTTGGTTTATTTATTATTATTATTCCATCCATAGCTTTCTCCTAAATATTTTATAGATATTATTTTATCACAAATAAATAAACTTTTAAAGTTTAAAATGAAATATATTATACAAGGTATAATACCACCCTAAAACCAACAGCAATCCCTGTATATGAGATACTATCATATCCATTACGACAAGAAATTGTAGCCTTGCCACCTCGATAATCAAATCCTCCACCATGGTGAACAGCATAGGTTGTACCACTTCCATTATGCTCACCTATTTCTGTTGTCCATTCCCATGCATTACCAGCTAAATCATATATATTTTTTACTTTATTCCTTTCTGAGATACCTGTAGCTGTTTCTATTATTTCATTTCCTAGTTTCGTATGTTCTCCATTACTATAGTTTGTTGCCATTTTCCATATACCATTTTCATAAGAATGTGTTGCATATAATCCATTGAAAGAAAAACTTTCTCCAAAATAATTTCCATAACTTCTGCTATCTGTCACATTATAATTCGAATTAGATAACCATTGAGCAATTGTATCCCATGCATAGCCATCTATTAAACTACTTTCCACTGAAGAAGAATTATACATTTTACTTGATACCTCTAACGCATTTTCTTGACTTATATAATTCCACACTTGCACACCTTTTTTACTTACCGGTATATATGTTGTTACATTTTTTGATGGATTAGTTTCATTTGTATAATATAAATCTCCATCATCTGATGCATAAAAATTTGCATTCTCGGGTACGCCTGCTTCATATCTTGCCACATAAAATCCTCCATATTTACTCACGCTACCACTATTACCTCCATTATCTATCCAATCTGAATAATTTCTATACCAATGTGTACTCCAATTACCATTTCCTGTATCAAGTGTTATACTTTCTGTATCATCAACTGTTTCTGTAGCATAAGTATGTTTTTCGTACTTTAAATTTATTCCGTCTACTGGTATCCATACAAATTGATTTCCTTGCCCATCTTCTATTACTAATCCCTCATTTACTGATTCTTCTGTTGGGGCTGATGTTCCATCACCCCAATTTGAAGTTTCTGTATTTACTGGCTTAAATCCTGCTGGTATCGTAGGATTGTTACTACTTGGTTCTTCTCCATTTATAGTACTACTTTCTGTAAAACATCCATTACTATCTATTTTTCCTTCTACTAAATCCTCTAAATTTTTCAATATATTCGTTTCGTTTACTTGTGCTTTCTCTGTTTCACTTTTTGCTCTTTGTGCTTGAGTTAGAATTCCATTTTCTCCTGTTAACATTGCAATACTTACTCCTGCTAGTATCAATAAAACTATAATTGTAATTACCAATGCTATTAATGTAATTCCTTTTTCCTTTCGTTTTAATATTTTTTTGTTTCTTTTCATTTTCTTTTTCCTCCTCCATATTCTTTTTTATTTTTATATTTTTAAATTAAAAAACTATTTTAAGACGCAAAAAAGACAGCAACAAAACCTATTTTTTAGGTTTCATCACTATCTTTTCTATCTATTTTTTCTATTTTTTTATTTATTAATAACCTACTTGTGTGTGTGTGTGTGTGTGTGTACAGCCTCAAGGCTTTCAAGTTTTACTTTTTTCATTTATTACTCCTTTTTTTCTTTAGCTTTTTCTTTTTAATATTATACTATTATTATCTTTTTGTCAATAACATTTATACAATAGCAGAAAAAAAGAGTAAATCTGCTTTTAATATTTTTCTTTTGAATTTTGACTGGTAATATATGGTAACCGTCTAT
>CALXEW010000024.1 GCA_944387435.1 uncultured Clostridia bacterium | reverse complement strand
TAAGTGCAGTAATGTATTAAGCTGACCAATACTAATAAATCGAGGGCTTAACCACAGTATTATAAATCAATCTAGAAGACCTAAACGAAATTATTCATCTATGTATTTTTGAATGTGCTTGAATAAAATAAAAAAAGTTACATAAAATATAAAAAAACACTTGAAATATTCTTCTAATTAATATATAATTAGAAAGTACTAAAAATTAAGTAATCAATTTTCTGGTGATGATGACGTTTAGGGAAATACCTGTTCCCATCCCGAACACAGAAGTCAAGCCTAAATGTGCCGAAAATACTTGTGGGTTACCCTGCTGGGAAGATAGGTTGTTGCCAGATTTATATATATTCCTCGTTAGCTCAGTTGGTAGAGCGCTCGGCTGTTAACCGATAGGTCGTTGGTTCGAGCCCAACACGAGGAGCCATAAAGATAGCAGATAAGAAATTATCTGTTATTTTTTTGTTTGTTCGCTAGTTTTTAGATGGTAAATTATATATAATTATATATGATTATATATGATGGAGGTAAAAATTGATATGAAAACAGAATATGAAATTAGAGTGTTAGAAATAGAAAAAGAAAGTATAGTAAGGAAATTAGAAAGTTTAGGGGCAATAAAAAAAGGAGAATATAATCAGAAGAGATATGTATATGATTTAATACCTGTACAAAAAGATAAATGGATACGTTTAAGAACAAATGGAATAGAAACAACTTTAACATATAAAGATATAGAAAGTGATACAATAGATGGAACAAAAGAAGTAGAATTTAAAGTAGATAGTTTTGAGGTAGCAAATGAGTTTTTAAATAAAATTGGTTTTATTGCAAGAAGTTATCAAGAAAATGAAAGAATACAATATACTTTAGATAATGTAGAAATTGATATTGATACTTGGCCTATGATACCAACATACTTAGAAATTGAAGGAAATAGTGAAGAAGAAGTAAATAATATGGTAGAAAAGTTAGGATTAAGTAATTTAAAAATCACGGCTTTAAATTGTGACGATATTTATGGAGAGTTTTACAATATTGATATTTCGAAGATAGAGGAATTAAAATTTTAAAGGAATTGTTTTTATGTAGCAAAAGAGATTATAAAATCTAAGGGTAGGTAATTTTATATGGAAAATAACTTGGAAGAATATTTTAAATTTGCAAAAGATATTGCAAAATATGCAGGAAAGATAATGATAAAATATTTTAATAAAGATAATGGTTCAAGTTATAAAGGAGACAGAACTATTGTAACTTTAGCAGATAAAGAAATAAATACATATTTAATAGAGAAGGTTAAAGAAAAATATCCAAATCATTCAGTAGATGGAGAAGAGGAACACTTTGGAAAAAGTGATTATGTATGGGTTTGTGATCCAGTTGATGGAACAGCAATGTATGCTAGACATATTCCAGTTGCTGTATTTTCACTTGCTTTAGTTATAAAAGGAGAAGCAAAAGTTGGAGTAGTTTTTGACCCATTTACTAATAGCCTATATACTGCAATAAAAGGAAAAGGAGCATATAAAAATGGAGAAAAAATAACAGTAAATAACTATGAATTAAAAGATATGAGAACCGTATGCAATTATGATTATTGGATAGAGGCAGATTATGATGTATCAAAAGTATTGCAAGAATTAAAATCGAAAGCATATTTTGTTGGATTAGGGAGTGTAATTAGAGCTAGTATGTGTGTTGCTTCAGGAGACTTTACATTAGTTATTTTCCCAGGTACAAAACATAAAAATTGTGATATTGCAGCAGTAAAAGTTATTGTTGAAGAATCAGGAGGAATTGTTACGGACTTATTTGGAAAAGAACAAAGATATGATGAGAGCATAAATGGAGCAATTATTAGTAATGGAAAAGTACATAACGAAGTAATTGGGATTATAAAAAAATATTTAATAGACAAATCAAATGATTAAAGTCATATTTGGCTCCTCATGTTGGACTCGAACCAACGACCTATCGGTTAGTTGAAAATTAATTATTTAAAGCAGAAAGAGTTGTTAAGGTATATTAAACTAAATAATAAAAATTAATTGACAAATTAAAAGTACTTTGCTATAATAATAAAGATTTACAAATAAATATATAATAGCAGGAGTTGATTTCAAATGGATAAACAAGAAAAAAATAATAATTATAATAATCAGACTTTTGAAGATATTAAACATATTGATGAAAATGGAATTGAATATTGGAATGCTAGAGAATTACAAGTTGTTTTAAATTATAAAGAATGGAGAAAATTCGAAAATGTAATTAACAAAGCAAAAATGGCTTGTGAAAATACTGGTATTAGTATATTTGAACATTTTGTCGGCGTCGACAAGTTGTCAAAGCGTGCTAATAATGCTGAAGTTATGATTAAAGATTACAAATTAACTCGTTATGCTTGTTATTTAATTGCACAAAATGGAGATAGTAGAAAAAAAGTAATTGCTTTGGCGCAAACATATTTTGCAGTTCAAACTAGAAGACAAGAAATTAGTGAAAAAGAATACAGTCTATTAACAGAAGATGAGAAAAGACTTTATCAAAGAAGTTTAACCAGAAAAGGTAATTATTCACTTAATCAAACTGCTAGAAATGCTGGAGTTAAAAATTTTGATAGATTTCATAATTATGGATATAAAGGGTTATATAATGGAGAAACGGCAGATGATATAGCAAAAAGAAAAGGATTAAGATATAGAGAAGATATTTTAGATAATATGGGGAGTGATGAACTTATTGCAAATTTATTTAGAATATCACAAACAGAACAAAAATTAAAAAAAGATAATGTACAAACTGAGAAAGATGCAAATATAACTCACTATACTGTGGGAAAGAATATTAGAGAAGTAATTGCAAAAAATGGTGGTACAATGCCGGAAGATTTGCCAACTCCTAAGAAAAGTTTAAAACAATTAGAAAAAGAGAATAAAAAGAGCTTAAAGGTTAATAATTAGATTGTTATAGGCAGAGAATATCAACAATTAAATCTTTAATTAAAAAAATATTAGTCTTTTAAAGCAGAAAGAGTTGTTAAAGTATCTCCAAGTTGAGTAAAGAAGGCAGCTAAAATATCTATTTCTTCTTGTGATTTGTCTTTAGCAATCTCACAGGCAATAATAGAAATAAAATTAACAAAAGCACAAGGATTCATAAATATCACCTCTAAAGTATTATATGTAAAAATCACTTGTTAGTGAAAATAATTTTTATTAATAATTTATAATAAATAAGAAATACTACATATAGGTGTATGTAGTATGAAACAAAAAGAAATAATTGAGAAATGGAAGCAGGGCTTAAGTAAAGATCTTCTTGCAAAAATATATAGAAGAGAATATAATCAAGGAATAAAAGTAATAAGAGCAAGCGTAGAAAATAGACATAAGGGAAGATTTATAACAAATTATGAGGCTTTAGCATATGTAGAGAAAATAATTTATATTTATATAAAGAATGAAAGGTAAATATATTGTTTTTCATTCTTTTTTTTTCGCTTAATAAATTCTTCATATTTATTTAAGAAAAAATAAATTGTAATTAGTAATCTATGATGGTAGAATAAGAACAAATAAAAAGAGGGAGGAGAAAAATGGAAAAAGCAATTTTAAGTGTAGAAAACTTATATAAGAATTTTGGTAAAAAAGAAATTCTTAAAAATGTTTCTTTTGAAATAGGAAGTGGTGATATCTTAGGATTCATAGGTCCGAACGGAGCCGGAAAAACCACTACTATTAAGCTAATCCTAGGACTTCAAAGTATAACTAAAGGAAGAGTATTAATAAATGGATTTGATATAGAAAGGGAGTTTGAAA
The DNA here is from genome assembly GCA_944387435.1 of uncultured Clostridia bacterium. Taxonomy (GTDB): domain Bacteria; phylum Bacillota; class Clostridia; order TANB77; family CAG-508; genus CAG-269. Next base: position 21,248 of record CALXEW010000024.1, on the reverse strand, counting down.
AAGCAATAGAAAAAGTAGGAGCTATAGTAGAAAATCCGGATTTATATATGTACTTAACAGGATATGAGAACTTACAATTAATGGCTAATTTATATAAAGGAATAGATAAAAAAAGAATAGATGAGGTAGTTAAACTTGTGAAGCTAGAAAATAGAATAAATGATAAAGTATCAAAATATTCACTTGGAATGAGACAAAGATTAGGGATAGCTCAAGCAATACTTCATAAGCCATCATTATTAATATTAGACGAACCAACAAATGGATTAGACCCAGAAGGAATAAAAGAAATGAGAGAACTTCTTTTAGAATTAGCTAAAAAAGAAGGAATGGGAATATTAATATCTAGTCATAACTTAGCAGAGTTAGATAACTTAGTAAGTAAAGTATGTATTATAAAAAGTGGAGAAATAATTGAAACAAGTGGAATTTCAGAAATAAAGAAAGAAGAAAAAGCAAATTACAAGTTGTTTGAAGTAAATGATATATCAAAGATAAAAGAAATACTTCCAGGAGCAATTATAATGGATAAGAATAAATTCAAAATAGATGCAGTAAAAGAAGAAGTACCAGAAATAGTAGAATTGTTAGTAAGTAAAAACATTTCTATTTATGAGGTTAGAAAAGAAGAAAAATCACTTGAAGAAGCATTTTTTGAAAAGACAGGGGGGAATGTAATTGAGTAATTTAATAAAAAATGAATTAACAAAAATTTTTAAGAAAAAATCTATTTATATAGTTTTATTTGTTACATTAGCGTTTGTAATTTTATCAAATTGTATGTATAAATATTTTTATACTGATGGAAGCTTTTCATATTATAGTGAAGGTTATGTAGAATTTGCAAAAGAAGGTATAAAGAACTTAGATCCTAATAAACCAAGTGATACAAAAATGTATATAGAGTATAAAACAGTGTTAGATGTATATGAGATGATGCAAGAATATGAAAGTGATGCTTGGCAAATACAAATAATATCATCAAGGATAGAACCATATGTAAATGAAAGAAACACATATTTATATGGAGCAGAAAAAGATGAGAACCAAGCAAACAAGATAAATGAACAAATAAATGAATTGACAGATAGGCTAAAAAATGATGATTGGAAATATTTTGCAAACGAAGAATTAAAAATAGCAGAACAAAAAGTAAAAGCGCTAGAAGAAGAAAAAAATAGTACAGATGATAAGCAAAGACTAGAATCATTAGAATCAGAAATTGCAACAGCAAAAATTGATTTAGATGTTGCAAAATATAGAGTCGATGAAGATATAAAATACGGGTATGATTATATGAATAGAGCTTTAATGAATTATCAAGAATATGGATATACTATAGTCCAAATGGATAATTCAAATACAGAGTTAACATATCAAGAGAAAAAAGATTATAACAAAGCTATTGAAAATAAAGAAATAAGTAAATATATAATAGAAAATCATGTAGATACTGAAAAAGCAAATGATTTAAGAGGAATATTATCAAGATTCTTTAATGAATTTGGTTTATTTATAATAGTAATTGTTGTAATGATAGCAGGAACAATAGTAAGTGAAGAATTTAATAAAGGAACAATAAAATTATTATTAGTAAAACCATATACTAGAAATAAGATTTTGCTTGCGAAATTTATAACAGTACTGATAATGACAGTATTTGCAGTTGTAATGTTAATAGGAATGGAATTAATAGTAGGTGGATTTATATTTGGATTTGAGAGTTTATCTATTCCAGTAGTAGTATATAACTTTAGTACAAATATGATACAAGAGATAAATGTGTTTGCATATTTAGGAACTCAAGTGCTTATGATACTTCCAAGTGTAGTATTACTTGCAACTTTGTCATTTGCATTAAGTACAATATTTACAAATTCACCAGTAGCAATAGCTATTCCGTTACTTGGATATATGGGAACAGCAATAATAAATCAACTTGCAATACAATATAATATAGGATTCTTAAGATATTTTGTAACATTAAATTGGGATTTTACAGGATATTTGTACGGAGGAATGCCACTAATGGAAGGACTTACACCAGAATTTTCAGTAGTTATATGTTTGTTATACTTCTTTGTAATGATGATACCAACATTTGTTATATTTAAAAAGAAAAATATAAAGAATATTTAGTGCAAAATGTCCAATTGAGGATGTTTCTAAATTGACAAAATGTCTAAAATGAAGCGTTCTTGTTGGACGTTTTATTAATTTTGGAGAACATCTAATATATGACTTTTTGATATATTGAAAAATTTTGTGAAAAGTGATAAAGTATTGGCATAAGATAATAAAGAGGTGAAAAAAATGAAAGTAATTTTAGTAAATGGAGGTCCACATAAAGATGGTTGTACAAATAGAGCTTTAGAAGAGGTAAGTAAAACATTAGAAAATAACGGGATAGAAACAGAAATCTTTTGGCTTGGAAATAAAGCTATATCAGGATGTCTTGGATGTGGTGGATGTAGTAAAACAGGAAAATGTGTAATAGATGATAAAGTAAATGAATTTTTAGATAAAGCAAAAGAAGCAGATGGATTTATTTTTGGATGTCCAGTACATTTTGCATCTATGACAGGAGCATTATCTTCTTTCATGGATAGAGTATTTTATGGAAGAGGAAACTTATTTGCAAATAGGGTAGCAGCAGGAGTTGTTAGTTGTAGAAGAGGTGGGGCAACAGCTACTTTTGATGAAATAAATAAGTATTTCTTTATAAGTAATATGATAGTAGTTGGTTCACAATATTGGAATATGGTACATGGTAATACAAAAGAACAAGTAGAAAAAGATGAAGAGGGATTACAAACAATGAGAACACTTGGAAATAATATGGCATGGCTTTTAAAATCAATAGAAGCAGGAAGAAAAGCAGGGGTAGAATTACTAGAAAAAGAAAAAATGATAAGAACTAATTTTATAAGATAGGGAGAGCAAAATGAAAAAAGAAGCAAAAGAAGGAAACATAGGAATATTTGATTCGGGAATTGGAGGAGTTACGGTACTTAGAGAAATAGTAAAAATACTTCCAAATGAAAATTACATATATTATAGTGATTCAAAAAATAATCCTTATGGAGATAAGAAAAAAGAAGAAATAGTACAAAGATGTGAAGAACTATTTGGATTTTTAGTAGAAAGAAAATGTAAAGTAATTGTAATTGCATGTAACACAGCAAGCGCAGTGGCATCAAGTTATTTAAGAGAGAAGTATAAAAATATTCCGATAATTGCAATTGAACCAGCATATAAAATGGTACACGATTATAGCTATGATAAAGAAACAATAGTTATGGCAACTAAAGGAACAATAGAGAGTGAAAAATTTAATTTGTTATACCATAAATATGATAATCATAAAACAAAACTTCTAGAGTGTGTTGGTTTAGCTGATGTGATAGAAGAAGGTAATGAGGATAAAATAAAAAAATATTTAGAAAAAAATATAGGACAATATAGAAGAAAAGTAGAAAATGTAGTTTTAGGGTGTACTCATTATCCTTTAATTCAAGAAGAAATTGGACAAGTACTAGGTGGTAATGTTAAATTTTTCAATGGAGCAAGTAGATTAGCTATTCACTTAAAAGACGTATTGGAAGAAAAAGATTTAATAAGTAATAGAAAAGAAAGTGGAAAAATAGAATTTATAGATTCTTCATTAGAAGAAAAAACAAGAACAAAAAAAGAAAAAAGATTTTATAAATTCTTAGAAGGAGAAGAGTTATGAATTTTAAAAAGTTAGGAATAATAATGACAATATTTTTAATAATAATATTATTATTTTTTGGAAATAAAGTAGAAGCAGTAGAAGTACCAGAAGAGGTACCTGAGGAATTATCAGGTCAATTACAAAATATAACAAATGAAGATATATTAGATATTTATGACCAAATAACAGAGCAATATTCAAATGACGAAATAGCAAATATGATTCAAGAAAATAAAGAACAAATATCACAAGAAGCAGGAGTAAGCGAAAGTGTAATTGATGCAGGAGCTGAATTTATAAGAAATACCAGTCAAGAAGATATAAGAAATATTTTAGAGAATGATGAAAATATAAATGAAATAAGAAAAAGCCTACAAGAAGGAGCAAGTCCTGAAGGAGCAGTAAATGAAGCAATAAATAATACAACAACTTCACAAAAGATAGGCTTGCTAATAAAAATATTACTTGCAAATAATATAGTAAAAACAGTACTTTGGGTAATTTTGATACTATTTATATATTGTACAATAACAAGATGGTTCATATATAAAAAAGCAGGAGAGCACGGTTTTGCAGCAATAATCCCATTTTATAGACAAGCTACAATGTATAAAGTGTGTGGCTTATCACCATTTTTAATGCTTCTTTGGTTAATTCCTATATTCGGATGGATTGCAATGTTTATAATTGCTATTATGAAAAGAATACTTTTGGCACAAAATTTTGGAAGAAGTGGATTTTTTGGATTGGGTATATTAATACTTCCACCAATATTCTATTCAATACTTGCATTTAATCCAAATATTGAGTATGAAGGAGAAGAAGATTAATGAAAATACTAAAAAACAAACTAAAAAATGAATTAAATATTAGAACTCAAAAAAACTATCCAATTGAAGGTGTAGAATTTATTGATATTATGCCTTTAATAATTCAAAAAGAAACTTTAAAAGAAATAATAGATTTATTTGTAGAAGAAACAATAAATAAAAATATAAACTATATTGTAGCTCCAGAAGCAAGAGGTTTTTTATTAGGAAGTGCCCTAGCAGATAGATTAAATATTGGTTGTGTGCCAGTAAGAAAACAAGGAAAATTACCACCTATGACTGTTGAAACAAAAATTGAATATGAGAAAGAATATGGAAAAGATATAGTAGAACTTCCAAAGTTAGTAAATACAACATATGAAAATAAAAATTTCTATATAATAGATGACATATATGCAACTGGAAATACTATGGAGAAAATAAAAGAAACAATCGAAAATTTAGGTGGAAGAGTAGTAGGAGAAGGTGTAATTCTAAATATTGTAGAGTTAAATAATAATAAAGATGTCTTTTCTTTAATTGATATAAATGAAGAATAAGTAGTATATGTTTTTTAGGACGGGCTCAAAAAACATCTTTCTAATAAAATAAACGTTAAAACTACAAGCTTTCTAAAGTACATTTTAAGATGTTTTTTGAGCCCGTCCTGAAAAACAGTATTATAAATTTTTATAAATATTTTTTTAGTTGTTCTACAGTATTTTCTTGGAATTTGATAAATTCATTTAAAACATTTTTTACTTTTTCGTCTGCATATGGATTCTGATTTAATAATTTTACACCCTCAATAATTCCCATGTTTGTTCCTTGAATCATAAGTTCTGCTATTTTAGAATTACTTTTATCAGTAATAGTGTTCATTTCAACTCCCATCCACGCAACAGCTTTTTGCATAGGGTTTAATTCTTTAGGAAAATCATCATAGTTTGTAAGTTCATCGTTTACTTCATTTAAAATTTTATTATATTCATCGTATTGATATTTTAAATCTTGTTTAAATCTATCATCTTGAACTTTTTCAGAAACATTGGAAATTGAATCCATTCCCATTTTAATTCCTTTATTTAATTCATTTAATATATAACGATTATTATCCATTAAAATTACCTCCAAAAAATATTTATAATATTAGTATTTACAAATAAAAAGAAAATATTAAACAAAAAGATGTATAAAATAAAATCTGATTGGAGAAATTAATTCTAAAAGAAAGAGGAGGAATTTATGGAAAATTTAGTTAAAAATTTGAATTGTTTATTATCTGATTTAAATGTTTTTTACAGAAAACTTCAAAATTATCATTGGAATGTTAAAGGAAAAGATTTCTTTACAATGCATGCAAAACTTGAGGAATATTATGACGAAATAAATGAACAAATAGATGAAATAGCAGAACATATTTTAATGCTTAACAATGAGCCTTTAGGAACTATGAAAGACTATCTTGATAATACTTGTATAGCAGAAGCTAAGAATGAAAAAATAGAGGAATGTGAAGTTATTAAAAATATTATTGCTGACTATGGTACTTTACTTAAAAAAGTAACTGAGATAAAAGAAGAAGCAGATACCCAAAAATGTTATGGTACTTCTAGCTTAATGGATAATTATATTTTGCTATATATGAAAAATCTATGGATGTTAAATCAAACAAATAGTAAATATGATAAAAAGTAAAGGCATGTTCTTGACAATAAAAGTAAAATAATATATTATAATTCTTGTAAGAGAAAAAACAAAAGAAAAGGAGCAAAAAATGGAAGAAGTAAAACTTGTAAGCCTTGAGGCTGTACACACACACACACACACACACAAGTAGGTTATTAGTAAATAAAAAAATAGAAAAAATAGATAAAAAAGATAGTGATGAGACCTAAAAATAGGTTTTGTTGCTGTCTTTTTTGTGTTTAAAAATAGTTATTAAATTTTTAGAATATATAAATAAAAAAGAATATGGAGGAGGAAAAAGAGAATGAAAGAAAACAAAAAAATATTAATAAGGAAAGAAAACGGAATAACACTAATCGCATTAGTAATAACTATAATTGTACTCTTAATACTTGCAGGAGTATCAATAGCAATGATAACAGGAGAAAATGGAATACTTACCCAAGCACAAAGAGCAAAAACGGAAACTGAAAATGCACAAGCAGAGGAAGAAAATATATTAGCAAATTATGAAAGCGTTTTAAATAGTTATAGTGGAGAGAATACAGAATTTACAGATAGTCTAGGAAATATAGTAAAAGTACCAGAAGGATTTAGGGTAGTAAACCCAGAAGATAATGTAGAAGACGGAATTGTAATAGAAGATGTAGCTCATGGAGCAACAGCAGGAAGCCAGTTTGTGTGGATACCAGTAGGAGATTTTAAGAAACAAAATGGAGAAGTAGAAAATATAAATTTAGAAAGATATAGTTTTGATTCTACAACTGGAGAACCAAGTATATTTAATGGAATTTATACTGAAGATACAAAAGAAGAGCACGTTTTTGATAACACGCCAGCAAAGGATATAAATGATTTTATATCAAAAGCAAACTTAGCAGGAGGGTATTATATAGGAAGATATGAAGCAAGAACAAATATAGAAAGAAAAAGTAGAGAAGATGAACTTGTGCAAGTAACATTGAGACAAGAGGATTTTGTATATAATTATGTAACTCAACTACAAGCAGCAAGTTTAAGTAGAAATATGTATAATGACAATAATTTTACAAGTGATTTAATAAATAGTTACGCATGGGATACAGCGATAGTATTTTTACAAAAATGTGATAATAGAGAGGATAAAACAATTCCTTATTCATTACAAACTAGTTTAAATATTGACTTTGCACCTAATGGAACAAATAAATTAGAAACAAAAGATAAAATTTGTAATATATATGATATGGCAAGTAATTGTTATGAATGGACAACAGAAACGAGTAATGATATTAGTAAACCTTGTGTACCTAGAGGAGGAATACATGGTTTTTATGAAGACTATACATCAGATAGATATCGTATAGGTAAAGGTGTTAGCCATATTGATTATTCTTTTCGACCAATTCTATATTTATAAAATATTTTGAAACTATATAATTCTAAACAGAGTTATATAGTTTTTCCTTTTTCACAAAAAATTCACAAAATTTTTAGCACAAAGTATTGACAAGTGCTAAATATGGGTATAATATATAACAAGGTTAGCAAACGAACTAAAAGAGTGCTAAAACTAACAATTAAAAAAGAGGTGAAAAAATTGTTAGATGATAGAAAAAAGAAAGTACTACAAGCAATAGTAGAAGAATATATAAATACAGCAGAACCAGTTAGTTCAAATGCTTTAACTAAAAATCATGGGTTAAATTGTAGTAGTGCAACAATAAGAAATGAAATGGCAGAACTAGAAAAAAATGGTTACTTAGATAAAACACATACATCAAGTGGAAGAGTACCATCAGAAAAAGGTTATAGGTACTATGTAGATGAATTAGTAAATGATAAAGATATAAGTCTAGAAGAAATAAAATATATAAGTGATAAGTTAGAAACAAAAGTAAATGAGATAGAAGATTTAACCAAAATAGCAGCAAATACAATATCAGAAGTAACACATTATACTACAATATCAATTGGACCAAAAACAAATCAGCAACTAATAGAAGAAATAAAATTTGTATTATTAGGTTCAAGAATGATGATGGCAGTGATACTTACAGACACCGGTATGGTAAAAGAAACTATTATAAAATTTGATGAAGACATTAGTCAAAAACAAGTAGAAACAATAAATTATATGTTTAATAAAAAATTAAAAGGACAGCCGTTAGAAACTATAGATAGACCATTAGAAGATTACTTATATGATGAAATGACATATAGCGTAAATGTAGTAAAACCAATAATAGAACAAATAAAAAAAATATTAGAAGAAGACAACAAAGTATATTTAGAAGGAGCAAACAAAGCCTTTGAATTACCAGAATTTAATAGCTTGGAAGTTGCTAAAAACTTTGTAAACATTCTAGATACAAAAGATTTAGTTGCAGATATGTTAAATAATGGTTTTGCAGAAGACATAAAAGTATATATAGGAGATGAAAACGAGAAAGAACAGCTAAAAGATTTTAGTGTTGTAACATTTAAACATAAGGTAAATGGTAAAGATTTAGGGACAATAGGAATTATAGGCCCTAAAAGGATGGACTATTCAAAAGTGATTTCTGTAATGAAATATATAAATAAAAAGTTAAATGAAAATGGTAAAAAATAAAGAAAGAAGGGATAAGATGGTCGACAAAGAAGAAAAAAAAGAAAATCAAGAAATAGAGAAAAAAGAAGATAAAAAAATAGAGGTAAAAGAAAATAAAGAAATGGTACCTAAAGAGGATTATGATGCTTTAGATGACCATTTCAAAAGAATACTTGCAGAATTTGAAAACTTCAAAAAGAGAAGTAAAAAAGAAAGGGAAAGTCTATATAATTCAATATTATCAGATGTAGTAGAGTCAATACTTCCAGTATTAGATAACTTGGAAAATGCAGCAAAAGCAGAAACACAAGATGAAAACTATAAACAAGGCGTAGAATTAGTACTAAAGCAATTCAATGATGTTTTAAAATCAAAAGGAGTAGAAGAAATAGAAGCGATTCGGAGAAACTTTTGATCCAGAATTACATGATGCAGTAAGAAGTGTACAAGATGAAGAAAAAGGTGAAAAAGAGATAGTTGAAGTATATAGAAAAGGTTATAAAATAGGAAGCAAAGTAATAAGACATTCAATGGTAGCAGTAGCAAATTAAAGGGGAATAAAAAATGATAGGAATATTATTTGATATAGTAATATTTTACATTATATATCGTGCTATGGATAAAGACTTTGGATACTTAAAAAATGTACTTATATATACAATTGGAATGGAAATAGAATTATTTATAGTAATGCTATTTTCTGGATATATATCAATATTATTATTTTTATTAGTGTTTGGAGCATATTTCATACAAGGATTATTAGTAATATTTATAGTAAACAAATTAAATAATCATTATCTTTTTGACAAGATACCGTTTATAATAGTTGCTGTAGCAGTAAATTTTGTTGTTAAATATATTGTAGGAAGAATATTTGGAGGACTAGTTGCAATAGGACTATTATAAAATAATTTTAAGTTATTAATTTTTTATATATAAAGCTTCGGTGATGGGGGTAGAGGCAAATAAATAAAAATAAAACTGTTTTTTGACCCCGTCCCAAAAAACAGGAAAGAAAGGATGAATAGAAATGGGAAAAATAATAGGAATTGACTTAGGAACAACAAACTCATGTGTAGCAGTTATGGAAGGAGGAGAACCAGTAGTTATACCAAATGCAGAAGGAAATAGAACAACACCTTCAGTAGTTGCATTCTCAAAAAATGGTGAAAGACTAGTTGGACAAATAGCAAAACGTCAAGCAGTAACAAACCCTGACAATACTGTTATATCAATTAAAAGAAAAATGGGAACAAACGAAAAAGTTGATATAGAAGGAGATAAGTTCTCTCCACAAGAAATTTCAGCAATGATATTACAAAAATTAAAAGCAGATGCTGAAAATTATTTAGGACAAAAAGTAACACAAGCAGTAATTACTGTACCAGCTTACTTTAGTGATAGTCAAAGACAAGCAACAAAAGATGCTGGAAAAATCGCAGGATTAGAAGTATTAAGAATTATAAATGAGCCAACAGCAGCAGCACTTGCTTATGGTATGGATAAAGAACAAGATCAAAAAATTATGATTTATGATTTAGGTGGAGGAACATTTGATGTATCTATCCTAGATATTGGTGACGGTGTATTTGAAGTTTTAGCAACAAACGGTAACACACATCTAGGTGGAGACGACTTTGATGAAGCAATAATTAATTATTTAGTAGATGAATTCAAAAAGTCAAATGGAATTGATTTAAAACAAGACAAAATGGCAATGCAAAGATTAAAAGAAGCAGCTGAAAAAGCTAAAATAGAATTATCAGGTGTTCAACAAACACAAATTAATTTGCCATTTATTACAGCAGATAGTTCAGGACCAAAACACTTAGATGTAACTTTAACAAGAGCTAAATTTGAGGAATTAATTCATGATTTAATAGAAGCAACATCAGGACCTGTAAATCAAGCATTAAAAGATGCAGGACTTTCAGCAAATGATATTCATAAAGTATTATTAGTTGGTGGTTCTACAAGAGTTCCAGCAGTTCAAGAAGCTGTTAAAAGAATTACAGGAAAAGATGCTGATAAAGGAATTAACCCTGATGAATGTGTTGCAATTGGTGCAGCTATTCAAGGTGGTGTTTTATCAGGAGATGTTAAAGATTTAGTATTATTAGACGTAACACCATTATCACTTGGTATTGAAACATATGGTGGAGTATTTACAAAATTAATTGAAAGAAATACAACAATACCAACAAAGAAATCACAAGTGTTCTCAACAGCAGCAGATGGTCAAACATCAGTTGAAATTCACGTATTACAAGGTGAACGTGAAATGGCAGCTTATAATAAAACTTTAGGAAGATTCCAATTAACAGGAATTCCAGCAGCACCAAGAGGAGTACCACAAATTGAAGTAACATTTGATATAGATGCAAATGGTATAGTTCATGTATCTGCAAAAGATATGGCAACAGGAAATGAACAAAATGTAGCAATTACAGCTTCAACTAATCTTACAGATGAAGATATTGATAAAGCTGTTAAAGATGCAGAAGCACATGCTGAAGAAGATAAGAAAAGAAAAGAAGAAATTGAAGTTAAAAATAATGCAGAGAGCTTAGTATATAATAGTGAAAAAACATTAAAAGATTTAGGAGACAAAATTAGTGGAGAAGAAAAAGCTAAAGTTGAAACAGAAATAGACAATACTAAGAAAGCATTAGAGACAAACGATACAACAAAAATTAAAGAAGCTACAGAAAAATTAACAAAAGTTTTCTATGATATGTCAGAACAATTATATAAAAATGCAAATCCAAATGGAGCAGCAGGTGCAAATAATGCAGGAGCGGGAACAGAAGGACCAAAGACAGATGAAAATGGAAATGTATATGATGCAGATTATAAAGTAGAAAATGAAGATAAAGACGACAATAAATAGAAAAAATAATAGAGGATTAGAGGAATTTCCTCTAATCTTCGTTATGCTTAAGGAGGAAAATAAATGGCAGCAAAAAGAGATTATTACGAAGTATTAGGGATAAATAAAAATGCAACAGATGATGAGATAAAAAAAGCTTACCGTAAGCTTGCAAAAAAATATCATCCTGATGCAAATCCAAATAATAAAGAAGAAGCAGAAGCTAAATTTAAAGAAGTAAATGAAGCTTATGAGAATTTGTCAGATCCTCAAAAAAGAAAAATGTATGACCAATTTGGACATAATGGACCACAAGGATTTGGAGGTCAAGGTGGACCATTTGGTCAAGGAGGATATTATTCATATTCTAGTTCAGGCTTTGATAACTTTGGAGATTTTGACCTAGGAGATATCTTTTCTTCATTCTTTGGAGGGGGATTCAATGGAAGGAATAATTCAGCTAATAAGAATGGACCAAGAAAAGGTGCTGATTTAAATGTAAGAATGGATATAACATTTGAGCAATCATATTCAGGAGTTGAAAAAGAAATTGTTATAACTAGAGATGAAGAATGTAATGTGTGCCATGGAACTGGAGCAAAACCAGGTACATCTCCTATTAAGTGTCCTACATGTCATGGAACTGGTCAAGTAACACAAGTACAAAATACAATATTAGGACAAATGCAAACAACGAGAACATGTTCAGCGTGCCATGGAACAGGTGAAATTATAAATGAACCTTGCGAAAATTGTCGTGGAAAAGGAACTGTAAGAAAACAACCTAAGATAAAAGTAAAAATTCCAGCAGGAATTGATGATAATCAGACTGTAGTGTTAAGAGGAGAAGGCGAACCTGGTAAAAAAGGTGGAGCTAAAGGTGACTTATATATTACAGTAAAAATAAAAAATCATAGCGTATTTACAAGAAAAGGAAATAATGTACTTTGTGAAATACCAATAACTATAACTCAAGCTACACTAGGAGCAGAGCTTGAAATACCAATGGTAGATGGAAGTAAAGAAAAATATAAAATACCAGAGGGAACACAAACAGGAAGTAAGTTTACTATTAGAAATAAAGGATTTAAGTCAATTAATTCTAATAATATAGGAGATTTTATATTTACAGTAATAGTTCAAACACCAAAAAGATTGTCTAAAGAACAAAGAGAATTATTAGTTCAACTTGCAAGAACAATGAATGAACAACCACCAGTTAAAAAACGTGGATTATTTGGATAAAAGAGTGTAGGATATCTACATTCTTTTTTTCTTGTGATTTATTTGATTTTGTGGTAAAATCTAAAGGTATTATAGGCAGGTTTAGTTTCAACTAATTAGAAGAAACTAACTTCTTAATAGAAAGGATTTATATGTTCTTTACAAAATGTATTCTTGTTATGTTCTGCCTTTCTGTTATAGGTATAGGAGGATATCAAGCATACATATCTTGGATGGCTAAGGGAAGGCTTGTTGATGTAGTTCTTATTGCATTGGTATACGTACTAATCATTACAATCTGTATACCACTTTACCTTAGGTTTGTCTGAAAGTAAAGGAATCTAGTCCAAAGTTTTCTATAGATTATCAATAATCAAGCAGTGTAGCGAGGGGAATACCCTCGCTACACTGTTATAAAAATAATTAATTTGATTGAGTTTTTGTATTGTATATGATAAAATATTTAAAGCAAAAAGTATATAGGTGGGAAAAATGAAGAAGAAAATAACAATAATAATATTTGCAGTATTACTAATTTTAATTGGAATAGGATTAATAATTTTAGGATATTTAAAATTTACAGATATAGAGTCAAAAGAACCTGTACAAATAGAAGATGTATGTAATGTAAAAATAGAAGAATTTAATGGAAGAAAAGTATTTATAATAACGCCTAAAGAAGGAGAATTAAGTAAGACTAGAATATTATATTTTCATGGTGGTTCATATATGGCAGAGATGAGTGATTATCACTGGAATTTTATAAGAAAATTAATAATAGATACAAAAAGTACGATAATAATTCCAGATTATCCATTAACGCCAAAATACAACTATAAAGATGTATATAATATGGTAGAGCCTTTATATAAAGAAGTACTACAAAAAATAGATACTGAAGATTTAATAGTAATGGGAGATTCAGCAGGTGGAGGTTTAGCATTAGGATTACTTGAAAAAGTATCAGGAGAAAATATAAAAATGCCAGATAAAACAATTTTAATATCACCTTGGTTAGATGTAAGATTAACAAACTCTAAAATAGATGAAGTCCAAAAAGAAGATAAAGAATTAAATAAAGAAGCATTGAAGTTAGCAGGTATTGCATATGCAGGTGATGATGGAATAAATAGTTATTTAGTAAATCCAATAGATGGGGATTTGTCAAAATTAGGAGATATAACAATTTTTACAGGAACTAGTGATATATTAAATCCTGATGTACATGTATTAGAGAAAAAAGCAAAAGAACAAGGAAAAGATATTGACGTGAGGGAATATAATGGAGCAGGACATATTTGGATAATAAATGAAAAAGGTGATAAAGACCTAATTAGTAAAGGATATCAAGATTTAATAGAAATGGTAAATGAAAGAAATTAGGGGTGTCCCTAAATGTTTCAAGAGAGGAACTTTTAAAAATGAAAGGTAGAAAAAATAAGAAAGAGAATAAATTGTATTGGAGAAGGTTAGATAATTCAGCAAAAATTTTCCCAATTGCAGCAGGTAGAAAATATAGTACTGTTTTTAGATTGTCAGCTGTGTTAAAAGAAAAAGTAGAACCTAAAATGTTATATCAAGCGGTGAATTTAGCATTAGAACAATATAAGTCATTTAAAGTAAGAATGAAAGCAGGATTTTTTTGGTATTATTTAGAATATAATCCTAAAAATGTAGTTGTAGAAGAAGAAAAAGATTATCCTTGTAAATATATAGAGCCTAGAACCAATAATAATTATTTGTTTAAAGTAACTTATTTTGAAAATAAAATAAATATAGATATATTCCATTCTCTAACAGATGGAAATAGCGGAAGTATGTTTTTTAAAGAAATAGTTTATAACTATCTGGAGCTAATACATAAAGACGAACTTAAAGAAGAAAGAAGCACAAGGAAAATAGTAGAAAACAACACTGAAGATAGTTATATGAAAAATTATGATAAAAAAGCTAAAGGTAATAGTTCTTCTAAGAAAGCATATGTGTTAAAAGGAAAGAAAATCGGGTTTAGTGCTATTTCAACGATACATGAAATAATTGATTTAGAAGAATTGAAACAAGAAAGTAGAAGATATGAAGCAACTATAACACAGTATTTAACAGCAGTTCTTATATATTCTATTTATGAAGCGAATTATAAAAAATATAAATATAAAGGAAAAAAGCCTATCAAAGTATGCATACCAGTAAATTTGAAAAAATATTTTCCATCAAAGACAATGTCTAATTTCTTTTCATATATAACTTTAGAAGCAGAAATGAAAAAAGATAATTTAATCACTTTTGATAAAATAATAGAATTTGTAAAAGAAGATTTTAAGAAAAGATTACAAGAAGAAGAAATAATAAAAACAATGTCAGCAAATGTAAAATTGGGAAATAATTTTGCTATAAAAATAGTACCACTAGCTATTAAAAAGTTACTTGTAAGATTAAGTTATATAGAAATTAGAAAATACACGACTATAACATATTCAAATATTGGAAGAATAGGTATAATAGGTAAATATAAAGATTATATAGATTATTTCTTAATGCTTATTGCACCAGAGCCTGTTGAGAAAATAAAATGTTCTAGTTGTACTTTTGAAAATAAAATGGTATTTACATTTACGTCAATACTAAAAGATAATAGTATTGAAAAATTTTTCTATGAATTTTTAAAAGATAAAAAAATTAATGTAGAGATAGAAAGTAATGGTGTTTTAGATGATATATCCAAAGAAACTAAGTAGTAAAAAAGGAGATTTAATATTTAAGACTTTTCTAATAAGTTCGGTAATATTAGGACTTCTTTTGGTGATAATAAATAAATTAACAATGCCTGAAGTTCCATGGGCTGCTCTTTCAAATGCTGGAATTATATATATATGGATTACAGTATTTTATTCAATTAAGAAAAATACAAATATAGCAGGGCATGTAATGATTCAAGCAATTGCAATATCATTTCTTACTGTATTTATAGATTATAAATTAGGATTTCAAAAATGGTCTATAAATATATCTATTCCTATAATAATTATAATAGCAAATGCTACAATGTTAATACTTACAATTGTAAGCCATAAGAAATTTATAAAATATGCAATTTACCAGTTAATTATAGTATTATTTAGTATGATACCGGTAATATTAATAAGTGAAAATATTATAGAAAATAAAGTGCTTAGCATTGTAGCAAGTAGTATTTCTATTTTAAATTTAATACTTACTTTTTTCTTATGTGCAAAAGATGTAAAAGCAGCAATTATAAGAAAATTCCATATTTAGTTTATAAAACTTGATTTACAAAAGATACAAAGGTAAGGATTTTGTAAAATGCATTTCACAAAATTGACTTTTTGCTATTATTGTGATAAAATTAATAAAATGATGCAAAGAGGTGTATATTATGGTAATAGAAAGAAAAAAGTACTTAGAAGAATTAATAAGTTTTAAAGATAAAGATTTGATAAAGGTAGTTACAGGAATAAGGAGATGTGGAAAATCTACTTTATTTGACTTGTATATAGATTATTTAAAGAAGAATGGTATAAAAGATGAACAAATAATAAGAATAAATTTAGAGGATGCAGATTATTATTTTATAAAGAATTATAAAGAGTTATATGATTATGTAAAAAGCAAACTTGTAAGCGATAAGCAAAATTATGTACTTTTGGACGAGGTGCAAATTGTAGAAGATTTTCAAAGAGCATGTGATAGTTTATACATAAAGAAAAATGTAGATTTATATATTACAGGTTCAAATGCAAATTTACTTTCAGGAGAGCTTGCAACGTTACTTTTTGGAAGATATATAGAAATAAAAATGTTACCATTGTCATTTGAAGAATATATATCATATAGAGGTGAAAGTGACCTACAACAAAAATATGTAGATTATATAACTAAAAGTTCATTTCCATATGCTTTAAGTTTGGATACTACTAAAGAAATAAGAACGTATTTAGATGGAATATATAATACAATATTAATAAAGGATATAGCAACAAGAAAGAAAATTTCTGATATTAGTGCTTTAGATAGTGTAGTTAGATTTATGTTTGATAATATTGGAAATTTATGTTCAAGTACGAAAATAGCTAATTCAATGACATCTAATGGAAGAAATATAACAGTTCCAACAGTGGAAAGTTATTTATCAGCACTTACAGAGGCATTTATATTATACAAAGTAAATAGATTTGATATAAAGGGAAAGCAACAGCTTTCAAGTGGAGCAAAATACTATGTTTCAGATATAGGACTTAGATATTATTTGTTAGGAAGTAAGAAGGCTGACCAAGGACATATATTAGAAAATATAGTTTATTTAGAACTATTAAGAAGAGGTTATGAAGTTTATGTAGGAAAAGTAGATAATAATGAAGTAGATTTTATAGCTATAAATGAAAAAGGAGAAGAATATTATCAAGTAGCATATACTGTTATGGATGAAAAAGTATTAGAAAGAGAACTTAAAAGTCTTGAAAATATCAAAGATCATAATCCAAAATATTTGTTAACAATGGATTTTACACCATATACTTCGTATAATGGAATAAAACAAATAAACGTTTTAAATTGGTTATTAAATAAAGAATAAAATATAAATCTAAACCTACTTTTGAGGTGGTATTATGGAAACAGGTTTAATAATAAAAAAAGAAACCAAGTTTGATAAAATAAGAAAATTATTAACTAGAATATTCTTTAAAGAAGAGTATTTTTTAGAAGAGGAGTTAAGAGGCTTATTGCAAAAAAGAAGTATAAACACTTCTAAAATAGTAATACCAAAAGAAATTGGAGATGTTAAATGGAAAAGGTAATGTTTTTTGGTGGTAATATAATTACTATGGAACATCAAGAATATAAATGTGATTGTTTACTAATTGAAAATGGTATAATAAAGAAAGTAGGAAGTTTGGAAGAAATAGAAAAAAGTATTAATGAATATGTAAAAAGAATAGATTTACAAGGGAAAACATTAATGCCAGCATTTATAGATGCACATAGTCATATAACAGCTTATGCAAAAACTTTAAGTTATGTTTCTTTAAATGATTGTAAAAATATTAATGATATAGTAGAAAAATTAAAAAAATACAAAGAAGAAAATAAAATAGAAAGAGGAAAATGGATAGTTGGAGTAGGATATGATAATAATTTTCTAGAAGAAAAAAGACATCCAAGAAAAGAAGAATTAGATATATTAGAAAATGATAATCCAATACTTATAACGCATATATCAGGACATATGGGAGTTTTTAATAGTTATGGGTTAGAAAGATTAGGAATAAAGGAAGAAGAAACTAAATCAGGTTATTTAGAAGAAGCTAAATTTATAAAGCAAACAACTAAAATAGATAAGATAGATAGAAAAGAAGAAAAAGAAAATTTAAATAAGGTACAAAAAAGATATCTAAGTTATGGAATTACAACAGTACAAGATGGTTTAACTAAAAAAGAAGATTTTGAATTATTAAAAGAAATGTCAGAAGAAAGTAAATTTAAAGTAGATGTTGTAAGTTATATAGATTTAGAAGAAAATAAAAAAGTTGTGAAAGAAAATAAAGATTATATAAATAAATATAAAAATAATCTAAAAATAGGTGGATATAAAATAATATTAGATGGTTCTCCACAAGCAAAGACTGCATATTTAAGTAGGCCATATGAAGGAGAAAAAGAATATAGAGGTTATCCTTCTAAAAAAGATGTTGAAGTAGATAATTTTGTAAAAACAGCAATAGAAGAAAATATGCAATTACTTTCACATTGTAATGGTGATGGTGTAGCAGACCAGTTTATAGAAAGTATAAGAAAGGAAACGGAAGAAAAAGGGATAGAAAATATAAAAAAACAAAGACCAGTAATGATACATGCTCAAACTATAAGAAATGACCAAATTTTAGAATGTAAAGAATTTGGAATAATACCATCATTTTTTATAGCACATATTTATTATTGGGGAGATGTGCATTTAAAGAATTTAGGAACAAGAGCATATAAAATTAGCCCTGCAAATGATGCTTTAGAAAATAGTCTTATGTTTACATTTCATCAAGATACACCAGTATTAGAACCTAATATGTTAGAAACAATAGATATAGCAGTAAATAGAAAAACAAAAAATGGAGTAGTATTAGGTGAAGAAGAGAAAATAGATGTATATAGTGCATTAAAAGCAGTAACAATAAATGCAGCATATCAGTATTTTGAAGAAGATACAAAAGGAAGTATAAAGGTTGGAAAAATAGCAGATTTAGTAATACTAAGTGAAAATCCGTTAACTGTCGACAAAAGAAAATTGAAAGAAATTAAAGTTTGTAGTACATGGAAAAATGGAGAAGAAGTATATATCAATAATAATCAGTGAAAGAAAAATAGAAATAAGAGGTAATGAAGTTGAAAAATATCAAAGATTATAATTTAGAAGAGCTAAAACAAGAATTAGTAGATTTAGGAGAAAAGCCATTTAGAGCAGAGCAAATATTTAAATGGCTTTACCAAGAAAAAGTAAAAACATTTGATGAAATGACTAATATATCTTTAGAATTAAGGGAAAAATTAAAACAAAATTATACAATGTGTAATTTTAATATATTGAAAAAACAAGTATCTAAAGATGGAACAATTAAATATTTATTTGATGTATTAGATGGGAATGCGATAGAAACAGTATTAATGAGTTATCACCATGGATATAGTATTTGTGTATCATCTCAGATAGGTTGTAAAATGGGATGTAAGTTCTGTGCATCTACTGGAATAAACTTTATTAGAAATTTGACTTCAGGTGAAATTGTAGAACAGATACTTGCAGTTGAACAAGATGAAAATCTAAGAATATCAAATGTAGTATTTATGGGAATAGGAGAACCTCTAGATAATTATGATAATGTAATAAATACAATTCATATATTAAATAATCAAAAAGGGTTAAGTATAGGAGCAAGGCATATTAGTATTTCAACTAGTGGACTAGTTCCTAAAATATATAAATTGGCAGAAGAAAACATTCCATGTACTTTATCTATTTCATTACATGCAACAACTAATGAAAAAAGAAGCAAAATGATGCCAGTAAATGACGCATATCCAATAGAAGAATTAATACAGTCTTGTAAAGATTATATTGCAAAAACAAATAGAAGAATATCTTTTGAATATGCTTTAGCAAAAGACAATAATGATAATCTAGAAGATGCAAAAGGACTAGTTAAATTATTAAAAGGAATGCTCTGCCATGTAAACTTAATTCCAATAAATAAGATTGAAAATGGAGCATATACAAAAAGCTCAAATGAGCATATAATGAAATTTAGAGATTATCTAAATGACAATGGAATAGTAGCAACAATAAGAAGAGAGTTAGGCTCAGATATAGATGCAGCATGTGGTCAGCTAAGAAGAAAGAATTTGAAACAATAGGGGACAGGGCTTTTTTGTTTCAAAATAAGAAAAACAGTAAATGAAATTTTACTGTTTTTTTGATGGAATATATTCAATTATATCATTAATTGTACAATTAAAATAATCACAAAGCCTTGCAATAACAAAGATATCAAATCTAACTAGTTCTCCAGTTAGTAATCTTTTTAGTACCTTAAAGTCAGTATTTGTATCTCGCATTAATTTGTTAATACTTATATTTTTTGCTTTTAAAATATCTTCTAACTTAAATAAATAAAAGAAAAGGAGATATACAAATGTTTAAATTAAGAGAAAACGAAGGAGAAAAAGGAATAACACTTATAGCACTAGTATTGACAATTATTGTTTTAATTATTCTTGCAGGAGTAAGTATTGCAATGTTAACAGGAGAAAATGGGATACTTTCACAAGCAAAGAAAGCAAAAGAAGAAACGGAAAAGGCACAAATAAATGAAGAGATAGCTTTAGATAATTATGAACAATATATAAATACTAACATCGGAGTGAATTTAGAAACAATAACCGGAGATGAAACCAATAATACAATTACTCAAGATAGCCTAGGAAATAAAATAGTAGTGCCAGCTGGTTTTAGAGTGGTAAACCCAAAAGATAATGTAGAAGATGGAATAGTAATAGAAGATGTAACCTATGGAGAAACGATAGGGAGTCAATTCGTATGGATACCTGTAGGAGAGAAAATAAAAAAAGAAGATGGAACAACATTTAATATAACTTTAGGAAGATATGTATTTAATAAAGATGGTACAATAAATGAAGAAATGTCAAAAATAGAGCCTAAAGAAAAACTAAAGACTGATAATGACAGTCAAACTTATTTTATAGAAGATATGAAAGAGGATGTAATAGTAAATGCACATGCAAAAGACATAGAAGAATTTATAGAAAAGGTAAAATTATCAGGAGGATATTATATAGCAAAAT
>CALXEW010000023.1 GCA_944387435.1 uncultured Clostridia bacterium | reverse complement strand
ATCCAAAAGGGGTATTTAAATGGAAGATATGGAGCGATTCCTTTTGTGGCTACAGGTGATAGCTTATGGGAAGATTAGAAAGTTTTAAACAAAGAGGAAGAAACAGGCAAAATAGAAAGAGAAGACCTATTATTGTAATAGGTTGTGAAGGAAATAATAAAACAGAAGAGATTTACTTTAAAAACTTTAATAGCAGAAAATGTATTATAAAATTTTCTACTGGAAATAGCACAGATCCAGTTGGAATTGTTAGTGATTTATTAAATTTTATAGACAAAGAAATTGGAAGAGAAGATGATGATAAGTATTATGTGGTTTTAGATACGGACGTAAATCAAAATAAACAAAGTCAGATTGATAAAGCTAAGAAGTTAGCTATAGATAATGGAGTTGAATTTATAACTTCAACTCCAACATTTGAATATTGGTACAGGTTACATTTCGGCTATACAACAAAGACATACCATTCAAGTGAAGAAGTTCAAAATGATATAAAAGATAAAATAAAAGGATATACCAAAAATATGAATACATATCCTATTTTAAAAGATAAAACAGATAATGCTATAAAAAATGCTAAAAAGGTTGAAGAGCATTATTTAGATTTAGAACAAGCATTAGATAATGAAAATTGTAATCCTTATACAGCAGCATATAAAGTTGTAGAAGAATTAATAAAAAGAAATAATTGATACAGACGAAAAGCAAAGTATGAAAGTGATTTTTAAAATTACAGGATTATTTTGCTTTTTATAGGATTTAGTATGAGAAAAGAAGGGAATAAAATGAAAACAATATTATATAAAATAACATTACTAATAATTTTAACATTAGTGATATTTATATTACCAACAGAAAATATGATAAGGAATCTAATTATCTATGTAACGCATATAAATAATGTATATTTTGATATACTAGTAAAACTAGCTATTTTTTTATTAGTGATTTTCATTTACGAATTAGACATAAAAAATTCAATAGAATATGGAAAAATTTATAGATTTAGAACTCAAAAATTTGAAAGAAATCCAATAAAATATATTGTAATTGCTACATTAGGTTCAGAAGCATTAATTACAATAATATTAAGAATCTTAGATTTATCAAAAAGAATAAATATATCATCAGAAACATGGGTAAATTATATTAGTAGTATATTAGGTATAACATTAACAGCATTTGGTATTATAATAACATTAAATAAACATTTTAAAGAAAAAGAAGAAAAAGAAAGTCCTAAGTTGAAAATAGTTTCTGTTGACAAACCAGACAAAGTAAAATATTATTGTAAGCTTGGTGGAAATTATGAAACGGATTTGAAGCAAAAATTATATATTGAGTTAATAAATAAAGGAGAATTTGCTATACAATATCCTGTTTTTAGAGATGAGAGTAACAATATTATATGTGGAATAGAAATGAAAGGAATAGAAAATCAAACATTATATCAATTAGATTCATATATTCAAGGAAATAAGGAAAAATATATAGTAGAATTAGAATTGTCTTTGGATGAAGGTATGTCAGAAAGGGTTTATAAATATGTTGATTTAATATATAACAATAAAGATTATAATGAATATATGACAACACTCAGAATAGAATTTGATAGAAAAGATGGAAAAAATGTATCTATTGTTTGTGATAAGCAATTAAGAAATTATGATAGAATTTTGGGGATGGGGTAAAATGAGAAATAAGTTAAATAAAATAGTGAGTTATATTGTAATTATTTGTTTTATATATTTAATTATTTTCGAGAACAAATTTAATTTAGATTTGTTTATTATAGAAAAATTTAAATGTAAAACAGAGGAAGTTATATATTTTAAATGGGTAATTTTAGTAATAATATATTTATTAATTATGAATATAAAGCAAATTGTAGATAAATATGCAATTAATATAGATATGCCATTGAAATCATACATAACAATTCATCCTATAAGAAGCTTTATATTGTTTATAATAATATTAACATTTATACTGATAAGTTCAATGATTATATTAGGGATGAGTAACATATTGTTTTATATTATTCCAATTATATTAATAGGATTTAGTGGAATGATAGGCTTTTATATTGGAGCTATAAAAAAAGAATAAAGAAAAAAGTGTGATAGATTTAAGTTTTATCTAATCACACTTTTTTTATAATTAGAATCTTAATAAAGTGATTATATCTATAATACCAGTTTTATAATACTTCTCATTCCAATAAACACAATGAGTTAATAGCTCTTCTCTAAAATCATCAAGAATATCAGAAACATAATCAGAATCTTTATCAGGAATAACATCAAGAATCTTTTCACAAAAAGTATCATAATTAAGAGCATGTTTTTTATCTTCGTCAGTTAAATTAGTTTCCAATTTTTCAAATCTAAATTCCAGCCAATCTTTTAATAATTTATTATCTTTATTATCATCATTATTTGTATTCATATTATTAAAACAACAAAAACATTTTCTATTCATAATCAAAACCTCCATAAATCTAAATGAATTACAAAATTTTCTTCAAAAATTTTGCATACTTAGACTGTAGAAAGCAAGTTTTAACAGTCTAAGCAAATTGGGCTCAAAATGGGCACACAACTGACCAAAAATGAACCAAAATCACATAAATTTACAAAGTCAAAAAATTGGGCACACCAAATATACCAACAAATACAGCTCAAAATCAGATTTACCAATACTTTACGAGCTTTACTCATAACCCGAAGGTTATGAATTCCTTGGATAAATGTAAAATATACTAATGTTATTAAATAAAAAAAGTAATGAGATTTTATTCAAAACTTACTGGTCAAATTATATAAATATTCTTGACAACAAGAGGTTTTGGGAATATACTAAGCGTGTAGAAAATTATATATAAATTTTGAAAAGGAGGCTAAATGAATATGAGTAACATGATAGAAATTAGATGGCATGGTAGAGGTGGACAAGGTGCAAAGACAGCTTCTTTACTCTTAGCAGATGCAGCATTTAACACAGGAAAATATATTCAAGGATTCCCTGAATATGGACCAGAAAGAATGGGAGCACCAATCACAGCATACAACAGAATAAGTGATGAACCTATTACAATTCATAGTAATATCTATTATCCAGATTATGTTGTAGTAGTAGATGACACACTACTTGAGTCAGTAGATGTAACAGCCGGATTAAAAGAAGATGGAGCAATATTAATAAATACAACAAAGCCAGCAGAAGTACTTAGAAAAGAGTTAAAAGGATATAAAGGAGACGTTTACACATTAGACGCAAGAAAAATATCTTTAGAAACTTTAGGAAGATATTTTCCGAATACTCCAATGCTTGCTGGAATTGTAAAAGTAAGTGGAATAATGACAGACGAAGAATTAATAGAAGATATGAAAGAATCATTTAAACATAAATTTGCTAAAAAGCCAGAAGTAATAGATGGAAACATGAAAGCTTTAGAAATGGCTCTAAAGGAGGTTAAAAAGATATGACAAATATAAATCCAAGTACACCAATGGAGAAAATGACTCCAGGTGGAGATATTTATGAAGCTGGTAATGCTAGAGAATTCAAAACAGGAGACTGGAGAAGTGTAAGACCTGTATTCTTAAGCGATAAATGTAAGCAATGTGGACTTTGTTTCCCAGTTTGCCCAGATGATGCAATACCAGTAAATGAAGAAATGAAAAGAGAAGATTTTAATTATGACTATTGTAAAGGATGCGGAGTATGTGCAAAAGTTTGCCCATTTGGAGCAATAGAAATGAAAGAAGAAGAATAAAAATAGAAAGGAAGAGGAATATATGAGTA
Organism: uncultured Clostridia bacterium; assembly: GCA_944387435.1. Lineage (GTDB taxonomy): Bacteria > Bacillota > Clostridia > TANB77 > CAG-508 > CAG-269. Next base: position 21,932 of record CALXEW010000023.1, on the reverse strand, counting down.
TAAGAGAAAGATTAAGTGGTAATGAAGCAGCTGCAACAGCTATGAGACAAATTAATCCAGATGTAGTAGCAGCATTTCCTATAACACCATCAACAGAAATACCTCAATACTTTTCAACATTTGTAGCAAATGGTGCAGTAGATACAGAATTTGTTGCTGTTGAAAGTGAGCATAGTGCTATGTCAGCTTGTATTGGTGCAGAAGCAGCAGGTGCAAGAGCAATGACAGCAACATCTGCAAATGGTTTATCATTAATGTGGGAAATGATTTACATTGCTTCTAGTTTAAGATTACCAATTGTTTTATCATTAGTAAACAGAGCTGTATCAGGACCATTAAATATACACAACGATCATTCAGATGCAATGGGAGTAAGAGACGCAGGATGGATAATGTTATTCTCAGAAAATAACCAAGAAGCATATGATAATACTTTAATGGCACATAGAATTGCAGAAAATGAAAATGTAATGTTACCATTAATGGTATGTCAAGATGGATTCATCACATCACATTCTATTGAAAATATAGAATTAGTAGAAGATGAAAAAGTAAAAGAATTTGTTGGAGAATATCATCCAAAACATTATTTACTAAATCAAGATGAACCAATAGCAGTAGGACCATTAGATGTTCAAAGTTATTTATTTGAACATAAAGCACAACAAGCAGAAGCTATGAAAAATGCTAAACAAGTAATCTTAGATGTAGCAAAAGATTTTGAAAAAATGACAGGAAGAAAATATGGATTATTTGAAGAATATAAAATGGAAGATGCAGAAGTTGCAATTGTTTGTATGAACTCAACTGCAGGAACAACAAAAGCAGTTGTAAATAAATTAAGAGAAAAAGGACAAAAAGTTGGTCTATTAAAACTACGTGTATTTAGACCATTCCCAGTAGATGAAATAGCAGAAACTCTAAGTCATCTAAAAGCAGTGGCAATACTTGATAAAGCAGATTCATTAAATGCTGCAGGTGGAGCATTATTTGAAGATGTAACAAGTGCTATGTATGTAAATAATAAACATGTACCAGCTGTAAACTATGTTTATGGTATTGGTGGTAGAGATACTAGAGAAGATGAAATTGAAAAAGTATATAATGACTTATTTGAAATTGAAAAAACAGGAGAAGTAAAGAATCCTTATAGATATCTAGGATTAAGAAAGGAGGCTGAAGAATAATGCCTTACAATCTAAAAGAAGTAGTTGCAAATAAACCTTCAAGGTTTACATCAGGACATAGAATGTGTGCTGGTTGTGGAGCTCCACCAGCAGCTAGAATGATAATGAGAGCTTTAAAACCAGAAGATCATGCAGTTGTTTCAGTAGCAACTGGATGTATGGAAGTTTCAACATTTATGTATCCATATACATCATGGACAGATTCATTTATCCATACAGCTTTTGAATGTGCAGCAGCAACACTTTCAGGAGCAGAAGCAGCATATAAAGCTATGAAACAACAAGGAAAAATAGATAATACAACAAAATTTATTGCATTTGGTGGAGATGGAGGAACTTATGATATAGGTATCCAAAGTTTATCAGGAGCAATGGAACGTGGACATGATATGGTTTATGTATGTTATGATAATGGTGCATACATGAATACAGGTATACAACGTTCATCTGCAACGCCACATTTTGCTGATACAACAACATCACCAGCAGGAAGTGTTATTCCTGGAAAAATGCAACAAAGAAAAGATTTAACAGCAATAATGGCAGGACATCATTTGCCATATGTTGCACAAACTATAGGTTATATGAATTTCAAAGATTTATATGAAAAAGCAGAAAAAGCAATTTATACAGAAGGACCATGTTTCTTAAATGTATTAGCACCATGCCCAAGAGGATGGGGATATCCAACAGATATGTTAATGCAAATAAATAAATTAGCAGTAGAAACATGTTATTGGCCATTATACGAAGTAGTAGATGGAAAATATAAGATTAATTATAAACCAGCTAAAAAATTACCAATAGAAGAATTTTTGAAACCACAAAAAAGATTTAAACATATGTTTAAACCAGGAAATGAGTGGATGATTGAAGAATTCCAAAAAGAAGTAGATAGAAGATGGGACGAGTTATTAAAATTAGAAGAAATCACAAATAGAGAATAGTAAGTGGAAAAGTATTTATAGGAGGTGAAATAAATGGCATATAAAATAACAGATAAATGTATTTCTTGTGGAGCTTGCGCTGCTGAATGTCCAGTAGGATGCATATCACAAGGAGACAGCAAATTTGAAATAGATCAATCAGCTTGTATTTCATGTGGTACATGTGCTGGTGTTTGTCCAGTAGGAGCACCTGAAGAGGAATAGTTTTATAAAACTCTTAGATTAAAACAAATATCGTTTAAACTAAGAGTTTTTTATATTTATTTTAAGAGGAGAAAATAGTATGGTTATAAAAATAATTGCAGTAGATGTTATCAAAAAATTTGAGAATCCTAAATATAACCCAGAATATTATAATATTCAAATGGAAAAAAATGATTCCTTAAATGATTTAAGGGAAAAAATAGAACTAAAAAATATAAGTATTTCATTTGATAAATATTATGGAACTACTAGTAATGAATTGATAAGTTTAGAAGATAAAATACCTTTTATTATAAATAAGAATCAAAAGGTTGAGTGGGAATGTGATTTTGATGATGTTACAATAGATGACTTTATAAGAACAAATAAAATAAATCTAGATGATGGTATACAACTTGAATATGGATATCCTCAAGCAGGTGGTATACGGGATAATTGATGTGGTAATAGACTTATGGAATAAAATATATCCATGTTTAGAAATAATATCAACAATAGGTGGATTTATAGGTTTTATAGATTTAATTAAAAATATTTTTCATAAAAAAATACCAAGGCCGCAAAATTTTGTATTATATATTTATAGAAAAAATAAATGGAATTATAATATTTTATCAGAAGAATTAGATGTAAGCAAAGATGAAGCAAAAGCAATTTTAAGATTATTTGGATATAAATGGAATAATTCTGAAAAAATGTATACTATAACGGAAGATAAAAAACAAGAAAAAATAAACAAGATTAATAACTTGAATTTGTAAAATTTGTTTTGATGAAAAAATAAAGTAATGAGAAGAGATAAGAAAAAGTGCTGTATTACTATAGCACTTTTTTATTTATCGCTGTCTTCATTTTTTTTTGTGCCTTTCTCTTTTTCATCTTTGCCATCTTCTTCCTTTTCCTTCATAGATTTAGGAACAACAATATTTTTAGGTTTCTTACTTGAAGGAGTAGGAGTACCAGCATTTAGGTGGTCATAAGCTGGGGAAATATTTAGGTTTGAACCATCGCCATTAACAACTTCAATTTTTTTATTTTCATCCATAACAATTACCTCCGTAAAATGTTTTCTATATATTATCACAACAAAATTAAAAAGGCAAGATATTCAAAAAATATTGACATATAGCTAAATTCATGACATAATAGTAAAGAACTTTTAATAATGATAAGAAGGGATTTTATATGCAAATTAATGAGACAAAAGCAAAAATAGAAGCAATACTTTTTGCAGCAGGAAGAGAAGTTACTAAAAATGAAATAATGTTAGCATTAGAAATTTCTAATGATGAGATAGATGAAATAATATCTAGTATGCAAAATGATTATAAAAGCGAAGATAGAGGTATCGAGTTAATAAAAGTCGATGACTCTTATCAATTATGCACAAAAAAAGATATGTATGAATATGTATATCCAGTATTAGATAAAAGAAATAAACCAAACTTATCAACAGCAGCATTAGAAACATTATCAATAATTGCATATAACCCTAAAATTACAAGAGCGGAGATAGAAGCAATAAGGGGAGTATCAGCAGATGCATGTGTATATAAGTTATTAGAATATGGATTAATAACAGAAGCAGGAAAAGTAGATTTACCAGGAAAACCAATGTCATATAAAACAACAGATGAATTCTTAAAAATGTTTGGGTATTCATCATTAAATGACCTGCCAGAACTTCCAAGATATAAATTAGATGAAAATAAACAAATAGTAATAGATGATATAATAGAAGAAAATGAAACAAAAGAAGGTCCAGCGGAGGCTCCAATGCCCGAAAGGGAAGAGGTAGAAGTTTTTAAAGAAAATGATTAAAAAGAAAGTTGGAGGGAATTTTATGAGTAAGAAAAAAGGATTTGTTAATGATATAACAGATATAGATGAAAACTTTGCACAATGGTATACAGACATAGTATTAAAAGCAGAACTTGCTGATTATACAGCAGTAAAAGGATTTATAGCAATAAGACCATATGGATATGCAATATGGGAAAATATACAAAAATATGCAGATGAAAGTTTTAAAAAACTTGGAGTAGAAAATGTTTCTATGCCAGTTTTAATACCAGAAAGTCTACTAAGTAAAGAAAAGGACCATGTCGAAGGATTTGCACCTGAAGTGGCATGGGTTACAATAGGTGGAGAAGAAGAATTAGAAGAAAAACTATGTGTAAGACCTACTTCAGAAACAATATTTTCAACAATGTATTCTAAATGGCTAAGCTCATGGAGAGATTTACCGTTTTTATATAATCAATGGTGTAGTGTTTTAAGATGGGAAAAAGAAACAAGACCATTCTTACGTTCAAGAGAATTTTTATGGCAAGAAGGACATACAATACATGAAACAGCAGAAGAAGCTAAAAAATTTACATTAGATATGTTAGAAGTATATGCTGATGTTATAGAAAATTTACTTGCAATACCAGTTTTAAAAGGAAGAAAAACTAAAAAGGAACAATTTGCAGGAGCAGAAGCAACATATACTGTAGAAACATTAATGCATGATGGAAGGGCTTTACAAGGAGGAACATCACATTATTTTGGACAAAACTTTACAAAACCATTTGATGTTAAATTTCAAAATAGAAATGGTGAACAAGAATATGCGTATCAAACATCTTGGGGAATAAGTACTAGATTAATTGGAGCAGTAATAATGGCACATGGAGATAATAGAGGATTAAAATTACCACCATATGTTGCACCAATACAAGTAGTTATAGTTCCAATAGCACAAGAAAAAGGAAATGTATTAGAAGAGGCAAGAAAACTAGAAGGAAAATTAAAAGAAAAATTCAGAGTAAAATTAGATGATAGAGATAATTATTCTGTTGGTTATAAATTCAATGACGGGGAAATGAAAGGAGTACCAGTTAGAGTTGAAATGGGACCAAAAGAATTAGAAAATAATGAAGTGACTATAACTAGAAGAGATACTTTTGAAAAGGTTACTGTAAGTCTTGATAATTTAGAAGAAGAAATAGAAAAATTATTAAAAGATATACATACAAATATGTTTAATATTTGTAAAGAAAGAATGACAAACAAAACAACAGTAGCTCATAATATGGATGAGTTGAAAAAGAACCTAGAAGAAAATCAAGGATATGTAAAAACAATGTGGTGTGGTTCACAAGAATGTGAGGATAAAGTAAAAGAATTAACAGGAGCACCATCTAGATGTATACCATTTGAACAAGAACATATATCAGATACATGTGTATGTTGTGGTAAAAAAGCTGATACAATGGTAGTTTGGGGAAGACAATATTAAGAAAAAATTAATTCACTAAAAAGACACATTTAAAATACCTTTTAGAAACAATATATGGTTAGAATAAGCATATACTAAATAAGAACATACATAAAACCATAAAAAAGGAGTTGAATGTGTATGAAAATTGAAGAGGAAAGTACAGATTTAATTAACCTGAAGAATTTTCTAGACTACAATGGAAAAATAGAGGAAAAGGATGTAACATTTCAGAAACTTATGTTTATTTACAAAATGGCAATTAAAGAATTAGATACAAAAATAGAAATTTTTAAAGAAGAATTTAAAACATTTTATGATTATGATTTAGTTGACCATGTAAATACAAGAATTAAATCGCCAAAAAGTATTATTCAAAAAATGAAAAAAAAGGAATGTAAATTAACATATAGAGAAATGATTGAGAACATAAATGACATTGCAGGTATACGCGTAGTATGTCCATTACAGAAAGATATTTACTCAATAAAAAACTTGATTCAAAGTATACCGGGAATTGAAACTTTAAAAGAAAAGGATTATATTACACAACCAAAAGAGAGTGGATATTCAGCATATCATATAATCTTAGGAGTACCAGTAATGCTATCACAACAATTAATCTATGTTAAAGTAGAGGTACAAATAAGAACAATGGCAATGGATTTTTGGTCTAGTTTAGAACACAAAATGAAGTATAAACCTAATGAAGAGCCTAGTAAGAAGAAGGCAAAAGAATGGGTTAATTGTGCAAAAACAATTAATAAACTAGATGAAAAAATGATGTTATTAAATGAATAGAATTTATAAGAAAATAAACACATGAAATAGTAATTCATGTGTTTATTTTTTGTCAGATAATCCTACTAAATAATCAATAGAAGTCTTATAGAATTTTGCAAGTGTAATTAAGCTATTAATATCAATTGTAATTTCACCTGTTTCATATCTTGAATAAGTTTGTTGTGTACAACCTAATAATTTAGCAATTTCTGTTTGTGTTAAGTCATTATCTTCTCTTAAATCACGTATTCGTAAATCCATAAACTCACCTCTGAAAAATTATAAAATATTCTTTTTACGTGTATTGACTTTTACGCGTTATACGTGTAAAATAAAAAAGAATTAGATTTTTAGGAGGAAGATGAAATGAAAAAAATACAAAAGAAAGAAAAAGGAATAACACTTATAGCTTTAGTGATAACTATTATAGTTTTATTAATTTTAGCTAGTGTTTCAATTGCGATGTTAACAGGCAATAATGGAATTCTTACACAAGCACAAAATGCAAAAGAGGAAACAGAAATAGCGTCAGAAAAAGAAGCTATTCAGTTAACAATGATAAATAGAGAGATGTCAGATGATGAAAAATATAATATAGGAGAAGAATTAAGGGATAGAACACTTGCCAATGGTGATAATTGGAAAATAGTATCAGTAAATGATACAGGTATTGTATATGGAGATAATTGTTACTTTGTAGGAAAAGGAACTAATTTAGAAAATTATGGAGAAACAAAATATGAATGGGTAATAGATTATGAAACAGGAAAAGTAATAAAATTACCAGAAGAAGGATATGTAAAATTAGCATATGGAGAAAACTTGGCAGTAACAGATAATATAATATTAAATGCAGACCCAATAAATATGGGAGATAGCAATTCTTGGGGAGAAGGAGTAACAGTATATGGAATAAAAGAAGGAGATGGATATGGTTGGAATGAAACAGAGTTTAAATTAGACGGAGTAGATGATTATATAGAAGTATATCCTCAACCAGATGTAAATATAGAAAATGGCTTGACATTTGAGTTTTATGCTAAAAGTGATGAGAGCAGTGTTTCTATGTTGAGTAAGACAATAAAAGGAGATACAAATCAAAATGTGTTTGGAAATAGATTTAGAACATACTTCCAAAATGAAAAGTTTATGTGTTGTATGTCTTATTTGGAAAGTAAATCAGAATGGACAGACTATGCTGTAGGACCACATTGGATAGGAAAAGGAAGCGGTGGAAGTTTTAATTCAGATGTAGGAGGATATTTAACAATGACAGTTGATATTGAGAAAAATACAGTATCTTTGTATTGGAATGGAGAATTTGTCGGTTCAACTACTTGTAGTCATGAGTGGATGGTTGGAGGAGAATTGACAAATAATAATACACCTTTTACAATAGGATTTCGTGTGCAAGGAGATGCACATGGCTCATATACAGAACATTATTCAAAAGTAGATATATATGCTTGTAGATTATATAATAAAGTATTAACATCAGACGAAGTAAAAGCAAATTATGATAAAACAGTTGCATATCATAATGTTTTAGTTCAAAGCAAAAATTAAGATGGAGAAAATAATTTCTTCATCTTTTATGTTTTAATTGCATATAATTATTGGGTATAATATGTGAATAATGTTACAAAAAATAACATTTTTTTGTAATAAAGGAAGGATTTATGTAAAACACGTCGAATAATATAAGTGTGTATAAAAAAAGAAAGAATTTGTAAGAAAGTGAGGGAGAAATGCCAAGATATAGCGACGAAACAATAGAAGAAGTTAGACAAGCTAATGATATTGTAGATGTAATTTCACAGTATGTGCATTTAAAAAGAAGCGGAAGAAATTTCTTTGGATTATGTCCATTCCATAATGAAAAATCACCTTCTTTTTCTGTCTCACCAGATAAACAAATATTTCATTGCTTTGGATGTGGAGTAGGAGGCAATGTTTTTACTTTCTTAAGCAAAATAGAAGGAATTAATTTTGTAGAGGCAGTACAAATATTAGCAGAAAGAGCTAATATACAATTACCTACATTTGAGAATCATGCAGATGCAGCAAGAGAAGAATTGAAAACAAAGGTTTATAAGGTAAATGAATTTACAGCTCAGTATTATCATGAAAATTTATATAGGCCAAATGCGAAAATAGCACAAGAATATGTAAAGAAAAGAAAGCTAAGTAATGATATCTTAAAATCATTTAGAATAGGTTTTTCAGGAAAATTCGATGAATTATACCAAGCATTAAAAAAAGAAGGGTTTCAAGAACCAGAGATATTGGAATCAGGTCTAGTAAATAGAAATGATAATGGAAGGTATATAGACCGTTATAGAAATAGACTGATGTTTCCAATATGTGATGCAAGAGGAAGAGTTATTGCATTTGGTGGAAGAGTATTGGATGATTCTAAGCCCAAATACATAAATTCACCAGAAAATATAGTTTTTAGCAAAGGTAGAAATTTATTTGGATTAAATGTAGCTAAAAAATCAAAAGATATCAAAAAAAGGTTGCTAATAGTAGAAGGGTATATGGATGTAATATCACTTCATCAAAGAGGTATATCTAATGTAGTAGCGCCACTTCGGAACAGCTTTAACTCAACAACAAGGTTGGCTACTTAGAAAAACATCAGAACAAATAATATTAAGTTTTGACTCAGACGAAGCAGGACTAAAAGCTAAAATTAGAGCAGTAGATATATTACAAAATATGGGGTGTGATATTAGAATACTTCAAATGGAAGGTGCAAAAGATCCAGATGAATATATCATCAAATATGGTAATGCAAGATTTCAAAGCTTAGTAGACAAAGCTCTTTCAATTATTGAATTCAAAGTAAAATTATTAAAACAAAATCTTGACTTAAATAATACAAACGACAAAATAAAATTTTTAAACGAAATCGCAAAATTAATTTCAAAAGTAGATAATAACATAGAAAAAGAAGTATATATCGAGAAAATATCTAAAGAATACGAAATATCTAAGGAAGCAATTTATGCGGAAGTAAACAAATTAACATATGAAAATAAACAAGGAGATAAGGTTTTAGAAAAGGCAAAACCAGTAGTAAGACATGTAAAAGTTCCTAAAATGGAAGTACCAGAAGCAGTAAAAAGAAGAGAAAATACAGTTCTTGCAATATTACTTAATGGAGATTTAAATATTTATCAGATAATAAAACAAAATATAACAGTAGAAGACTTTAAAGATGAAACAAATAAGAAAATTGCACAAAAACTGTATGAAGAATTAGAAAAAGGAAATAGTAATATTAATGGAATTTTAGATGAATTAGGAGAAGAAGAACAAAGTCATATAACTGAAATCTTAGCTGATGACTATGAAATAGATGATGTAGAAAAAGCTATAGATGATGTAATGAGAAGTTATGAAAAGGATAAATTAAACGATAGAAAGTTTAAGATTTTAGAAACATTAGAAAATAGGGAATTAAATTTATCACAAGAAGAAAAAAATAAATTAGGAAAAGAGCTAAGCGAAATTATTGTTAGATTAGCTAAAATGAAATAGGGGTGAAAAGGAAAATGGCGAAAAAGAAAGAGGAAGCAGAAGTTAAAGAAAATTTAGAAGAAAACAAAAAAACAACTAAAAAGAAAGCAAGTACAGAAAAAAGTAAGAAAACAGATGTAAAAGAAAGCAAAGAAAAGAAAACTAAAAAAGGTGAAGAAAAAGTAGAAGATAAAGCTAAAAAAGAACCAAAAACAAAAGCTAAAGAAGAAACAACTAAGAGTGTAAAAGCCGAAAAAAATTTAGATAAGAAACAAGAAAAAAAGGTAGAAGAAAAGTTAGAAGACAAAAAAGAAGAAAATAAAGATGATGAACAAATAAAAAATGAAAAAGTGAATAAAATATTAAAGAAAGCAAAAGAACAAGGAAAAATAACATATGGTGATTTAGCGAAAGAATTGGACGACGCAAATGCTGACCAAATAGATAAAGTTTTTGATGCTTTTGAAGAAATGGGAGTAAGTCTAAATGATGATTTAGATGAAGAACCAGATATAGAAGACTTAAAAGAAGTAGAAGACTTAAAATTAGACGAAATAACAGATACAAGTTATGAGGGAATAAATGTAGATGATCCTGTTAGAATGTACTTAAGAGAAATAGGAAGAATACCTCTTTTAACATTTGATCAAGAGTTAGATTTAGCAAAAAGAATATTAGAAGGTGACGAAGAAGCAAAACAAAAATTAGCAGAGTCAAATTTGAGATTAGTTGTAAGTATTGCTAAAAAATATGTAGGAAGAGGAATGCTGTTCTTAGATTTAATCCAAGAGGGAAATATGGGATTAATAAAAGCAGTAGAGAAATTTGATTATACAAAAGGTTTTAAATTCAGTACTTATGCTACATGGTGGATTAGGCAGGCAATAACAAGAGCTATTGCAGACCAAGCAAGGACAATAAGAATTCCTGTTCATATGGTAGAAACAATAAACAAATTAATAAGAACATCAAGACACTTGTTACAACAATTAGGAAGAGAACCAACGCCTGAAGAGATTGCACAAGAAATGGAAATACCAGTAGAAAAAGTAATGGAAATTCAAAAAATAGCACAAGATCCAGTGTCATTGGAAACACCAATTGGAGAAGAAGATGATAGCCATTTAGGAGACTTTATACAAGATGAAGATAGTCCAGCACCTCAAGATTCAGCAGCGTATACGATGCTGAAAGAACAATTAGAAGAAGTAATGAATACATTGACACCAAGAGAAGCAAAAGTATTGAAGTTAAGATTTGGTTTAGAAGATGGAAAAGCAAGAACATTAGAAGAAGTAGGACGTGAATTTGATGTAACACGTGAAAGAATAAGACAAATAGAAGCAAAAGCCTTGAGGAAGTTAAGACATCCAAGTAGAAGTAAAAAACTAAGAGACTATATGAGTTAAAACAATTTATACGGAGGAAAAAATGGAACAAATAGTAGATTTTATAAATAGTGTAAAAGCACTACAAATTGTAGATATAGTTGTAGCTATATGTTTAATAATACTTTTTAAGGTATTAAGTCCTAGTATATCATATGTAATAATAAAATTATTTAAATTTAACACTAAAAGCAAAAAAGCAATAAAAGAAAGTGCATTTTATATTCCATTAAAAGTTTTTATTACAATACTTGGAGTATATCTTGCAGTCTTATTTTTAAAGAAACCACTTAATTTACCAGATAATGTAATGAATATTGTTACAAAAGCTTTCCAAATAATAAGTGTTCTGGCTTTTGCAAAAGCTTTGGCCTCAAGTTTTACAACAAAATCTACATTAATTAAAAAAATTAGAAAAAATTGGAAAAATGATGTAGAAGATTCGATGCTTGAATTTGCATTAAAAGTAGTAAGAGCAATAATATATATAGTTGCATTATTTATAGTACTTGCAATTTTACAGATAAATCTAAGTGGTTTAGTTGCAGGTTTAGGAATTGGTGGTATTATAGTAACACTTGCAGCTCAAGATACAGCAAAAAATATCTTTGGTGGAGTAGTATTATTTATTGATAAACCATTTAATGTAGGAGATTGGATACAAACGCCTAATTATGAAGGAACAGTAGAAGATATGACATTTAGAACAACTAGAATAAGAAATTTTGAAAATTCAGTAGTAAATATTCCAAACTCAACAATAGCAGATTCAGCTATAATAAACTGGAGTAAGATGGAAAAAAGAAGATATAAATTTAGTTTATCATTTCCTTTAGAAACAACAGCAGAACAAATGGAAATAATATCTAATAAATTAAGGGAAATGTTAATGAATGAGCCTCAAGTAATTGATGACGATATAATAATATCTTTTGAAAATATAACAGATAACGGATTATCTTTACTAGTATATATGTTTGTTGTACCAACAGGATATAATGATTATATAATGTTAAAAGATAAAATAAATAAAAATATTATAAACATATTACATAATTTAGGAGTAGATTTATCTTATCCAACAACTTCAGTATATATAGAGAGAAAATAGAAATTTTATTAAAAGTAAAAATGAGATTTTGGAAATTTATCTAAAATCTCATTTTCCTATAATTAGTTCACATTATAGACATAAATAGTAATTATAATATATAATATATGTGAATAATAAGAAGGAGAGAAAAAATGATTAACAATTGTATTTTAGTTGTAGATGATGAACAAAGAATGAGAAAGTTAATAAAAGATTTTTTGACTGTAAAAGGGTTTAGTATTTTAGAAGCTGAAGATGGCGAAAAAGCTTTAGAAGTTTTTGAAGAAAATAAAAATAAAATTAGTCTTATATTGTTAGACGTTATGATGCCTAAATTAGATGGTTGGTCTGTTTTAAGACAAATAAGACAAGAATCAAAAGTTCCAATTATAATGCTTACAGCAAGAGGAGAAGAACAAGATGAATTATTTGGATTTGAACTTGGAGTGGATGAATATATTTCAAAGCCATTTAGTCCTAAAATATTAGTTGCAAGAGTAGAAGCGATTTTAAAAAGGACGAATGGTGATACAAAAGAAGTAAAAGATTATGACGGAATAGAAATAGATAAAGAAGGAAGAACAGTTAAAGTAGATGGCAAAGCTATTGAATTAAGTTTAAGGGAATATGAATTATTAGTTTATCTTGTAGATAATGAGAATATAGCATTATCAAGAGATAAAATATTAAATAATGTATGGAATTATGATTATTATGGAGATTCAAGAACAATAGATAGCCATATAAAGAAAATAAGACATAAATTAGGAAAAAAAGGAAAATACATAAAAACGATAAGAGGAGTAGGATATAAATTCGAAACAAAACAATAAAAGAGGTAAAAAAAATGAGTAAAAAATTTAATCCTTTTAAATCAGTAAGAGTTAAATTGTTTTTAACATTATCTTTTATTATAATAGGAATTATTATATTTTTAATATTAGTTAATAATTTTGTTTTTGGACAATTTTATTTATATAGTAAGAGAAATGCTTTAAAATCTGTGTATATGACTGTAAATGAGTATTATAATAATGGAGCACAGGGAGATTTATCAAGTGAATTAGAGCAAATGGCCATTAGTAATAATTTTGATATATTAATAAGAAATGATCAAAATGTAAATGTATATACATCGAATAAAGATTTCTTTTCAGCATATGGACAAATGAATGAAATGACAAGTAGATTTGATACAGGAGATGGAGAAATAATAGAAGAAAATAATAATTTTGTTATTAGTAGAATAAAAGATACTAAAAATGGTCTTACGTATATATTACTTGCGGCAAAATTAGATAATGGTTATTTATTATATATAAGAATTCCGATAAATTCTATACAAGAAAGTGTGAAAATTTCAAATAATTTCTTGTATTTAATGGCCGGATTTGCAATATTAATATCAGCAGTTATAGTTTCATATGTATCAAGAAAGTTTACAGATCCGATATTAGAATTAAATTCTATAGCAAAGAAAATGGCAAACTTAGATTTTAGTCATAAATACAGAACAACAGATGCAGATGATGAAATAAACAACCTTGGTAAAAGTATAAATTTAATGTCAGATAAACTAGAAAGAACTATTAAGCAATTAAGAGAAACAAATATAGAACTAGAAAAAGATATTGAAGAAAAATCTAAATTAGATGAAATGAGGAAAAGCTTTATTTCAGATGTATCGCATGAGTTAAAGACACCAATAGCTTTAATACAAGGTTATAGTGAAGGTTTACTTGAAAATGTAAATTCAGATGAAGAAAGTAGGAAGTTTTATGCAGAAGTTATTTTGGATGAAACTAACAAAATGGATAAGCTAGTAAAACAATTATTAGAACTTATGAAACTCGAATATGGAAGAAGAGAATTTAGCGATGATACATTTAATATTGTAGAAGTAGAAAAAGAAGTAATCAGAAAATCACAAATGATGCTAGATGAAAAGAAAGTAGAAGTAAAATTAGAAACGCCAGATGAAATAAATGTAATAGCAGATGATTTCTATATCGAGCAAGTTATTTCAAACTATTTTACAAATGCTATAAAACATGTGGAAGAAGTGAACGGTAAGAAACTAATAAAAATAGAAAATGTTGTAGATGTAGAAAAAAATAAAGTAAGAGTTAAAGTATTTAATACAGGGCAACAAATAGCAGAAGAGCACCTAAATAGAATATGGAATAGATTTTATAAAGTGGATGCATCAAGAAATAGAAAAGATGGTGGAACAGGAATAGGATTAGCTTTTGTAAAAGCTATAATGAGTAATTATGGAAATAGTTATGGAGTAATAAACAAAGAAGATGGAGTAGAATTTTATTTTGAATTAGAGCTTAAAATATAAGACGAAAAGGTTTATAACCTAATCGTCTTATTTTTTCGATTTTGGATATGGTTTTATATTGTCTGTTCTATATAATAAATAATCTATGCTAGTATTATAATAATCTGCAAGTTTTGAAAGTAACTCTAAAGGAATGTTTCGTTTACCTAATTCGTAATAAGAATATGCTACTTGCGAAATATTTAAATAATTACTTAATTCGTTTTGAGTTAAATCATTATCTTCTCTTAAATTTCTAATACGAGTTTTCATATTAATATCCTTTCCAATATTCAAAAAAATTATAAAATAAAACAAAATGTTATATTGATTTTTAAAACAATTTGTTATAAAATAAATAAAAATAGAAAAGGAAAGGAATGAATGAAATGAAAAAACTAAAGAAAAATAATGGAATAACACTTATTGCGTTAGTTATTACAATAATAGTCTTATTAATATTAGCAGGTGTATCAATTTCGATGCTAACAGGTGATAATGGGATACTTATGAAAGCTCAAAGGGCAAAAGATGTAACACAAATTTCATCAGAGAAAGAAGCTTTACAATTAACAATGATAAATAAAAAACTATCAGAAGATGAAAAATATAATATAGGAGAAGAGTTAATAGATAGGACATTAGCTAATGGGGATAACTGGAAAATAATATCAATAAATGAAACAAAACAAATATATGGGACAGGATGGTACTATATACCAAAAGGTACAAGCTTAGAAAATTATGGGGAAACAAAGAGAGAATGGTTGATTAATTATAGTACAGGAGAAGTAATGGAATTAACAAAAGATGGTTATACAAAATTAGCATATGGAGAAAATTTAGCTGTGACAGATGGAATAATTTTAAATGCTGACCCAATAAATATGAGTGATGAAAAATCTTGGGGCGAAGGTGTAACAGTATATGGAATACAAGAAGGTGACGGATATGGATGGAATGAGATAGAATTTAAATTAGATGGAGTAGATGATTATATAGAAGTATATCCACAAGAAAATGTAAATATCGAAAAAGGTTTAACATTTGAATTTTATGCAAGTAGTGAAGATGACTATATCCCAATGTTATGCAAAACAATAAAAGGAGAGACAGATAGTAATGTGTATATGAATAAATTTAGAACTGTATGGACAGGTAGTGATTTTTCATGTTCTATGTCAAAATTTGATAGCGGTTCGGATTGGTTAGTAAATCAAAATAATAAACATTGGATTATAAAAAGAAATATAGGAAGAATGAATTCGAAAAAAGGTGGATACTTAACAATGATTGCAGACATAGAAAGCAACAAAGTTTCTTTATATTGGAATGGAGAATTTGTTGAAAGTACAAGTTGTAATCATGAATGGATGGTAGATGGATATTTAACAGATGCAAGTGTTCCTTTTACAATAGGATTTCATACAGGAGGAATTACGTATACAGAATATTATGGAAAAGTAGATATATATGCTTGTAGATTATATAATAAAGTATTAACAGCTGATGAAGTAAAAGATAATTATAATGCAACTGTTACATATCATGATATATTAGTAAATGAAATAGGAGAATAGACTTTTGAAAGAGATATTTTATCTCTTTTTTATTATTGTCGCTATATGTCGAATATTGCGATGAAAAGTTCTTTACAAATCGAAAAAAGTATGTTATTATACATAAAGAGTTAACTCGTAATAAATTTTATTGTTTTTTAATTTAATTATTTTATTTCAATCTATAAAATTCCAAGAAAAATCAATTTAATAAGGAGGAAATATATAGAATGTTTCGATATAGTTCTATATATATTAATTTGCTTAGTCTTTTTATAACTCTAATAATTTTTAGTGTCATACAATTATTTTTTTCAAATTATGATACTTTTACTAAAAAAAGTTCATTAAAAGCAGGTTTTGAAGTCGAAAATAGTGTTCAAGAAACAACCACAAATGAAATAGTGGAAGAAAAAACGAAAGAGAAGGAAAATGTTTGGTACTTAGAGATACCAAAGATAAATTTAAAAGCAAATATAAAAGAAGGAACAACAAAAGAAATAATGGACGATTATATTGGCCATTTTGAAGAAACTGAGAAAGATAAAGGTAATGTTGGGTTAGCAGCACATAATAGAGGTTATAAAAATAATTACTTTGAAAGGTTAAAAGAATTAGAAGAAGGAGATAGAATTTATTATACCTATAAAGGAAATGTAAGAGAATATGTTGTTACAAAACATGTAATTATTAAAGATACAGATTGGAGTTATTTAGAAGAAACAGAAAAAAATACAATAACGTTAATTACATGTGTAGAAAATGAACCAGAGTACAGGAGATGTATACAAGGACAAGAAAAATCAGAAAGTGAGGAAGAATAATTTGGAAAAAGGTAAAATAATAAAATTTAAGAAAAAAGGAATTATAAAAAATAAAATAAAAAAAGCATTTATAATTATGGCATCAATATTAATGGGATTTTTAGGGATTGTAAATATAACATATGCTGGAAATATTAATTCAGCACATATATATTTAGTAGGAGACTGTGGAAGATTACTTACATATAAAGCTTCTCCTATAAAAGTAAGTTATGTAGAATATACAGAAGATGGTGTACATTATCCAGCATATTGTTTAGAGGCCTCAAAACCAGGAGCAGAGACTCAAGAATATACGGTTTCAGTAAGCGACGCAATAAATGACGTTGGATTATGGAGAAGAATTATTAATGGTTATCCATATAAAACAATAGAAGAATTAGGAGTAGCAAATAAAGAGGAAGCATTTACTGCGACAAAGCAAGCGGTTTATTGTTATTTATACAATCATAACCCAAATGATTATGGAGCAATAGGAGAGGCTGGACAAAGGACTTTAAATGCATTTAGAAAAATAATTAATGATGCTGAAAATTCTAATGAAACAAAAATATCAAGTACTATAACAATTAATGAAAATGAATTAGAATGGAAGCAAGACGAATTAGATAAAAATTATGTTTCTAAAACTTATAGTGTAACTGCAGGAGCACAAATTTCTAATTATAAAATAACTGTAACAAAAGAAAATGGAAGTGAGTTAGAAGGAATAAAATTAACAGATGAAAATAATCAAGAAAAAGTAGATTTTATGCCTGAAGAAAAATTTAAAATATTAATACCTATTAAAAGTTTAACAAAAGATGGTAAAATCAATTTAACTGTAGAAGGACAAGTAAAAACAAAGCCTGTTTTATATGGTACAGCACCTAACAGTAGTTATCAAGATTATGCTTTAACAGCAGCAGTATTTGAAGATGGTACTGGAAGTATAAGTGATTCATATTTTAAAAATGAAACTAAAATAACAATTGTAAAAAAAGACCAAGATAGTGGAAATGTTTTACAAGGAGTAGAGTTTCAATTATTAGACGAAAATAAAAATATTGTTTATACAGATTTAAAAACAAATGAAGAAGGAAAAATAGAAATCTCTAATTTAGTTCCAGGAACATATTATTTAAAAGAAACTAAAACGATTGATGATTATGAACTTTATGAACAATTAATTAAAATTGATTTAACTTTAAACCAAGAGGTTACTGTTACTGTAAATAACAGAAAAGAAGATGTACCACAATTTGAAACAAAAGAACAAAGTAGTAAAGAGGTAAAAAATTTAGAAATAAAAAAACTACCAGTAACCGGTATGTAGAAGAATAAATCAAATAGTAATTATTATAGTTACTATTTGATTTTCTTTTTAAGATTAGTTGAATTTATACATTGTTTTTGATACAATATATATGTGAGATTTTTATAAAAAAGGAGAGTAGATTTTTTAATGTTAGCACAACTCGTTGTTTTAGTAATACTAATTTTTATTAATGCATTTTTTGCAGCAAGTGAGATTGCTTTTATCTCATTAAATGATGCTAAAATAGAAAAACAAGCAAAAGAAGGAAATAAAAAAGCAAAACAAATAGAAGGGATGTTAAAATCACCAAGTAAATTTCTAGCAACAATACAGATAGGAATAACTTTAGCAGGATTTTTATCAAGTGCGTTTGCCTCAGATGCATTTGCAGCAAGATTATCACCAATTCTTTATAATTTAATGCCATTTTTTAGTTTAGGAGTATGGAATAATATAGCAATTGTACTAATTACAATTATATTATCTTTCTTTACATTAGTATTTGGAGAATTAGTTCCAAAAAGGCTTGCAATGAAGCATTACGAGAAAATATCTTTTGGAAGTATTGGAATAATTAGAGCTATTTCTATTGTGACATCACCATTTGTAAAATTTTTAACTTTTGTTACAAATACAATATCAAAAATGTTTGGAGTATCTGAAACAGATGAAGAACAGGTAACAGAAGAAGAAATAAAAATGATGATTGACCAAGGTGAAGAAAGCGGCAATATTAAGGAAGAAGAAAAAGAATTAATAAATAATGTTTTTGAATTTAATGATATAACTGTATCTGAAATTATGAGACATAGAAAAGATATATTTGCAGTAGATATAAACATAAGCACAGATGAACTAATGGATGAATTAGAAAAAGAGGAATTCCGTTATAGTAGAATACCAGTATATGATGAAACAATAGATGAAGTTAAAGGGATTTTATATGTAAAAGATGTTTTGAAAAATATAAGAAAGAAAAGCTTCAAAGTAAAAAATGTAGTAAAAGAAGCTTATTTTGTATCACAAAATAGATTAATAAATGAAGTTTTTAAGGAATTACAAAAAAACAAAACACAAATTGCAATTATAGTAGACGAATATGGTGGAACAGCAGGTATAATCACAATGGAAGATATTTTAGAAGAACTAGTGGGAGATATTTATGATGAATACGATAAAGAAGAAAAAGAATATGAAAAAATAGACGATAATACGTATTTATTATCAGGAAGTCTTCCAATTTATGATGTTAATAAATTGTTAGATGCAAAGATTCCAGAAGGAGATTATGATACCTTGTCAGGATATTTGCAAGAAGAAATGGGAAGAATACCAAAAGACGAAGAAAATCCTATAGTTGAGACAGATAGAGTAACATATAAAATTGAAGAGTATGAAGACAAGAGAATAATTAAGGTAAAAGCTTGCAAAAATAATAATGAAGAAGACGATGAAACGCAAGAGGAAAAAGAGGAAGAATAGAGGAAGGATTTTAATATGAAAAGAAATTTTATAATTCGTAACATTATAATAAGTGTATTAGTAGTAGCAATTGTTGTTGGCGTTTCTATATATTTTATATATAATAATGGCAGAAAATATGAAGTTGAAGAGATAAGTACATATAATTATTTTGTTCTAACAAAAGAAAACTTATCTGGGGTAATAGATAGAAGCGGAAATACAATAATTGATGCTGAATTTGATAATGTAGTGATACCAAATCCTGAAAAAGCTTTATATGTATGTTATGAAGGCGAAAACACAAAAATATTAAATGAAAGAAAAGAAGAAATATTAACAAATTATCAGAATGTAGAACCAATACAATTACAGAATATTACAAGTGATTTGATGTATGAAAAAAGTGTTTTAAAATATGAGCAAGATGGAAAGTTTGGGCTTGTTGATTTTGAAGGAAAAAGAATAACTAAACCAATATATGAAGAAATTGTTGGATTACCATATAAAGAAGGAGAGTTATTAGTTAAGCAAGATGGAAAGTTTGGGGTAATCAATATTAAGGGGAATAAACTTGTTAATATCGAATATGATAAGATTTCAGTAGATGGTTATTACACAGCTGAAAATAGTTATAAATTTGCAGGATATATTGTATCTAATACAACGAATGAAGGGTATAGATATGGATATATCAACTATGACGGAAAATTATTATTAGATCCAGAATATAATGAATTATCTAGAGTGATAGGAATTGTGGATGATGAAAATGCTTATATATTATGTGCTAAAAATGGACAATATGGAATTATGAAAAATGGTGAAGAGTTAATTCCAAATGAATATCAATCTATAGAATATGATGAAAGCAATAGAGTATTTACAATAGAAAAAAGTAAAAAATTCGGAATTGCTAATTTAGATGGAAAGGTAATTGTACCAACAGAATACAATCAAATAGATATTACAGGTGTATATTTATATGCACAAAATAGTCAAGGAGTTACAGTTTACAATAGTGACGGTTCACAAGCAAATATTGATACTAATATTGCCATATTAAATACTTCTAACGAAAAATATAAAATAAGAATTGATAATAGCAATGGAACAAAATATGGTGTAATAAATAAAGATGGAGAACAAGTAATAGAAGAAAAATATAATTATATAGAATATTTATTTGATAATTACTTTATTGCAAGTAATGACCAATCAAAACTTGGTGTAATTGATGATGATGACAATGTTAAGATTGAATTAAATAATGATGCACTTCAAAAAATTGAAGGAACAAATGTTATACAAGCAAGTACAACTGGAGATAGTGTAACAAAATTGTATTCAAAAGATATGACAGAGCTTTGCCAAATGACAAATGCAAATGTAGAAGTTAAAGATAATTATATTAAAATATCTAATGAGCTTGATACTAGATATTTTGATAAAGATGGTAAAGAATTAAAAAATACAGAAGTATTTTCAAATAATACTTTATTTGCTAAAAAAGAAGGAGATAAATGGGGATTTGCAAATAAGAATGGAAATACAGTTGTAGAAGCTAAATATGATAAAGTTACAGAATTTAATGAATATGGTTTTGCGGGTGTAAGACTAGATGGTAAATGGGGAGTTGTAAATTCAAAAGGTGAAGAAGTTTTAGCTCCAACTTATACTTTAAACGAAGAAATAGAGCCATATTTTATAGGAACATACTACAGAGTACAATATGGTTTTGGAGAAGTTTATTATACTGATGCAAATAATGAACAAGAAACAGAAACAACAGAGACACCAGAAGTTGTTACAGAAGAAATAGTGAATACAACAGAGAGTGAATAAAATAGGAAAATTATAAAAAGTTTGTTAAATAGGGAATAACAAAAGATTATTTCCTATTTTTTTGATACTTTAATAAAATTATTATATCCAGTAGAATATACTTTAGGTATTGTTCTATTAAAGAAATTTAAATAATTACAAAATTTTTCATAGACTATGTCAATAACTTTTAAAAATGTCATAAAAAAATAATAAAATTAACTTTTAATTATGTCATAGTGAACTGCTTGA
>CALXEW010000022.1 GCA_944387435.1 uncultured Clostridia bacterium | reverse complement strand
ATAAAAACTTTTTTTAATATAAAAAATAAATTTTAAAATAAGATTTAAAAATAATTTATAGAAATTTGTAAAAATTTTTAAAATTATAATTTATAAATATTTAAAATTTTAAAAATTATAATTTTGTAATATAAACATTGTAATACCAAAAAACGAACATTTGTTATTTAGTGATTTTTTATAAAATTTATATAATATTGTATTAAATTATTGTTTCATTAAGTTCAAAATCGTTTTTAATCAATTTTAATTATTGAAATGTAAAATTAATCATTTATTATATAAATTTTGTTTTTAATGAATTTCGTTTGCAGATTTATATATTCTAATTAATATAATATTTGCATTTTGTACTATGATCTTATAAATTATATGATTTTTACAATAGCTGTATTACAAACTAAAATCATACAAAATAATGACCTTCTAAAATCAATTATAAGCCATTTTTATTTTTAAGTTGATAAATTTACTTGCTTAAAATTTTAGGTTAAATATTGATTTTAGAAAATTAAAATTAAAAAGTAGATTTTTTTGAAGAAACTACTATCATATATAGATATGCAAAAAAGTGCCAAAAATGCGACGCACGAGAATCGATTTTAAGCCGTTTTTATTTTTTAGGCATATAGTTTGTTGTCCATAAAATAAGGCAAATATAGAGAAATAGGCACTTTGGAGATTTTTGAAAAATTTTCAAACAATTTAATATATAAAAATAAAAAATATATAATAAGAAAAAATTATAGATATAAATTTAAAAATATAATAAGTAAAATAATTATAGTATTGAAATTATATAAGCAAAACAAAAAAATGTCTTAAAATTGATTTTAATAAGTCATAAGAATATTGATATAACAGTAATACAAAAGAATATAAAGATAAAAGATAATGGATATAATGTAAATATAATAAGAAAATAAAGATATATAAGTGAATATTAGTATGTATAGAACAGCTAAAAGCCTTGAAATAACAGAAGTAGAGGTTTATGTCTGTTTTATATATTGGTTCTACTCCTTTTTGTACAAAACTTTGCTTTTGTGCAATGTTGTGTGTTATAACATTGCACTTTTTTTATTATTATTTATTTTTTTATCTTTTTCTCCCTCCCTTCTTTTTCTATTTTAACATAAATAATATTTTTTAAACTTGTACTACTGCATATAAATTAATAATAAAAAAATAGAAACCTTTAATCTTTGGTTTCTATTTCAGATTTTACTTAAATCTTTTTAAATAATTATCCATTTTATCAACAAACTCATCATTATCTTTAGTTTGAGTCATTTGACTAATAACTTGTTCAGTTACATCTGCAACCGGCATACTGTTCATAGCTTTTCTTAAAGCAAATACTGTATCTTTTTCTTTTGGAGTAAGTAATAAGTCTTCCCTTCTAGTTCCAGATTTATTAATATCAATGGCTGGGAAAATACGTCTTTCTGATAATTTTCTATCTAAGTGAACTTCCATATTACCTGTTCCCTTAAATTCTTCAAAAATAACATCATCCATTCTACTTCCAGTATCTATTAAAGCTGTTGCTAAAATTGTTAAACTTCCTCCAAATTCAATATTTCTAGCTGCCCCAAAGAATTTTTTAGGTTTATGAAGAGCAGCAGGGTCAATACCTCCTGATAAAGTCCTTCCAGAAGAAGGAATGACTAAGTTATATGCTCTTGTTAATCTTGTAATACTATCTAATAATATAACAACATCTCTTCCATGTTCTACTAATCTTTTAGCTCTTTCTAAAACCATTTCTGCAACTTTAACATGATGTTCTGGTAATTCATCAAATGTTGAATGAATTACTTGTCCTTTTATAGAACGTTTCATATCTGTTACTTCCTCTGGCCTTTCATCTATTAGAAGAACAATTAATTCTACTTCTGGATTATTTTGGCTAATTGAATTAGCGACCTTTTTTAACAATGTAGTTTTACCAACTTTAGGTGGTGCAACTATCATACCTCTTTGTCCTTTTCCTATTGGACACATTAGGTCAATAATTCTAGTTGCATAGTCATTAGATACGGTTTCTAATTTCAATTTTTCATTTGGAAAAATAGGAGTCAATTCATCAAATCTTTTTCTTTTCATTGCCTTTTCTGGATGTTCTCCATTAACTTCTCCGACAAATATTAAAGATGGAAATTTTTCTCCTTCTCTAAATCTTGATATCCCTTTTATAACATCACCTGTATCAAGTTTAAATCTCCTTATTTGAACCATTGATATATATACGTCTTTATCACTAGATAAATAGTTTTCGCCTCTTAAAAAGCCATATCCATCTGGTAATATATCTAATATCCCTTCAACTATCTCATCACCTTCATTTGTCAATTTGTAATCAACAATTGGTTCTCCATTTTCATCATAATGTCTTTCTGTAACTTCTTTTTCATCTAAATCATCACTATTACTATTATCTTCATCTTTCTCTTCGTGAAGTTCTTTATCAGTATATTCATAAGCTCCTATAACTTGTTTTAAAACTGTGATTAAATCATCTTTCTTCAATTTTGATATATTTTTTATATTATGTTCTTTTGCTAATGCTTTTAATTGTGTTAGTGTCATTTCTTCTAAATCTAACATATATACCTCCTAAAAATTATAAATATTATTTTATTGTTTTTTTAATATTGGGGATTTTTTATACGAAATTAAATAAATATTAATAACAACGTATATATTATAACATATTTTGGGATATTTTGGAATACTTTTTGCAAAAAAATAAAAGGAATGTAAGTCTCTCTACATTCCTTGATCTATATAAACCCTTTCATTTGGGTAATACATATCTAGTTTTTCTCTTGCCATTTGCTCAATAAATTCTAATGAATCTACATTATCTTTTTGTTTGGCAAGTTCTTCTTTATTTTGAGTTTCCTGTGCTATTTCTTGTTTTACCTCTTCTGTTTGTTTACTATATTGATTTAATGTTGTTTGCTGATTAATTATTGTGAATACTGCATATACAGCAATTGCTAATATTATAAGTTTTTTATAAATTTTTTTCATAAGTTAATCTCTCCAATTCTAATGTACTAATCCATTTGGACACTATAATTATATATTTCTACATTTTTTAGAAAAATCCTTCTAATATTTTTAATTTTTTACATTATTTTCGACTTTTTTATTCTTTTTAGTAATTTTTATAAAATTATTATATAAATTTGTAGAACTTTTTCTAATATTTATAAAAATAAACGAAATAGGTTTAAAAAATATCTTTTTTAAAAATTTAAAAGGAATTAAAATAAATATTAAAATCTTTTTTAATATATTTTTAAAGAATACTAGTACAGTTACATTTATTTTTATAAAGATAGAACTAAATATTAACATATATACTGTAATACCAATTGCTATTCCTAGGAACATAAATAAACGAATTTCTCCATTGTTAAAGACAAATATAAAGTATAGTATAGAAAATCCTGTTAAAATCCAAAATAGGAGGTCTTCAATGTAAGTTACTATATCAGTTGTCTTAAATGATTTTCTAAGTACTCTAAAGAAATCAAAAAGAATGCCAATAATTATGCCATTTACTATAAAAATTAAAAATAAATACACTTGGTTAATAATCATAGTTTAAATACTCCTTAAAGTAAAATTTTATTTAAAAATCTTACTAATTAAACTACCTTTTGTTTTTTCGACATTCTTATTTTCACTATAATTCATAGATGAAATATCACCTTCTACAATTACTTCTGAAGTATCAATGCTTAATTTATTTATTCTTAAATTTTCACCTTTTATTGTTAACAATCCAAGTTCTGTTTCAATAATAACGACTTGGTCGTCAAAGCTCAACACATCTAATACCCCAGAAACACTTAGTTTTCCCCTATTTTCTAGAATAAGATTTTGAATTACAGTTGTATTTGATATTTTTCTTTCATCAACAGTCATTTTTATTACCTCCCTATTTCGTTCCTGCTAAAATATATATATTCAAAGTTTGTCTTATTTAGAACTGATTTTAGAAT
Organism: uncultured Clostridia bacterium; assembly: GCA_944387435.1. GTDB lineage: Bacteria > Bacillota > Clostridia > TANB77 > CAG-508 > CAG-269. The sequence goes on along the minus strand of CALXEW010000022.1, from coordinate 21,766 downwards.
ATTATTTGATGTAATTCTTTTATATTCTCATCATCTATAATATTTTTAAAAACAATAGAGATTTTTGTTTCTGAGATTTCAAAATTTAATAATTCTAATTCTTTTTTTCTTATAAAATTTATAATTTGTTCTATTAAATCGAAGTTCCTGATAATACCATTACCAATAATAGATACTCTAGATACTTCTTTTTTTATAATGCTTTTTACTTTATTATCTTCTATATTATCGGAAATAACAGTGCCTTTTTCTTCATTGAATGTTGATTTTGTTATAATAGGTATTTTAAATTTTTCTCCAATTTCAACACATCTATTATGAAGTACTTTTGCACCTTCACTCGATAATTGCATCATTTCTTCATATGATAAGTTTTCTATCTTTTTAGCATCTACTATTTTATTTGGATCTGCTGTATAAACACCATCTACATCTGAAAAGATATAACAATTCTCAGCATGCAAAGCTGCTGCAAGTGCCACTGCTGTTGTATCAGAACCACCTCTTCCTAATGTTGTAATATTAAAATTTTTATCTATTCCTTGAAAACCTGTTACAATAACTATTTTTCCTTTTTCTAATTCATTCAAAATTCTTGTTGTATCTATTTTTACTATATTTGCGTTTTGATTAGTATCATTAGTAAATATTCCTGCTTGCCATCCTGTTAAAGAAATTGATGGATATCCCATATAGTTTAATAGAATACTTAATTTTGAAGTTGACATTTGCTCTCCACAACTAAGTAATGCATCTAATTCTCTACTTGTGACATTGCTAGACAATTCATTTGCTTCTTTTATTAGTTTATCGGTTGTTTTTCCTTGAGCAGAAAGGACGACAACAACTCTATTTCCCTTGTCATAGATTTTTGTAATTCTTTTAGCTACTAATTGTAATTTTTCATTGTCAGCAACAGAACTGCCACCAAATTTTAAAACCATTATTGTGTCCATGTTTTTGCTCCACCTCTTTTTATAATATAAAACCATTTTAAGTTTAAATATGGTCTTCTTTATATTATATGTAAAAGCAAAGAAAAAAGAGATAGAATAGTCTACCTCAAAAATTAATTTTCTTTGTTTTTTATATTATATTTAAGATAACTTTCAATAAAATCATTAATTTCGCCATCCATTACAGCTTCTACATTTCCAACTTCATAGTTTGTTCTATGGTCTTTTACCATTGTATATGGGCAAAATACATATGAACGTATTTGGCTTCCCCAAGCAATATCTTTTTGTTCACCTTGTAAATCTTCTATTTTTTCTTTATGCTCTTGTTCTTTTAAATCCAGTAATCTAGATTTTAACATCCTCATTGCAGTTTCTCTGTTTTGTATTTGTGAACGTTCTGATTGACAAGAAACGACAATATTTGTTGGAATATGAGTAATTCTTACTGCTGACGAAGTTTTATTTATATGTTGTCCTCCTGCACCTGATGCTCTATACGTATCTATTCTTAAATCATCAGGATTTATATTAATCTCTATATCATCTGTTATCTCTGGTAATACCTCAACAGATGCAAATGATGTATGTCTTCTTCCACCACTATCAAATGGCGAAATTCTAACCAGTCTGTGAACTCCTTTTTCTGATTTTAAATATCCATATGCGTTATCGCCAATGACTTCAAATGTTACACTTTTTAGCCCTGCTTCTTCTCCATCTAAATAGTCAAGTTCTTTTAATTCGTAATTGTTCTTGTTTGCCCATCTAGCATACATTCTATAAAGCATTTGAGCCCAATCTTGAGATTCAGTTCCACCTGCACCAGGATGTATTGTTACAATTGCATTATTTCCATCATATTTTTCTGATAAAAGACTTGCAAGCTCTAACTTTTCTGCATCTTTTTCTAATTTTTTAGTATTTTTAATTATTTCTTTTGCTAATTCTTCATCAGGTTCTAAATTAACAAGTTCGGTTAATTCTTCTAAATTTTCTATTTCTGCTTTTATTTCTTTGAAATCATTGCATTTTGACTTTAACTTTTTTATTTGTGATAATACTTTAGAAGATTTTTTACTATCTTTCCAAAAATCTTCTTTTAAAGTTTCACTTTCTAATTTTTCTAATTCTTTTCTACTATTTAATATGTCAAAGAGATTCACCCAAATCTTTTACTTTTTCTTTAATAGTTTCTATTAATTTAGAATTTTCTTCTAAATCAATCATCTAAAACACCTACCTTTATTAATTATATAGAAAATATACCATATTATAATCATTTTTGTCAATTAGAAATAAAAACACCTTCATTAAGTATGAAGGTGTTAAAGTAAAATTAATTTGAAATTATTTTTCTATTAGCTTTTCTTTTTGATTATTATAATTTATATATAAATCATCTAGATATTTTAATCCAACATCTAATGTCATTTTATATTCTTGCTCGTTTTCTGTTGACCCTATATTTAATTCATTATATCTATTGCCATCTTTATCTGATATATATAACATTCTTTGTACTTTTTCTAAAAATTCGCTTGAATCCATGTCTTTTCCATCTTTTATTAGTTTATCATATTCTTCAGATTTAAATATTAAATTAAGCCCTGTATCTGTTATGGTAATATTTTTAAATTCTATTCCTGATATCTCATTTTCAGGTTTTAATTCTACACTATTTCTTTCATAAAATTTATCTGGTACATCTATTTCAAAAATCCACTTAGCATCACTTAAAGAAAAATCTTCCGCATTTACAATTTTATTTTCGTTATTATTGTTTTCTGATTCAATCATCGAAAACCCTGGATCAAATAGTCTAATATATAATTTTTTACTTTGAGGGAATTTATCTTTGGCTCTTAAGGTTATATTCATATTAATTGTTCTGTTTTCCTCATCTACATCACCTTGTGTTATTCCACTACTTGAAGCTAGTTGTATTGCATATACATCTTTTTTATTATATTTTACTCCTAATTCTTTATAGGTAAATAATGTTACATTATCATACTTTGTATTTTCTCCTATATGCATTCTAGAATGTATAGAATATATATTTTTATTTTCATCATAAATTGTAAATCCTGATGAAAAAGTCTGTGAATTTACTTCTAGATTTTTATCAAATTTAAATGTTACATCCATATCAAGACAATCATCTGTAAGTAAAATAGAATTTAACTTAATTCCAATTCCATCTTGTGTTAAATAATCCACATCTAATATTTCTGAAAAACCATCTTCTTTTATTTCTTTTAAAGTACCTTTTGTTTCAGCACTTGGTAAGTTTTTATACTCTTTAAATTCAATATTCCATTTAATTTTTGCATATATTTGTGTAGATATTACACCTGTTAATATTATAACTAAAAATATTGCAGCAATATTTAATATTTTTCTTTTCATATTCCTCACTCCTTTCTCTTTAGAAAGAATTTGTTTATAATTAGAATCTCTATTATGTATATTTTCTAAATATCTTTTAAAAGAATTATTAATCATTACTTATCACATCCTTTCCTAGATATTTTTTGATTTCTTTTAGTGTTCTATATATCCTATTTTTTATATTAGACTCCCCTATTTCTAATTCTTTAGATATTTCTGATATTTTTAAACCTAATGCATAGTGTAAGTAAAATATTTTTGTAGTTATTAAATCTTTTTGTTTTAAATAATTCCATACTTTTTCTACATTATTTTTGTTTATAAAATCTAATTCTATATCAAAATCATCTTTTATTTCATTTTCTAAATTATCTTTAGTAAAATTATAATAAGAAACAATATTGTTACCTTTTTTCTTTTTACTATAATATCTTTTTATTATATTATTTTCTATTCCACATAAATAATTGTTTATATTTTCTATTTCAAGTGTTTTCTTTTTCTTTATTATTTTTAATAATTCTAAATATGTATCTTGTATAATATCATTTACATTATCGAAATTTCTACATTTCACAATTGCAAATTTTAATACGATTTCATATGTTTCTTGATATATTTTTTCAAAATCTTCTCTTGTTATCTTATTTTCCAATTTTTTCTCCCCCTTATATTTTATAGTCTCTCATAGTTTGGAAAAAGTTTCAAGAAAAAAGATAAAAAGTAATATTTTTACAATTTATCTTTCATCTCCACTTTTTATTGGTTTTTCTTCATTTTCTAATTCTTGTCTATCATCTTCTAATCTTCTATCAAAAATAGCCATTATTTCATCATATGTTTTTCTTTCTTGCTCATTAAAATTAATTCTCTCTCCAAGAAGTCTTAATAATTCTTTTGATTTTTTTATTTTTCCTTCTTTATATAAACTCATTATTTTTTGATATATTATTTTAATACGTTTTTCTAATTTAGGACTTCTTTTATTTTCTACTTGTTCTTCTTCTTGAGCATTTTCTTCGTCAAAATTTTTAAGTCTACCCTCTCTTTTTAAAATTCTAAAATCTCTATAGGCTATTGTATATGGTATACCTAATAAGTCAGCTACTTGCTTTACTGTTAGCTTTTCTTTTGAATTATTATATATACTTTCAAATCTTTCTCTTCTTTCTTTTATTTGTTTTTGTTTTTCTTTAGATAATACTACTACACGTGATTCTTCTATCGTTCCTTGTCTTTTTAAAAATCTTATATCAGCATCTATAGTCCCTTTAGAAACATTTAACTCTTTTGCTATATCTCTTTCGTTCATTGTTCCAAAAAGCCTTGCTACTTCTGTTCTTCTATTAGCAATTCTAGCATCTTGCTCTCTTTTTATAATTCCTTTTGCTACCAAATCAGCTATGTCTCTTTTTATAGTAGATTCAGATACGCCAAATCTTCTAGCTAGTTGTCCTATAGAAACTTCTCCATATTCTACATATAGTTTAGCAACTTCTCTTTTTCTTTTTCTTATATCTTCTGGTTCAAGCTTTTCAGCAATTTCTTCAATTATGCCATTTTGTATTAAAAAGTTAATATCTCTTCCGAATAGTTGATTCTCCTACTCCTAATATGGATGCTATCTCTTTACGATCTTTTTTTCCATATAAACTAGCTACTTTTTTTCTCCTAATTTCTATTTCTTCAACTTTTCTTCTTATTCTTCTTCCTCTTATTTCTTCTGTTGCATCTATAAGTCCTTCTTTTTTTAACCATCTAATATCATTATTTATTGTCCAAGTAGAAACTCCAAACATTTCTGCAATTTCAGAAACATAAAATTTTTTTCGTAATTCCGGTATCGCTAATCTTCTTCTTTTAACTTCCTCTGAAGTTTCATCTTCTATTTGTCCTGTTTCTATCAAATATTTGATATCATCCCTTATTGTACTTTCAGCAACTTCATATCTTATAGCTAATTCTTTTATTGAAAGTTTACCACATAAACCTTTTAATTCTTGTTGTCTTTTTTCTTTTTGTTCTTGTTTTGTTCCTTTATCTTCTATAAGTCCTTGTTTTCTTAGAAAAACAATATCATTTTCTACTGTTGCTCTAGAAATTCCTAACTCACTTGCTATTTCTCCTGATGTTTTCTTATTTCCTATCAATTTATATACTGCTTTTCTTCTTTCTATAATTTCAGTTCTTGTTCCAAATACACTCCTTCTTTTCTCTTCTGGGGTTGCAGCTTCTTTTTGAATATCATTATTAGCTTCTTCATAACCAGTTATATTATGATTTTTAACATATTGTATATACCAATCTATTACATCTTGTGGAATATCACCAAAAATTCTATAAATTTCATCTTCTGATACACCTTTTTCAAACAATAAACTTGCTATTTTTAATCTCGTTGAAATAATTCCACCAACTTCAGTTTTAGATGTATTTTTATTTTCTGAAGAATGATTTTTTCTTTTTTTAGCATTTTCTAAAAGTTGTTTTCTTAAAACAAGTGGAAGTTTTGGGTCTATTCCCATCATTGTTAAATCTTCATTTACTTGTTTTTCACTAATACCTAAATTATCTGCAATTTCAGAAACTGACATTTCATCTTCTAGAAACATTTTCTTTATAGCTTTTTTTCTGTTAGCTGGTATATTTTGTAATTCTCTTTTAGTCCTTATTTTTTGATTGTCATAATTAATAACATCTATTAGGTCTATTCCTAATAAATCAGCTATTTCTCCATAAGACATATTTTGTTCTAATAATTCATTAATTTTTTTATTATTTTCTTCCATATGATAACCTTATTTAAATTTACATAAATATTTTATCATGATAATTGGTATTTAACAAGAGAATGTGAAAAAAATAAAATTCTCTACAACTTCTCTCAGCTTTGGCCGTTCCTAAAAACTATTTTCCTTTTTCATCTTTTAATTTTGAATATACAGTTTTATTTATCCTTTGTAAATTTTAATATAAAAAGAAGTGTCACCCATTTTATTTAGGCTACACTTCTTTAATTTTAAGCTTTTATAAATTTTTTATTTAAGTTTTGGTGACAACCTAATTTTGTCACCAAATTTTCGATTTTTGTAAAATGCTTTAAACACAGGTGCTATGCGTTTTTGCCACAACAGTTCTTATACTTTTTACCTGAACCACATGGGCAAGGGTCGTTTCTACCAATTTTTGGTCCTTCATTTCTTACAGTTCTATCAACATCTGTACCTATTTTAGAACCACCATCAACACTATGAATAGCCTCTAATGCTGCTCCTGTAATTTTTACGGTTTCCCTTCGTTTTGCTTCTCCTCCTGCTCTTACATGCATTAAAATTTTAGTTACGTCTATTTTAATGTCATTTACCATTTCATCAAACATATCAAAACCTTCAAGTCTGTATTGAACAACAGGATCTTTTTGACCATATGCACGAAGACCTATACCATTTTTTAATTCATCCATACTATCAATATGGTTCATCCATTTTTCGTCAACAACTTTAAGCATTACAACTCTTTCAAGTTCTCTCATTTGGTCTGAAGTAATTTCTTCTTCTTTTTCTTTATATGTTTCTAATGCTTTTTTCTTTAATTCTTCTGATATTTCTCCTGGATTTTCTTGATGTTCTTTTATAAAGCCTTGCATATCAAGTCCAAATATGTTCATTATATCATTATTTAAAGATTCAACATTTACTTTATTTGATTCATGTTCTACATAAATTCCAGGTAAATTATCTGCAACAAATTCTATCATGCTTATAATACTATCATGAATATTTTCTCCATCTAGCACTTGTCTTCTTTGTTTATAAATTATTTCTCTTTGTGCATTCATTACATCATCATATTTTAATACATTTTTACGTATTGTAAAGTTTCTACCTTCAACTTTCTTTTGAGCATTTTCAACTGCATTTGAAATCATTTTTGATTCTATTGGCATATTTTCATCTGCACCTAAAGTATTATAAACTTTAGTAATTACGTCTCCACCAAAAATTTTCATTAAGTCATCATCTAATCCTATATAGAATCTTGATTCTCCTATATCCCCTTGACGTCCAGAACGTCCACGAAGCTGATTATCAATTCTTCTTGACTCATGTCTTTCAGTACCGATAATTTTTAGTCCACCTGCTTCAATTACTTTTTCTTTTTCTTCTTTTATTTGCTCATCATACTTTTTAGTTAATTCTTTAAATTTCTCTCTTGCCTTTAATATTTCTTCATCTTCTGTTTCATAATAAGTATTTGATTCTTCTATTAATTCAGGAGAAATTTTTTGTCTTCTCATTTCTTCTTTTGCTAAATACTCACTATTTCCTCCAAGCATAATATCTGTTCCACGACCTGCCATGTTTGTTGCAATTGTAACTGCTCCAAACTTACCAGCTTGTGCTATGATTTCTGCTTCTTTTTCATGATATTTAGCATTTAATACTTCATGTTTTATGCCCTCTTGTTTTAATAATTTAGAAAGTTTTTCTGACTTTTCAATTGAAACAGTACCTACTAGAACTGGTTGACCTTTTTTATGGCTTTCTTTAATACTTTCTACTATTGCTCTATATTTTGCGTTTTCATTTTTATAAATTACATCATTTTCATCTTTACGAATCATTGGTTTATTTGTTGGAATTTCAACAACATCTAAGTTATAGATTTCCTCAAATTCTGCAGCTTCTGTCATAGCAGTACCTGTCATACCAGATAATTTATCATACATTCTAAAGAAGTTTTGGAATGTAATTGTAGCTAAAGTTTTTGATTCATCTGCTATTTTTACATGTTCTTTAGCTTCAATTGCTTGGTGAAGTCCATTATTGTAACGTCTACCATACATTATACGACCTGTAAATTCATCAACAATTAGAACTTCTCCATCTTTTACGATGTAATCAATATCTTTTTTCATAACACCATACGCACGTAATGCTTGGTTTACATGGTGAACTAGTGTTGAGTTTTCCAAATCATTAAAGTTTTCAAGTCCAAATGCTTCTTCAGCTTTTTTAATACCTTTTTGTGTAAGTGTTGCTGATTTTGCTTTTAAGTCAACTATATAATCATATTTTTCATTATCTTCTGCTTGTTCATAATCTTTAATATCTTCTTCAACAATTACTTTTGGTGTTAATCTTCTTACAAAATTATCAGCTTTTTTATATAAATCAGATGACTCATTTGCTCTACCAGAAATAATAAGTGGGGTACGAGCCTCGTCAATTAAAATACTATCAATTTCATCGACAATTGCATAATGAAGTCCACGTTGAACCAATTGGTCTTTATAAATTACCATGTTATCTCTTAAATAATCAAAACCAAATTCATTATTAGTTCCATATGTAATATCTGCGTTATATGCTTCCTGTTTTGCTTTTGGATCCATTCCAGCAATTACTAAACCAACAGATAATCCTAAGAACTTATATAATTTCCCCATCCATTCACTGTCTCTTTTGGCTAAGTAATCGTTTACAGTAATTACATGAACTCCTTTTCCTTCTAATGCATTTAAGTAAACTGGCAGTGTTGCAACTAATGTTTTTCCTTCACCAGTCTTCATTTCAGCAATTCTACCTTGATGTAAGATAATACCACCTATTAATTGAACATTAAAATGTCTCATTCCTAAGACTCTTTTTGAAGCCTCTCTTACAACTGCAAATGCCTCTGGTAAAATATCGTCTAATGTTTTACCATTTTTTAATTCTTCTTTAAAATAATCTGTCTTTGCTCTTAATTCTGAATCATTTAATTTTGAAATTTCCTCTTCTAATCCATTTATTTTATCAATAATTGGCATTATTCTTTTTACTTCTTTTTCACTGTAAGATTTAAAAATCTTTTTTAATATACTCATCTTAGCTTTCAATCCTTCCTTAATGTTATTTATACATATTTACACCTGTATACTATATCACTAATATTTGTTTTTATCAAGAAAATTTCAATATTTTTTAAAAATTTAAATAGAGAACAGCGCCAATTACAAGGAACTGTTCTCTTCTTTGTAAGTCTCAATCTTGAAATCACAAAATTGCTAGGTCTTTCATTTTCCTGATAGCAAGAGCCATTGAACCGCTGTGACTAGCTTCAACGGTGAACTCTTGTGTCCAATTGGCTTTGCAATATTGCTCGTTATATCCTATAATACCATCTCCGATAATAGATAGTTTCCTATCAAGATGAATAAGATAAGCATTAATCATGTCAAAAGGTTTACGACCAATACGAGACCTAATTAGATAAGCCTCGTATTTAGATATTTTTGAGAAGTCTGCAACTTTAGTTAAAAAATAAGACCCCTTAGTTATATCATCGTTAACCTTATGTGGAACAAATATAATGCGATATATAATCCGATCAAGCAGTCCAAGGGTGGACATTACTTTCTTATCACTTATGACTCCACCAAAAGCTGGTGATACAAATATAAGCTTTACCTTTTTTTCATCTTTTTCAAGATAATTTAAGGTCTGTGCAAACTGTACCGCCGATTTGGAATGACCTAACAATATTATCCTATAATCACAATAATTGTGGTTAAGATAATTAGCTAGTCCTCTAGCGCTTTGGTCAATTCCTTCACATTCGAAAGGAAAGTAGACTGTTATCACTTCATAGTCTGCATTTCCTCCGATTAGGAGCTTTAATTCCTTTTTAGGAATCATAAAAATTGGGTCATGTTCTGTTATTCGGTTGTTGTCGTTCAAGCTAACATTCCAGCCGTTCCCCATGACTATAAGAGTCCGTGATTTTCCTTTTTTTAGTTTTTGAATGATTAAATTAGAATCCTTGTAAAGCACATCTTTAATCGGATAATCTTTACACTGGAAAATACACCTCCAAACAAAGTAGCCACATGCCAATATGACAATAGCAATCATAAGACCATTTATAAAACTTCATGTTTCCTCCAAACAGAGACTACATAATAATAATTTTACCACATTTTAAGAAAATTATCAATTCATATTTCATTTGTTAAGTTCATATATTTTACTAAAACTTAAATGAAATGAGGAATTAATATGTTTGTTTTTAATTTTAAAGTAAATGGTAATAAATTATTTAAAACTTTTATAATTTGTTCTATAGTACTTTTATTTATTATAGTTTGCATTGTAATTTTTAGAATAATTAGTGGCGCAAGAAATAGTCCTAACAATTCTACTTGCCTACCCCAAAACAAAGTAAATACTATTAGTACAGGAAACTACACAAATGTTTTAAAGGCAGTTCATGATAATATTGATAATTATGTTGGTGTTCAAATTAATTTTACAGGATATATATATCGTGTTTTAGATTTAAAAGAAAATCAATTCGTTTTAGCAAGAGATATGATTATTTCTTCTGATTTTCAAAGTGTAATTGTAGGCTTCCTTTGCGAGTACGAAAAAGCAAATGAATTTAGCAACAACACTTGGGTTGAAATAACAGGTCAGATTTATAAAGGTGATTACCATGGGGATATGCCTATAGTAAAGGTAACTAAAATGAACGAAGTTAATAAACCAAATGATGAATATGTATACCCTCCAGATGAAACATATATACCTACAGATGGAGTAGTTTAGAGTTTACTTTATATATGTTTACATCTTTTGAGTTATGTGCTATAATATTATTTGTATGAAAATCATAAAGAATGAAAGGTGAAAATACGAATGAATGAATTTAAAGAACAAATACAAAGATTGGCTCATAGAGCTCTTCCGAACACTTCACAAGAACAAGAAGCAATTAGAAGTTATGGAGAAAAACAATTAGAAAAATATGGTGAGTTTCATGAAAATCCATATGTAAGAGACTATTTTAATCATCTAGTAGCCGCTATAATGATATCACAATATGAAAATTATGAGCAATCAGGTATTAATATACCATATAGATACAAAGCCCATAAGAGTACAAGGGATAAAGTAAATAAACGTTTAAAAAAGGCCACAGTTCATTATAATGAAAATGGAGATACCATTGTTGATAATGTTGAACCACTTTTGGATATTTTTGCAATGGAAGTTGTTTCAAGAAGAAGACCTACAATTACTACATCTAGTAATACAGAAATACAGGCATTACTTGAAGAGCAGAAACAAAACCAAGCGTATCTCGAAAAATTCCAATCTTTTAAGCGTAAACTTTTAATAAACGATTTAAAACCTTCTAAATCAAATAATTATAGATATGATTGTTCTCAATGGGAATACTATAAAATGTGTGCAGAAATTTTAGAAAGATTAAAACAAATTGTTGAGCCAGATGCAATTGAGTTAATAGAATATTATAATGAAAAGTTAGCAACTATTCAAGAGCGTTTTGCTTTTTTAAAATCATATCCGGATGAAAATATTACTGCTGAAGATTTAGAAGATTCAAAAATCAATTTTTTTGATTTACTTACTGATTATGAAGGTAAATTTTATAATAAAACAGAACTAGCAATTCTAACAGAACAAATAACTTCACTTTTTGAGGACAATCCATTATTAGAAGGCTTGGGAGTTAAATTAGCTGATATTCCAGTAGAAAAGAAAAGAACTTCAAGAGGTTATGAATCAAATTTTGTATATCTAGATACACCTATTGGAAGAGTAGAATGTCAATTGCAAACCGAAGACCAATACCGTTTTGCAAATTATGGATTTGCTGCACATACTAAAATGAAAGGAAAAAAACTTAATCCAGTAGAGATTCCAGATGACTTAAAGCCAATAATCAATATGAAGATACAAGAAGTAAAAGAATATGTTCGTACACATGATGTAACAGGAATAGATGATTTTAGAGATGAAGCTCGAGATATGTCTCCCAACTCTTATTTGTCAAGAATGGATGATAATGAAAGAGGTCGTGTTATGACAATAGAATTTGGAGATTATTCAAATTATAAAAAAGTTATCTCACAAGTTTCAGATGATGATACTATTAGAAGATTCTTATATAATTATTTTGCTAGACTTTATCCTATTAGAGATATTTTATTTGAAAAAGAAGATCGTTCTTTTGGCTTTATAAGAACAGATGTTGAAGAATATATGAATAGTGAAGAATTTGAACATTTTAAAGAAATTGCAGCTACTATTAATAAAGATATAACTAGTGATGATTCTCCTTTTCTTGATAAAAATGATGATAATGGTGAAAGATAGAAGCTTTAGAAAGCTTCTATTTTTTGTCAAAAATTGTTTTAAATACTCCCCTATCTATTAGATTAGCAAAAATGTTTTTAACTATTATCAAAACTATTGGACCTACAAGTAATCCAATTATTCCTATTAATTTAAAGCCTGTATACATTGCAATTAAAGTAAAAATTGGATGAACGCCTATGTTTTTGCTAACTAATTTTGGCTCTAAAATTTGTCTTACAATGCTCATTATAACAAGTAAAATAATTATAGCAATTCCTAAATTTATATCTCCATTAATAGCTGAAATGATTGCCCAAGGAATCATAAAACTTCCTGACCCTAGTATTGGAAGGCTATCTACAAAACCAATTGCTAAAGCCATTAATAATGGATATTGAATGTTAAATCCAGCAAATTGTAAAATATATAATCCTATTAGTGATATTATAAATGACACTAAAATCAGACTTACTTGTGCCTTTAAATATCCTCCAAGTGTTCCGATTAATTCTTTTGCATGTACCCATATCTTCTTTACCCAGACTTTTGGCAAATGATGTTCTATTTGATCTATTATATAAATTTTATCAACACAAATAAAGTATAATGCAATTACTGTAATACCAATACATATTGCAATTGAAGGAAGGCTAGTTACTAAATTTATTAAACCTGTTAACCCATTTTTTAGCCAATTAGAAACCGCTTCTAATACATCCCCTGTAGAATTTTGTACCACTTGTAACAATTCATTAGATAAATGTATTTTGTCAAAATTAAAACTTGAAATAAATCCTTGGAATTGTACATATGCTTTATCAAAATAATCATTTATTCCTTGTAATAAGCTAGAAGCTTCAGAAAAAATAGTAATAATAAGCCACGTAAGCGTTCCAAGTATTAGTAAAGATACTATTACAAATATAATTATTGAACTTACTCTCCTAGTAAGGCCTGTCTTTTTCATAATGAATTTTATTGCTGGTTCTATTATTAAAGAAATTATAAAAGCAACTAAAAAAGGCATATAAAAAATGGATAATTTTAATCCTATATATAGACCAACTAAAAGAAATAGAACGTACAATATTCTTTTTAGAACTTTACTCCAATACGAAATATCCCAAACCATTTCTTCCTCCCTAGCTTAGTATATGCAAAAGAGCGGCATAATATCCGCCCTTAATACTTACATGTTATTTTGATTTCCATTACAATCACAAATATTTTCTAAAGTATCACACACTTGTTCTTTTCCAATTTCATTATCTTTATTAGCTAGGTCTCCTAATGTTAACATACCAACTACTCTATTTTTGTCATCACATACCGGAAGTCTTCTTATTTGTCTTTGTCCCATTTTGCTTTCTGCGTTTGTAATATCATCTGTTTTTTTACAAGTACTTACATCACAAGTCATTATATCACTTACAGGTGTTTGTTTTATATCTTTATTACAAGCAACACATCTTAAAACTAAATCTCTATCTGTTACTATTCCACATATAGAATTATTACTATCACATACAGGTATACATCCTACATGATTTTCTGACATCAATTTTGCTGCTTCCTGGATTTTCGTTTCTGGTTTAATACAAAAAACATTTTCACACATACAATCTTGAACTTTCATTTTATTTACCACCTTTCAAAATTTCTTATTATTATTTTTTACAAAAAATAAAATAATATTCTTATAAATATCTCTTATATAAAATAATATTGTTATAAATAGTAAATTTAAACAAAAAATATAAAATTTTGAAAAATATTTATTAAAAAATTCCACAACCTTCTTTTCTTTTTTAGATAAATTACTATTAAAACATTACTAAGCGAATATATACTTTATTAGTATATAAAGTTTTTTGCAAATTATGTTAATTTATGATATAATAGAATACGTAATAACTTTTCAGAAGTCAGTTTGCTATTCGATACCAATTGGAGGAAAACATGGTAAAGACAACATATGTACGTTTCGTTACTACCTATCAGGAAGCCAATAATGTTTCTCTTGTTTGTCTACGAACGATGAGTAGTCACAAAGTTTCATGTCTTTTTGTTGAATCTTTTGAAGGTGGTTTTGCAACAGTTCAACCACCAAAAGGAACTTATATTCATGACTTTGCTGAAATTATTGTTGGTTGCTTAATGGAGAATTCCAATTTTCCTTTTGAAGTTCTAAGCGGTTTCAACCGTGATGTTTGTGATACCTTTAATGGTATTAAATTCAAATTCAACAATGTAACCATTACAGTAACTCGTAAAGATACTGATTCTGACGAAATTTGCAAAAGATGGGAACAAAAAAGCATAGTTGACATCAATGAAAATCCATCCGTATGCATTATCCAACAGAATGGTAGACTATCCATTGTTGATGAAGTTCTTTATATTGATAGAACTACCAAGATGGAGTTTAAAAACGAATACGCTAAGAGATATTGGGAAAATTTGGTGAAATTTAGTTCAGAATTTTCTGAAGGGCATGCAATACTTACATATGCTCGCCTTTGGGCAAAATATATGCAGAACCTCATGGCTAAAGGAAAAATGTTAAATGAGATTGCCAAGGATAGCTCCTATATTTGTGATTTAGAGGGAATATCTGTTCATATGTACATTTGTGCTTTGAAAATTTTGTTTGCAACTTGGAAATATGGCAATTACCTCGAAAACTGGTATAAAGCTAATCCATGTCTTTATTAAGAGCATATAATTGCCAGTTAATTCAACCGTACTGACTACACGTAGGTTTTTGTAACCTATGTCATAAAAAGAAAATATCTTCTTTTCCTCGAAAGAGGTTTCTTTTTTATTTATTATATAAGATAATATAGAACAAAAAATGATATGCTAAAATTTTTAGCATATCGTCAAAATCCTCTTTCATAAATATCCATGTAATCATAATATCTTGGCATTGGTGGTCTTCCGGGTCCTCCTGGAAATGGTGGTCTCGGTGGTCTTGGATTTGGTCTTGAATTTCTTAATAATTCTCTTATTAATAATATTTTAATTAAATCCCTTAAACTAGCATCTTGTCTCCTTGCATCTCTATTTTCATGTTTATTTATCTTATTCGTGTTTGTTTCTACTTTTGCTTGTTCATTTGATTGTACCTTATTACTTCTATTGTTTACCATATCATTTTGCAAATTGATATTAACATTAATTTCATTTGTTACTTCTATTGATGTATAAATTTCATCAGTTATTTCTTCAATTAACTCCCTTGTTATATTTTCTGTAACTCTACTACATCTTTTTTGTATCATAGGATATATAATTCTATAAATTTCTGGATAATATTGTTCTAAATCTTGGTTAGTATTATTCATATTATTATTTGAACTATAATTAGAATAATTATTGTAATTATTATAACTGTTATTTTCATCATTATTAAACATATTATTAGTATTGGGATAACCTAAAATTGACCTTATGTATTCGTCAAATGGTTCATTATTATACATAAAAAAACCTCCTTATCTTTTCTATATCATATGGAGGTTTTTAAAAATATGTTATAAATTATTTACTAAATTTTTAAATATATTTCCTCTTTCTGCAAAATTCTTAAACATATCAAAACTTGCACTAGCAGGAGAAAATAGGACAACTTCGTTTGGTTTCGCATATTTTTTTGCCAATTTAATTGATTCTTCTAAGTTGTCACACATATAAATGTCTATATTTTTTCCTTCTTTCTCCTCTTCTTCTTTTACAGCATTAAATATTTTTCCTGATGTAGCTCCAAGTAATATCAATGTTTTAACTTTTTTTAGTATTGGTTTTGCAATTGGCATATAATCTAAATTTTTATCATATCCTCCTGCAATTAAAACAATATCTTCATCAAATGAATTTAAACCGGCAATTGTTCTTGTAGGTGATGAACTTACTGAATCATTATACCATTTAACATTGTCTATTTCTCTTACAAATTCTAATCTATGTTCTACTGCTTTAAATTCTTTTATAGCTTCTACAGCAATGTCTTGATCTACTAATGTTTTTGTAGCTGCAAGTACTGTAGCAATATTTTCATAATTATGATTTCCTCTAAGCAATACTTCTTTTGTATCTAATATATGTTTTCTAATTCCATCTTCACATTCTTTTATAATTCCATTATCTACGATAAATCCATTATCTAATTTTTCTTTGCTACTAAAATATGTTACTTTTGATTTTGCTTCATTTCCACATTTTCTTGTTATTTCATTATCATAGTTTAATACTAAATAATCATTTTCATTTTGATATTTAAAAATAGTTTTTTTAGCTTCTATATATTCTTGGTAATCTTTATGAATGTTTAAATGATTTGGTGTTATATTAGTAATAACAGAAATATGTGGACTTATTTCCATTCCCATTAATTGAAAACTACTAAGTTCTAATACAAGTATATCTTCTGGTTTCATTTCATCTAGCTTTGTAAAAAGTGGTATTCCTATATTTCCACCTAAATAAGTATTATATCCGGCTTTTTTTAATATACTATAAATTAAACTAGTAGTCGTGGTTTTCCCATCACTTCCAGTTACTCCAACAATTTTACAAGGACAAATTTTCATGAGCATTTCTATTTCAGATGTTATAATTGCTCCTCTATTTTTTTCTTCTTCTAATTCCTTTCTTGTAGGTAAGCAACTAGGTGAACGAAATATAATATCAAATCCTTTTAAATCTTCAAAACAATTTTTACCAAAAAATGCATTTGCTTTATATTTATCCAATCTTTCTAGCAATTTTCTTGGTATATCCTCTTTTTCTTTTTCGTCAAATACTGTAACTCGTGCTGCTTTTTCATACATATATTTTAAAAGTGGAAGATTACTTACCCCTAAGCCAATAATTGCTATCTTTTTGTTTTTTAAATATTTGTTAAATTCTACTAATTTTTCATTTCTAAAATCCATTTTTATCCCCCAAAAATTTAAGCCTTAATAAATTTTTATTTATTTTTTTAGTATTATATAACAATTTATTTAAAAAAACAATTTGTACTAGAATATTTTTTTTCGTTTTAGAGAACAATAATATTAATATTTGATTGGAGGTGCTTTTCAATGTCAAAGAAAAATAAAGAAAAGAAAAATAACAGTAAAAATAATCAAAACAATCAAAATAACAACAATGAAAGACAAAATGATAACAATAGATAGTTATTTTTAAGAAGACGTCAAATATTTGATGTCTTCTTTTATTTTCTATTTTTCTTTTTCATTTTAAAAATTTTAAAGCATTCATTTTTTAAGATTTTTTATATTACTAATTAAACTGATTATCAATTTCTTTTAGAATAACATCATGTGCACTTCCTTCTGATATACTTACTTGGGACACAAGTGTTAATCTTGCTTTTTCATGGAATTCTTGGATACTTACACTTCCACAGTTACACATTGTTGATTTTATTTTTGCAACTGTAATTTCTAAATTGTCTTTTAGTCTTCCTGCATATGGAATATAAGAGTCTACTCCTTCTTCAAACGAAAGCTTTTTATCTCCTCCCATATCATATCTTTGCCAGTTTCTAGCTCTATTTGAGCCTTCTCCCCAATATTCTTTTACATAGCTATTTCCTTTTTTAACAACTCTTGTTGGGCTTTCATCGAATCTTGCAAAATATCTTCCCATCATTACAAAATCTGCGCCTAACGCTAAGGCTATAGTTATATGATGGTCATGTACTATTCCTCCATCTGAACACACTGGAATATATATACCTGTTTCTTCATAATATTCATCTCTTGCTTTTACTACATCAATTAAGCTAGAAGCTTGTCCTCTTCCTATTCCTTTTGTTTCACGTGTTATGCATATTGAACCTCCACCAACACCAACTTTTATAAAATCTGCCCCTGCTTTTGCTAAATACATAAAACCTTCTCTATCTACTACATTTCCTGCGCCTATTTTTACTTGATTTCCATATTTTTTTCTTACAAAGTCAATTGTATTTTTTTGCCAAACTGAATATCCATCAGATGAATCTATACAAAGTAGGTCTACTCCTGCATCTACTAGTGCTGGTATTCTTTCTTCAAAATCTCTAGTATTTACACCTGCCCCCACAATATATCTTTTATTTTCGTCAAGTAAAGAATTTGGATTATTTTTTCTATCTTCATAATCTTTACGAAATACTAAGAATTTTAAATGTTCTTCATCATCTAATATTGGTAAACATGCTATTTTGTTATCCCAAATTATATCATTTGCTTCTGGAAGGCTTATTCCTTCTTTTGCCCATACAACTTTATCTTTTGGTGTCATGAAATCACTTATTGGTGCTTTTCTATTATCTCTTGATAATCTATAATCTTTGTCTGTAACTAATCCTAGAAATTTTCCATTTTTTGTTCCGTCATCTGTAATTATTACAGTAGAGTGCCCAGTTTCCTTTGTTAAATTAAGTACCTCTTCTAAGCTACTATCAGGTTTTACATTTGAATCACTTACAACAAATCCTGCTTTATGCTTTTTTACTCTTCTTACCATTTTAGCTTGATTTTCTATTGTTTGTGAACCATAAATAAAAGCAACACCCCCTTCTCTTGCTAATGCAATTCCCATTTCTTCTCCTGAAACTGATTGCATGATAGCAGATACCATTGGGATGTTGGCATAATACTTTGCTTCTTCTCCTTTTTTAAATTTTACAAGTGGAGTTCTTAGTGATACTTTACTTGGTATACATCTTTCATCTGTTAAATTTGGTAATAATAAAAATTCATTAAACGTCCTTGAAATATCGTCCAATATCTTTGCCATTTTCTTTCCCCTTTCTTAAATATTTTTACTATTATAATATAACAAATTTTTAAAGTAAAGAATTTTGAAACTTATTTTTAAAGTTTTTTCTATAACCTATTTTGACAGATTATGTAAAATATTGTATAATGTTTATTGCAATGTAAACACATTATTGTTTGGAGGAAAGATGATTTCACTTATTGATCTTCAACAAAGGATTGGATATCACAAAGCACAAAAAGTAGACGAAAATTCTGTTTGTTTTGATGAACAAGAGGCAGAAATAATTGTATCTGTCATTACTTGCCTGAAGAACTATCCCATCATTTCTGCTGATGATGCACGAGTAATTACAAGACATGATGATGTAATTAAGCAAGTGCTTGTTTGCCTAAAGAAGATTTCAGATGCAAGTTATCACGGAGAAAGTGAGGTAATGTTCTTCTTTAATAATCTGCTACCAATAACTAAGAAGATTCTGATGTGTTTGGGATTTAAAGTCTTTGATATTCCCATAAAAAAAGTTAACATCAAATGGTGATATAACTCCAAACAAAGACTTTCAAATAAAAGTCTTGGATGGTCTCTGTTTCAAACTCAGAGGCCATTTTTTTGATTTAGCATATAAAATATAAGATATAAGATAACTTCCTTTTGTTTCCAAGTTTTTATTAAGAACCTTCCATCAAGATACCTTGATTACAGCGTCCTATACCCTTTAGCTTAAAACTAAAAGGGTTCTTTTTTGTTTCTTTATTTACTTTTATTTTCTATTATGATAATATTTAGAAAAATATTGTTGGAGGTAAAAATGAAAAACGAATTAATTTTAATCTTAGATTTTGGTGGACAATATAACCAATTAATAGCAAGAAGAGTAAGAGAATGCAATGTATATTCAGAAGTAGTTCCTTTTGATATTTCAATTGAAAAAATTAAAGAGAAAAATCCAAAGGGAATAATATTTACAGGAGGACCTGCAAGTGTATTTGCAGATGATAGCCCTAAATGTGACCTTGAGATATTTAATTTAGGTGTTCCTATCTTAGGAATTTGTTATGGTATGCAACTAATGACTATAACTTTAGGCGGAGAAGTTGAAAAAGCTTCCAAAAGAGAATATGGAGTAACAAGTGTTAATATAGATAATAATTCTTTATTATTTAAAGGTTTTAATTCTACTAATAACTTTTTAATGAGTCATACTGATTTTGTAAAAACACTTCCAGATGGCTTTAGAAATATTGCCTCTACCCCATCTTGTCCAAACGCTGGTATGGAAAATAAAGAAAAAAACTTTTACGGAATTCAATTCCATCCAGAAGTTGTTCATTCTGAAAATGGTACTAATGTAATTAGAAATTTTTTATATGAAATATGTGGGTGCACGGGAGATTGGGAAATTTCTTCATTTGCAAAAGAAAAAATTAAAAGTTTAAAAGAAAAAATTGGAGATAAAAAAGCATTATGTGCTTTATCTGGAGGTGTTGACTCTTCTGTTGCAGCAGTATTATTACATAAGGCTATTGGTAAGAATTTAACTTGTATTTTTGTAGACCATGGTTTGCTTCGTAAAAATGAAGGTAATGAAGTTGAAGAAGTTTTTAGAAACCAATTTGATATTAATTTAATTCGTGTAAATTGCAAAAATAGATTTTTAAATAAACTTTCAGGTATTACAGACCCTGAAAAGAAAAGAAAAATAATTGGCGAAGAATTTATTCGTGTATTTGAAGAAGAAGCAAAAAAAATTGGAACAGTAGATTATTTAGTTCAAGGAACTATCTATCCTGATGTAATTGAAAGTGGCCTTCGGGAAATCTTCTGTAATAAAAAGCCATCATAATGTCGGAGGCTTACCTGACTATGTAGATTTTAAAGAAATTGTAGAACCACTTCGAGACTTATTTAAAGATGAGGTAAGAAAAACCGGATTAGAACTTGGAATTCCAGAAAACTTAGTATATAGACAGCCCTTCCCTGGGCCTGGTTTAGCAATACGTATTATTGGGGATATTACAGAAGATAAGCTAAATATTCTAAAAGAAGCAGATAGTATTTTTAGAGAAGAAATTGCAAACGCTGGCTTGCATAAATCTATAAATCAATATTTTGCAGTACTAACAAACTTAAAATCTGTTGGAGTTATGGGTGATGAAAGAACTTATGATTATACTATAGCACTTCGTGCGGTAGAAACAACTGACTTTATGACAGGAGTTTGGAGTAAAATACCATACCCTGTATTAGAAAAAGTATCTAGTAGAATCGTAAATGAAGTAAAGCATATAAATAGAGTAGTTTATGATATAACATCAAAACCACCAGCAACAATTGAATGGGAATAAGTATAATTACCCCCAGTATAAACTGGGGGGATTTTTATATAAACACATACAGTCTTAATACTAGTTATCAGTAATGAGGAATAAAAATTTTTCGCAATAAAAAAGTAGAAAAGTAGAATGAAAAGCCATCATTTGATACAATAAA
>CALXEW010000021.1 GCA_944387435.1 uncultured Clostridia bacterium | reverse complement strand
AAATCAAAATACCTGCATCAAAAGCTCCAGTATTCAAAGCTGGTAAAGCATTAAAAGATTTAGTAAACAAAAAATAAAATTATTTTAAAAGATATATAAATATATGATATCATACGAAAAGAAGCTAGAGATAGCTTCTTTTTTGTGTTTAAAAGGGAAAAGTTATTTTGTTTAAACGAAATAACTTTATGAGTAAAAATATTATAAAATCAATTTTATAATTAAATATAAATAATGTGGTTGACAAAATAGTTGTAATAGTATAATATTTAATAGTAAAAACCAAAGAGAAAGAGGAGCAAAAATGGAAAAAGAGAGACTTGTAAGCCTTGAGGCTGTACACACACACACACACACACACAAGTAAGTTATTAATAAATAAAAATAGAATAAACATAAATAAAAAGATAGCAGTGAAACCTAAAAGATAGGTTTTATTGCTGTCTTTTTTGTGTTTTAAAATAGTTATTAAATTTAAAAATATAAATTAAAAGAAAACAAAGGAGGAGAACAAATGGAAGAAAGTAGAGAAATATTAAAAAGAAAGGAAAAAGGAATAACACTAATAGCACTTGTAATTACAATTATTGTTTTGTTAATATTAGCGGGCGTTTCAATTGCAATGTTAACAGGAGAAAACGGAATACTTACTCAAGCACAAAGAGCTAAAAGTGAAACAGAAAATGCACAAGCTGAAGAAGAAAATAGATTAGATCAATATGAAGACTATATAAATAAGGCAACAGGAGTAGTTACAGGAGGAGAATGGGATGAAACAAAGGGAGTAAATACACCAGCATTAAAAGAAAATATGGAACTTGTAAAATGGGATGATACAAGTAAAAGTTTTGTTTCAGATGATACAAATTCTAGTTATGATTATAATAATCAACAATGGGCAAATGCAAAAGTTACAATTGATGAAGTAGATAGTTATTTTGTATGGATACCAAGATATGAGTATAAAATAACATATAATACACCAGGAACACCATCAGATGGAGGAACAATAGATGTAAAATTCATACCAACAACACAAACAGAAGCAGATGAAGGATATATAATACATCCAGCATTTACTGATGATAGTAGCAATAATTATGAAAATGGTGGATGGGATAGTGAACTAGCAGGAATATGGGTAGGAAAATATGAAACAAGTTTGGTAAATAAGGAAACTAAAGAAAACATAGTAACAACAGAAGAAGGCGATACATCAGGAAATATTATAGTAGATGCAAATAGTAATACAGATAAAGCAATAGCGGTACAACCAGGAATGAGCTCGTGGAGATGGTGTACAATAGGAAATATGTATACAAATGCAAGAGCATATGCAACAAATTTAAATTCACACATGCTTAAAAACAGTGAGTGGGGAGCAGTAGCGTATTTAACAGAAAGTCAATATGGACTAAACGGAACCAAAATTGGGAAAAATACTAATAGTAATTATATAACAGCAAATGGAAATATTGAAACAAATGTAAATCAAAGTAGTACAGAAAATGTAACAGGAATATATGACTTATCGGGAGGGGCATTTGAGTATGTGGCTGCATATTATAATGATGGAAATAAAAACTATTTAAATAATGGAAGTTCGTTAATAAATGAAGAAAACAAAAGATATACAGGAAAATATAAAGGAATGACATTAAATATTGATTATGTAACAGGAGATGCTACATATGAAACAAATGGATGGCACGAAGAGTACGGAGCTTTTCTTAGCGAGAATAGACCATTTTTTGCTAGAAGCGGAAGTATCACTAATAGCAGTTATGCTGTAGGAGTGTTTTTCTTTGATGTAAATGATGGTAATGCCTATTTTAGTGGATCATTTCGTATGTGTCTTGTAGTAGAATAATTAGTTTGTGTAAAAAGGTGTATAAGAAAAAAGTATATTCTAATATTAAATAAATATAAATTTAAGAGAGAATATGCTTTTTTCTTTTTTGTAAAAAAAAGAGATAAAGTTATTATGAAAAAGGAAAAGTAAGTAAAATACAAATGTATAGCTGATTTTACCTGAAAATAAAATTTGATTTATGAATAAGAAATGATAAAATAGAATAAAGAGATAAAAATAGTTTATACTAAAGAAGAGGTGGTATAAATGGAATTAAGAAAAGAAATAGAAAAAGAATTAGAAATATTAAAAATATTAATAAAAGAGGGAAAAGATGAAGAAGTGAGAAAACAAAGGAAAATATTAGATAAAATGTTAAATGAGTATTTGAAAAATATTTAACATATATTACTATAAAGTACAAAAATAGTTCGTTTATACTACACTAATTTTTTGATAATATAAATAAAAAAGTAAATAGGTGGTATAAATGAAGAAAGCAAGTAGTATAAAAATTGGAAAAACAATTCAAGAAATAAGAAAAAGTAATGGGTATACGCAAGAAAAACTAGCAGAAGCAGTAGAAGTATCTGTAAGACATATAAGTGATATAGAACAAGACAGAGTAAAACCATCATATGAGATATTAATTAGAATCTGTAATTTATTTGGAATAGGAATAAACCAGATTTTTAATAAATATTTGAATGTAAAAGAAAATAAGACTCTAGAATATAAATTAGCTGGATATGATAAATTGAATAAAAAAGATAAAGAGACAATAGAAAATTTAATAATGTTTTTTAATAAGAAGTAAGTAATTTTGCTTACTTTTTATTTTTGTGGAAAAAATGTAGAAAAAATGTTATAATATTTATTGTTAGTAAATTTATTTTTGGGGTAATTATATGTTTAATATAGAAGAAGAATTGAAAAAACTACCAGGAAAACCTGGGGTATATGTAATGAGAGATAAAGATGATAATATAATATATGTTGGAAAAGCTATATCTTTAAAAAATAGAGTAAGGCAATATTTTAGAAAAACTAACAAAACAGAAAGAATAAAGAAAATGGTAAGTTTAATTGACCATTTTGAATATATAGTAGTAGATAATGAGGCAGAAGCATTAATATTAGAGTGTAATTTAATAAAGAAGAATAGACCTAAGTTTAATGTCTTACTTAAAGATGATAAAACATATCCGTATATTAAGATTGACTTGAAAAGCGATTTTCCAGGGGTTTTTATAACAAGAAGGGTAGTTAATGATGGCTCTAAATATTTTGGACCATATGCTAATCCTGGAAGCGCTAAAGAGATGATAGACTTTATTAAAGGAAAATATAAAATACGTCAATGTAGAAATCTAAGAGAAAGAACAAGACCATGCTTAAATTATCATATAGGAAGATGTATGGCGCCTTGTGTTGGTTATATTAGTAAGGAAGAATATGGAAAACAAATAAAGGAAATAATAGAACTTTTAGATGGAAAAATAGATAAAATAATGAAAGAATTAGAACAAGATATGGAAGAAGCATCTAAAAAACTAGAGTATGAAAAAGCAGCAATGATAAGAGATAGAATAAATGCAATCGAAAGGGTTTCAGAAAAGCAGAAGGTATCTAATATATCTGAAAATAGCATAGATGTAATTGGAATTGCTAAATCAGAACTTCAAGTATGTATAGAAATATTCTTTGTACGTGGAAGTAAAATGATAGGAAGAGAGCATTACTTTTACCAAGACTTAAAAGATATGGAAGATAAAGAGATTTTATCTGGATTTATAAAACAATATTATTTAGATAATCCAAACATACCAAGTAAGATAATGATAAGAGAAGAAATAGAAGATAAAGATGTAATTGAACAATGGTTATCCACAGAATTAGGAAAAAAAGTGGAAATAAAATCACCAAAACGTGGAGAAAAGCTTCGTTTTGTAGAGATGGCAGAGATGAATAGCAAAGTAACTTTAGAAAATAAAGAAAAAGATAAAAGTGAAATATTATTAGAACTAAAAGAAGTTTTAGGTATGGACAAATTACCAAGAAAAATAGAAACTTATGACATATCAAACATATCAGGAGAATATATGGTAGCTGGTATGTGTGTAATGTTGGATGGGGTTATTAAAAAGAACTTATCTAGAAGATTTAGAATAAAGACTGTATATGGACAAGATGACCCTAAGTGTATGGAGGAAGTAATAACTAGAAGATTAAAACATTCAATAGAAAATCCTAAAGGTGGGTTTGGAGAGCTTCCAGATGTTATATTTGCAGATGGAGGTATTACACAAATAAGAGCAACTAAAAAAGCAATTGAAAAATATAATTTAGATATTCCAGTGTTTGGTATGGTAAAAAATGATAAGCACCAAACAAGAGCTTTAATGGATGAGAATAGAAATGAGTTAGAAATATCTCAAAACTTAATGAATTTGATAACGAAATTTCAAGATACAGTACACGATACAGCAATTACTTATCATAGAAAATTACGTGATAAAGAGATGACAAAATCAGAATTGGATGATATAGAAGGAATAGGAGAAGTAAAGAAAAAAGCATTATTAAAACATTTTGGAAGTATAAAGAAGATGAAAGAAGCGACTATTGATGAACTAACTTCTGTAAAAGGAATAACTCAAAATTTAGCAAAAAAAATAAAAGATATGTAAAAAGGATATGGCGCAGGAATACCTGCGCCATTACTTTTGGGCTTATTCTCTATTCTAGCTATCCTCTTCAGAGTGCTTTTTGGATTTCTTAAGAAGTCTGAGACGTCTGTAAACGAACGGTGCAAAGACTCCACCAACCAAAATGCCCAGGATGAACCAGAACAGATATGGAAGAGGGAAGCTTATAAAGGCTTCCGTGATGCCATCAACGTTCAAGAAGATGGCATAGCCCAAAATAATCAAAATGCCCAAAACAATACAAATACTCAACGTTGCAAAAACTTTCTTCATGATGATTCCTCCTTGTGTTATGTTTGTGATACGTTTTGGAGCTTTGTGGAGAATAACTCCTCCAACACCTTAATTATACCATAAAATAGAGAAAAAATCAATTTTATGAGATTCTTAAAGTGTTTATGCAATATAATAGAAATTTGCAAACTATTTATAAAAATAATGAATAAATAAAAATCTTGTGAATATACATATATAAAGAATGTTTGTAAGGGGGATACTATGGAGAACATTAAAGAAAAATGGTATGAAGTTATGTATAACACAAGATTGGACAAGTTAGTATTGAAAAAACCAAGGCTTAGAGGAAAAATAATTAGGAAGATAAAAAAACATAAATTTATAACAACAATACTTTTAGCATTTTTAACATTTTCAATATTAAATATAACAATGATAGCAAGTTTTTTGAGAATTTTGCAAAATATCTAAAAATGTGTTAAAATATTACTGTTCTAATAATAGGAGGAATAGTAAAATAATGAAACTTGCAAATGAATGGAAAGAATATAAAATATTAGATATGGCAGATGGACAAAAGTTGGAAAGATGGGGAGATGTTATCTTATCAAGACCAGACCCACAAATAATATGGAAAGATAGAAGTTTTCCCAAAAAATGGAATGAAATAAATGCTACATATCATAGAAGTAAAACAGGTGGAGGTTCATGGGAGTTTAATAAGAAAATGCCCAAAGCATGGCAAATACATTATAAAAATTTAACGTTTAATATAAAACCAATGGGATTTAAACATACTGGATTATTCCCAGAACAAGCTGTAAATTGGGATTGGATGATTAACAAAATAAAAGAAGAAAAACAAAAAACAAAAAGAGAAATAAAAGTCCTAAACTTATTTGCATATACAGGAGGAGCTACAGTTGCTTGTTTATCAGCAGGAGCTTCAGTTTGTCATGTGGATAGTTCTAAAGGTATGACAACATGGGCAAAAGAAAATGTAATATCATCAGGATTAGAAAACAGGCCAGTTAGATATATAGTAGATGACGTTATAAAATTTGTAAATAGAGAAATAAGACGTGGAAATAAATATGATGCAATAATAATGGACCCACCATCATATGGAAGAGGAACAAAAGGTGAAGTATGGCAATTTGAGAATAATATTTATGACTTAGTAGAATTATGTACAAAAGTATTATCAAAAGATCCATTATTTTTCTTAATAAATTCATATACAACAGGAATATCGAGTACAGTTATGCAAAATATAATAAGTCTTACAGTTGGAGAAATGCATAAAGGAAAACAAGAGTGTGGAGAAATAGGAATTCCTATGGAAAATTCAAAACTAGTATTACCTTGTGGGATTTATGCTAGATGGGAAAAATAAATATTAATTAATATAAGATATATAAATAGAAGATGAAGGAAAGAAAATGAATTTGAAAATAATTTATGAAGATAATCATATAATTGTAGTAGAAAAAATACCAAACGTGCCGTCACAAGAAGATGAAACAGGTGATATTAGCATGATAACACTGATAAAAAATTATATAAAAGAAAAATATAATAAGCCTGGAAATGTATATTTAGGATTAGTACATAGATTAGATAGACCTGTAGGTGGAGTTATGGTATTTGCTAAGACATCAAAAGCGGCATCAAGGCTAAGTAATGAAATAAGAGAAAAGATATTTAAAAAAGAGTATTTAGCGGTAGTAGATGGAAAATTAGAACAAGAAAAAGGAACTCTAGAAAACTACTTATATAAAGATAAGAAAACAAATACAAGTTATGTAGTAAATAAAGGCAAAAAGGATAGCAAGTTTGCAAAACTAGATTATGAAGTAATAAAATATGATAAAGAGAATAATTTAAGTCTTATAAAAATAAATTTACATACAGGAAGACACCATCAAATAAGAGTTCAACTTAGCAATTTCGGTCATAGCATATATGGAGACCAAAGGTATGGTAATAGAGGTAAGAACAAACAAATAGCATTATGGGCATATAAATTAACAATAGAACACCCCGTGAAAAAAGAAAAAATGGAATTTAAAGACTTGCCAAGAACAGTTGGTGTGTGGGAAATACTAAAATAAATAATAAATACTAAAAATATATGTAAAATATTTGCATTTTTATAAAAAATATGTTACAATACCTAAGTAATTTAGAGAAGACCGTTAGGAGGAGCGAATAAAATGGATATAGCAAAATGGATATTAATAGTGATATATTTAATAGTAGCACTAATACTAATAATATTAACATTAATACAATCAAAAGAAGATGCAGGATTATCATCTACAATAACAGGTTCATCTAGTAATAACTTCTTTGAAAAAAATAAAGGTAGAACAAAAGAAGGAAAACAAAAAAAATGGACAGTTATATTATCTATTGTATTTGCAATATTAACAATAGTTTTAGGAATTTTGTATATGGCATAAAACTTAAGGGGCGGGTTTCTAGAAAACAAGCTCCTTTATTTAGTACAAACAATAATTAGTAAAGAAAGAGGGAATAAGTAAAAATAATGGAAGACCGAGAACAGAAGATTTTAGATTTTATGAGTGATGATGATTATGTCCCGATGAAGGCAAAAGAAATTGCAATGCTTATGAGGGTACCAAAAAATGAATATCATGATTTTTTAGAAATAATAGGAAAATTAGAATTAGAATTAAAAATTCAAAAAAATAGAAGAAACCGATATAAAATAAGTGAAAAAACTTATTATGACGGTTTTTATAGAAAAAATCAAAAAGGTTTTGGTTTTGTAAGTATAGATGATAGAGAAGATGAAATATATATATCAAAAGAAAATTCTTTGAATGCTTTAAATGGAGACCATGTCTTAATAGAAATTACAGAAGATGGAAACAAGATAAAAAGTGCAGAAGGAAAAGTAGTTAAGATATTAAAACATGAAAAAGATACGGCTGTTGGAACATTTCAATATAATAAAAACTTTGGATTTGTAATACCTGATGATAAAAATTTTGGGACAGATATATTTATTTCAAAGAAAAATTTTGGAAAAGCAAGAAATAATCATAAAGTATTAGTTAAAATTACAAAGTATCCTGAGAAAGGAAAGAAAGCAGAAGGAAAAATAATAGAAGTTTTAGGAAATGTAAATGAAGCTGGAGTTGATATGTTATCAATAATAAAAGAACACAAGCTTCCAGCAAAGTTTCCAGAAGCGGTAGTAGAAGAAGCTAAAAAATGTGGTAATAGAATAGATAAAAAAGATATTCCAAATAGAAGAGATTTTAGAGATAAAGTAATCTTTACAATAGATGGAGAAGATGCAAAAGACCTAGATGATGCAGTAAGAGTAGAAAAACTTGAAAACGGTAATTACAAACTAGAAGTTCATATAGCAGATGTAAGCTATTACGTAAAAGAAAATAGTTTATTAGATAGTGAAGCGTTAGTAAGAGGAACAAGTATCTATATGCTAGGAAGAGTTATTCCAATGCTTCCAAGAGAACTGTCAAATGGAATTTGTAGTTTAAATGCAGGAGAAGATAGATTTACACTTTCTTGTATAATGGAAATAGATAGTAATGGAAATGTTGTATCTTCTGATATTTGTAAAGGAATTATTTGTGTAACTGAAAGAATGAGTTATACAAATGTTCAAAAAATATTAGATGGAGAAGATGAAGAAGTTTTAGAAAAATATAAGCCATATATTGAAGAATTTAAATTAATGGAAGAGCTTGCTTATATTTTAAAGAATAGAAGACTAGAAAATGGTTACTTAAATCTAGATATTCCAGAAACTAAAATAGACCTAGATATAGATGGAAAAGTTGTAGGTGTTGGAAAATATGAGACAACCTTTGCGAATGAAATAATAGAACAATTCATGCTAACAGCAAACGAAACTGTTGCTGAAAAATTTTATTGGTTAGATGCACCTTTTATATATCGTGTACACGAAGAGCCAGATTTAGAAAAAGTGAAAGAGTTAAATAAATTCTTATATAATTATGGTTTGAAAATAAAAGCATCAAAAGATAACATATATCCAAAAGAATTTGCAAAAGTATTAGAAGAAATAAAGGGAAAAGAAGAAGAAAGAGTAATATCAACATTAATATTAAGAACTTTAAAACTTGCAAGATATGAAGCGGAGAATAAAGGTCACTTTGGAATAGCAAGTAAATATTATTGCCATTTTACATCTCCGATTAGAAGATATCCAGATTTATTTATACATAGAGTTATTTCTAAGTACTTAGAGAATAATTACACAATAGATGAAGAAGAATATAATATGTTAGGAAAACAAGCAGAAGATAGAAGCGTTAAAGCTTCAGAAAGAGAAAAAATAGCTACAGAAGTAGAAAGGGAAGCTTTAAAAATGAAGATGGCAGAGTATATGGAATCTAAGGTAGGAGAAGAATATAATGCAATAGTTTCTTCAATAACATCATTTGGAATGTTTGCTGAGCTAGAAAACACAATAGAAGGATTAATTAGATTTGATAGCTTAGGTGATGAGTATTTTATTTATGATGAAGATAGAAAAATATTAATAGGAGAAGTTACTAAGAAAATATATAAAATTGGAGATAAAATAAGAATAAGAGTCTTACGTGCAAGTAAGGAATTAAGAGAAATTGACTTTGAATTAGTAAAAGAGGAAGAATAAATTCCTCTTTTCTTCTAGTTGAAATGAATATAGATTTGTGCTATAATCTAACGAGGTTGTTTTTAACCTTGCATGTTTATATTCGTTTTGTAAAACGGGAGGATTAGGTATGTACGTTACATTGGAAGAACTTTCAACCAACCCAAGGAAACAGGTCAGGGCACGGCTAGTACGTTCATGTACTGTCGTTTTGACAAGTGGGATGGAGATTGAATTCGATAGATTGTTACGCTCATACACCTATAGAGGTGATATGAGCGAGCAGGACAAAAAAGAGTTCGAGAAAGTAAAGGAACTTCTTAAAATCTAGTTCTCAAATGGAAAGGGGTGGCAGAAGGTAATGTCATCCTTTTTCATTTTAAAAGAATTATTATGTCAAAAAATATAACAACTAAAAAAGAAAAAACAATTACGAAAATTCCACCTGATTTATTTTGTAGTTCTTTTACTTCATAGATACCGTATCCAATTGCTTTAAATAAAATAAAAATACTTGTTACAATAAATAAAAAGTCATAAATAAAAGCTTGCATAAAACCACCTTTTAAATGAAATTTTAAGTTTCGGAAATTAACATGCCTGATTTTACAGAAGTTTCAATATTTACATCAAAAAATGAATCTTTGTAAGTTTCTAACCAGTTGTATTGCTCGAATCCACTAGTTGTAATGAAGTTCTTAGCAGCAAAATTTCCAAAACCGTTTATATCAGATTTAAAATCTTTTGAGCTTTTATATAAATAATCTAAAAACATAGATTCTAAATAGGTATTACAAGAATTGGAGATTGTTTCTAATATATCTGAAGATAAATATTTTGAATTTTCAGACATTGAATAAATTTGTGCAGTAAATTTACATTTAACTTTTACGTAAGGAGAATTGGTGGAAGTATCTACACTTACACTACTAGAACCTTTTGGTGTAAGATAAATATCTAAATATTCATTCTCATTTAAAGGATCAGGAACTGATACTAAAAATCTGTCTACTTTATTTCTTATGCTTAGGAATGCCATTGTTTCTAACGCATTTAGTTCTCCTACTAATTTATCACCCTTAAAAACTGCGACACCTATATTTTCAACTTTATTTTCACCTTCTACAGAGGAGTCATTTGCCTTAATATTATAATCTTTTTGAGAATTATTATTACTATTATCTCCAAAGTCAGAAGCTTCTGAACTATTAGTTTTAGAGTTAGCTTTGTTGATACCACCTAGAATTGCATATGGTTCACAAGTTTTACAAATTAAACTATTGAAAAAATCACCAATAGTGGCGTTTGGCATATGACCTACATATTTACTAGAATCGGCAAATACTTCATAGTATCTAGAAAGCAGATTTTCAATTTCAGGTTGAATCTGATTCATATAATATTTCGCATTACATTTGCTAACAATTATATTTGCAGAAGGTCTTATTTGAGTATCATTTATTAAAGTATAAATTTCATCAGAGATTCCTTTACTTGCAATTTCTTCCGAAAAAATAATGACTTTACAATGGGAAAGGTTTAATTGCCTTCCTTGATAACCATTAACTAAATTGATGGCATTACTAAGAGAGGAAGCTACTACTGTATTAATAATAGGAGTTGATTTTTCACTAGCACTAGATTCAGCAGGAATTGGATTAGAAAAATGAAAACTAACTTCTAGTTTATTATCACTTGATGAATCTATACCAATTGCTAAAACGTAAGTTAAATTATCTATATTTAAAGAAGAATATGAACTAGAAAAAGCTGATATAAAAACTAATATAACAACAAAAATGAAAATATTTTTTACTAATTTATTCATTTTGTAACTCCTCTCTAAAGTGGTTATTATTGGTATTGATATTATGAATTTGCTTTTTCTTTGATATATTAGCAAAAATTAAGATACCAATTCCTAGAACTAATACGATACCAATCATTAAATATGGATAAACTTTGTATTCAAAGTTTTGTGATATAGCTAAATTCTTAGGAATTAGAGCAATTCCAAGAATTAAAAGTCCGAATATATCAATAAGAGCTTTTTTGTTACTAATACCAGTAACTTTTTGAAATATGCCAGTAGAGAACTTACATACAATGCTTAAATAACATGCGAAAACTAAAATCCAAACAAGTAAGAATACTGATTCTAGTCTTTGGAAAAAAGAGCCAAATTCAATATATCTAGTAGCAGTATAAAGAGGAGAAATTTCACTCACATCTGTAAAAAATGTAAAAATAAATAGTAAAACAGCTATTGTAAAAATTAAATAAAGTGAAGTGGCAATAATTGAAATTAGAGTTATTTTTTTTAGTTTAGTATTTTCTTTTAAAAGAGGTGGCAAAAAATAAATATATGCAATACCACCAAAAGAAGAGAGATTTGTAATACCTAAAACAAAAGTATTAAAAGCACTTTCACCTAAGATAGGAAAAATTCTTTCAGGTACAAATCTATTTATATTAGTGAAAAATAAAAATAGAACTCCAATTAATGCAATAGGTAAAATAATTACATTAGTTTTTATAGTGCTACTAAAATCTAATCTATTTGCTATACAAATTGCAATAATAATAAGAGATATTATAAATGTAATATCAGTCATTGGAAAGTAGAGTATCTGTATGCTTTCACTGAAACTACGAAGCATAAAAGAGCTACTGACTATGAAATAAATAATAAAAATACTCCCAACTACATTTTTAAAAAATTTCCCACCAACTAGCTCAGAGATGTCTATTATATCCATACAAGGGAATGGTTTTAGTAATTTGTAAACAAAATAAGCAATTATAATTGCAATAATACTTACATATGTTACATTTAATATACTGGCCGATTTGTATGTGTTTAAAATATTTGTTGGCATAGAAAGAACACTATGCGCTACTATAATTGTTAAAATTAACATAATGGCTTCAACTGTACCTATTTTTGTTTTTTGCATAAAATCACCTCTTTTCATTTTTTCGATGTAGTTTTGGATTGTATTTCCATTTCATAGAAATTTTTTCTTGGTCCTTTTCTCTTTTTGTTGCCATATATGGAGCTCTATGTTCACGTTTCCAAATAGGAGGTAGTAAGTACCCATTTCCCTTACTTTCAGAATTTGGAGCAAAAGGAGAAATAAAAGATACTCCAAATGATCGTAAACTACAAAGTATCGAGATATAAACAAATAAGCCTATACTTATACCTAAGAATCCGGCTATAAACCCTAGTAAAATAAATAAGAAACGGAAATATCTTAGATGAAATCCAAAAGAAAAATCAGGAATTGCAAAAGAAGCAATACCAGTAATGGCAACTATAATAATTAAAATAGGACTAACAATTCCAGCGCTAACAGCAGCTTGTCCTAGAACTAAGGCTCCGACTATTCCAATTGTTGGACCTATTGGAGAAGGAACTCTAAGACCTGCTTCACGTATTAATTCAAAAGAAATTTCCATAATTAAAATTTCTACTATAATAGGAAAAGGAACACTAGCTCTTGAAGCTAAGATAGAGTATAGTAGACTAGTGGGGAGAATTTCTTGATGAAAGCTAGTTATTGCAACATATAAACCTGGAAGTAATAAGGTAATAAAAGATGCAAGAACTCTTAGAATTCTTAAAAAATTTCCAAAATTAACTTTTAGATTACTATCTTCAGAAGAAGTAAGAAAATCAACCAAAACAGCAGGCATAATAATTCCATAAGGAGTTCCATTAACAATAACTACAATCCTACCTCTAAGCAAATATTTTGTAGCTTTATCAGGTCTTTCTGTCGATAAAACTTCTGGAATTCCAAGCATATTAGAATCTACTATTAATTGTTCTAATTCACCGGCAGAAAGTAAGGAATCAACTTCTAAATTATTTAACCTATATTTAACTTCATTTACTAAATCATCATTTGTAATATTTTTCATATAACAAACAGCGCATTTTGTTTTTGTAATCTTACCAACTTCTATATTTTCAATAATTAAATTTTCATTATTTATAATTCTTCTAATTAAAGAAGTGTTAGTACGTATATTTTCAACAAAAGCTTCATGTGGACCTTTTATTACGATTTCGTTATTAGGTTTATCAACACTTCGTTGTTTAAAGCCTTTAAGTTCTATATCAAAAGCAATATCTATAGTATCGATAAACAAGGAACAGTTACCTGAATTAATTCCGTTGATTGCTTCTTCAAATGTAGATACTTGTTTAACAGAATTTTGTGGCATTAAACAACTCATCAAATAGCTAGGCAAATCAAATTTTTTTACTTTTCGTACAGTAATATTATTTGTAATGGCCTCTGAAATGACTTTATTATGTGGACCATCAAAAGTATTATTTCTATTTCTAAGCATTAAAGGTTTTAAAATAAAGTCATCCATAATTTTAGAATCTATCATACCATCAATATATACAATAAATGCACCATATTGTTTTCCTCTAGCATTTAATGTGAATTCGCGAAGTATAATATCGCTATTAATTAAAGTGTTATATTTAGTTTGCATGTATTCTTTATTAACACTTAAACTAGGAAAAATTTTAACTGGATTAGAATTTTCATTTATATTGCTTTCTTCTTCATTAGTAGAAGTTTCTGGTAGATTAAAATTATATTGAAGAGGAGGCTCATATGAGAATAATTTATCCCATAAATTTTTAAAATTCATAATTATTGCTCCTAATATTTATTTACTTTATATGGCAAATATCTACAATAATGTAAATATCAATATTTTTAATATTATAACTAGAAAAAGTAAAAAATATACTAGTTTTGAAAACAAAAAAATGTTATAATTAAAAGGATAAAAATATTATTAGGAGAAGAAGATGAAAAGTAAAATAGCAAGTTTTATAATATCACTAGTAATAATACTAATTGTTAGTGCTGTTGTCGTACTTGGAGTTATAATATATCAAGATATTCTAGGAATGGAAACAGCGGTTGTTACAGAAAATTTTATTGGAAATTATACAAATAATGAAAATACTGTTGATACAGAAACGATAAAAACGCCACAAGTTGTTGAAAACAATCCACTAAATAATATACAAAGTAGCGGACAAATAAATAGTGTTGACTATAGTAATGTGAATGTAGACAAATATTTTTATAACCAACTAGAAGAAACATCTAAAACAATTTATAAAGCATTAGAAAGTAATAAAGAAAATATGAAATCAGGAACATTTAGAATAGAATTTGGAAATAATTTTTCTGATATTTTAAACACAACAAATGGGCAAGAAGAACTAGGAAATTACTATCAATCAGCAATAGAAGCATATACATATGATAATCCAGAAGTATTCTATTTAAGTCCTAATAAAATGTATTTGAATATAGAAACAATTACATCTTCTGGCGGAGTTTCATATAATGTTTATATAAATAATGGAAATGAGAGTAATTATTTTACAGATGAATTTTCAAACCAAGAGCAGGTAGAAAGTGCAATTGGCCAAGTAGAACAAGTGAAAAATAGTATAGTATCTAGAAGAAGTGGAAATATATATGAAGATATAAAAATGGTACATGACTATTTAGTAGATAATATAGAATATGATACAAGTATTTCTAGAAATAATATTTATGATGTATATGGTGCTTTAGTAAATAAAGTTGCTGTTTGTGAAGGTTATGCAAGGTCTTTTAAATATATTTTAGATGAAATGGGTATTCCTTGTGTATTAGTAATAGGTACAGGTACTAATTCAAGAGGAGAAACAGAAAGACATGCTTGGAACTATGTTCAATTACAGGGCTCTTGGTATGCTGTTGATTGTACGTGGGACGATCCAGTTGTAGTAGGTGGAGGAACTGTAAGTCAAAGTTCAAAATATAAATATTTCTTAAAAGGCTCAAGTGAGTTCTATTCTGACCACACACCTAGTGGACAATTTACTCCAGGAGGAAAAGAGTTTTCATATCCAAGTTTAAGTAGCAGCTCATTCTCAAGTTAATTGAGAAGGCTGCTTTTTGAAATAAAAATTTTGAGTGTAACATTTAAAAATAATAATTGTAATATTAATGGGTTTAAAGTATTTAGATATTATATCTATTGTTCTAGTATATGAGGTGAGAGAGATGTCAGATAATATTATACTAATTATTTCAATAGTCATTGGAACAATTATAGGAATGTTAGTTCTAAAAAAATATGATTTTTTCGAAAGGTTTGCAATTTCTATTACAACGGAAATAGTTTTATTTGCTTTTAATTTCATTTTAGTCTATATAATATTGATATTTTCCAGTTTAGTTAAAACAGATATAGATTATAATATGTTATTTGCAATAGGGACATTATTAGCAATAATGATGTTAGGGCCTTGTTGCTGCTATTCTATTAATAAATACATGAAAAATAAAAAAATGAGTAAAGGTATATTTTCAATGTTTATATTTATTATTATATATCTTATAATTTTATTTATAATATCATTATTCTTATAATAAGGAAAACTATAACCTATTAATCTTAGGTTGTAGTTTTTTTGTAGTATAAAATAAAAATAGGTGTAACATTTAAAAAAGTTCTTTGTAATATTATTATCAAAATCAAAAAATTAATAAAAGCAATTTAGAGAAGGGGAAAATATGAAAGAAAAAACAGATAAAGAATTATATCTACAATTCCTAAATGGAAATAATAGAGCTTTTGAAGAAATAATGAAAAGATATAAAGATAAATTGATTAATTTTATAATAAGATATGTAAAGAATTTTGAGGTAGCAGAAGATTTATCTCAAGATACGTTTGTGTACGTTTTAATAAATAGAAAAGAATATGATTTTAGATATAGCTTAAAAACGTACTTATTTCTTATTGCAAAATGTAGAGCAATAAATTACATAAAAAGACAAAATAAAATTGTAAAATTTGATGAAAGGTATATAAAAGCCCAAGAAGAAAATGTTAGAGTAGAAGATAATTTAATAAAAGAAGAAGACAAAAAGGAGGTTCAAATAGCTTTTGAAAAATTAAAACCAGAATATCAATCAGTACTTATATTAAAAGATGTGGAGAATTTTAAATATAAGGATATCTGTAAAATTTTAGATAAGAATTTATCCCAAGTAAAGGTTTTAATACATAGAGCAAGAAAATCTTTAGAAAGAAAGCTAAAGGAGGGAAGAGGATGCTAGATAAAAAATATTATGAAGAAGTATGGCAAAAATATAATGATATAAAAGATGATAAAGATATAGATACTTTTTATAATGGGCATTATTATAAAGCCAGAAAAGTTACTGAAAATAAAGTTTATAGAATGGTAGCAATGTTTATAGTTGTAATTATAGGAACTGCTAGTTTAGTTTATGGAGCAAGTGCATTATATAAATATATAACACAAGAGACATCAGATACAAAATCTAATTTTTCTAATGTAAATAGTAATTCAGAAGGATATAAGAAATTAGGATTTCAGCTTGTAAGTGATATACATGATTTCTATTATAAAAAAATAACAGATTATGAAGAGTATAAAGAATGCAAACAAAATATAGAACATTTATTAGAGATGACAGAAGAAGAATTTAAAGATAGCTTTTTGTTTGTAGTAATATCAGCTAATTCAAATACGGGAGGACTACATATTTGCAATGCTGAAGCAGACGATACAACTTTATATGTCGAAGTGGATAAAAGTGAAAAAGAAAATGCAGGAAAAGGAATGGTGTCTGCTAAACTAGATAAGAATTTAGATAGAGATAATATTATATTAACAGAAAGAAAAGAGGAAACATATTCACCAGATTATACACCAATTAAAGAATTACCAGAAGATTATACATTAAGAGATGCAATTAATGATAATTGTTTTGTTATAGACGAAAATGGAGAAGTAATATCAAATAATAGGGAAAGAATTAGTGAATTTGTTAGTAATACCAAAAATGAAAATGAAGATTTTATAAGGATTGTTGATATGAATGGCGTAAGCAAAGAAGATGAAGAAAATGCAATAATTATCACAGACATACAATTTATCAATGAAAGGTATATTGTATGCAGAGATCAAAGTAGATGCGTATCTCTTGGAAATGATGAGGATTATTATTATAATACTTATTCGAATATAGAAGTTGTAACAGATGATACACTTGGACGAAATTATATTAGATTAACCAGTTTATATGATAATTTAGCAGTTGCTTTTTATAAATAAAAAATGACATAAATAATGAAAATAAATTTAATTTTAGGTATAATTATGATAATAATTAAAATATAAGGAAATGAATATGAAAAAATAAATTATAAAATCAATAATAGCTATATTATTTGCTCTTTTAATAGTTTCTTTGATTATAGTATATAGCAACAACAAATTTATAGCCAATAGAGAAAGTTTAATGGAGTTATTAGAAATAAAAGAAGCAGAAACGTTTACACCAATAAATGTAAAGTTCAATAGTGATTTTCGTGGTGATGGGGAGTATTATGAAATAAAGTTTGAAATTTCAAAAGATGATTACAATAAAAATAATTTAGAAT
Organism: uncultured Clostridia bacterium; assembly: GCA_944387435.1. Classification (GTDB taxonomy): domain Bacteria; phylum Bacillota; class Clostridia; order TANB77; family CAG-508; genus CAG-269. The sequence continues at coordinate 9,999 of CALXEW010000021.1, read as the reverse complement.
ATAACGAGGAATCATATTATGATATGCTTATAGAGTGTAAATATAAAGAAACAAAAGATGAAAATACTTATATTTGTATCAGGAGAGTTTCGGAGATGTATAATGAAGAATTGTTTGAAAAAATAAGAGAATTAGATTTATAATGGAAAGGAAACTTTATGGCAAAAACTACAATAAAAATAATTTTATCAATTATATTTGCTGGAATTATTGCTTATGGAATCTTGTTTATATCTTTATTTATTGTGCCTGTTGTATTTGATGAAAATGATACAGTTGACTTACAAGGAATAGATGAGGTAAATAGGAAATCAATAATTCAATTGATGAATTTGGAAGAGATAAAAGATGATATTAACTTAATAAAATTAGAAGAAATATCGGCTCAAGATATATACTACAAAATATATTTCAATTCTGATATAGAAGATTTATCAAACTATAGTAAATCTGATGAAATATATGTAGACATACAAAAAGAAGCGGATAATACATATATTTGTACATTATCTAATGTAGGTAAAAGCATAAGTATTTTAGAAAATTTATTGAATAAAAATAGAAACTCATAATTTTTTTAAAATTGTGAGTTTTATTTTTGTATGTATTAAACGAATTAATTATATTTTATAAATTGGTAAAAAAAACATTGACAAACGCAAACAAATGTTTTAAACTATATGCATATAGTTTAAGGGTGTGATATAAATGGAAAATAAAATAAAAACAATAAGTGTAGAAAAAGTAGCCACAAATGATGAAATAAAAAATCTTATCTACACAATAAGAGGAAAGCAAGTAATGTTAGATAGTGATGTTGCTATGTTATATCATTATGAGACAAAAAGAATAAATGAAGTAGTAAAAAGAAATAAAGAACGTTTTCCACAAGAATTTTGTTTTCAATTAACTAAAGAAGAATATAATAATCTGAAGTCGCAATTTGCGACTTCAAATATACGAGGTGGAAAACAAAAACTACCATATGTCTTTACAGAAAAAGGAATTATTATGCTTTCTGGGTTATTAAAAAGTGAAATTGCTATAGAAGTTAGCATAAAAATAGTCGAAGTATTTGTAGAGATGAGAAAATTCATATCATCAAATGCACAAGTATTTGAAAGATTAACAAATGTAGAATATAAATTGTTAGAACATGATAAGAAATTTGACGAGGTATTTGATAGTTTACAACAAAAAGAAAATTTTAAACAAAAGGTATTTTTTCAAGGGCAAATATATGATGCATATAGCTTAATAATAGATATTATAAAAAGAGCCAAAAGTAAGATTATGCTAATTGATAACTACATAGACGATAGTATCTTAAAAATGTTAACAAAGAAAAATAAAGATGTAGAAGTTGTTATATTAACATCAAATAAAAGCAATATATCAAGTTTAGATATACAAAAGTTTAATCAAGAATATCCAATTTTAGAAATATCAAAAACAAATAAATTTCATGATAGATTTATATTAATAGATAATAAAGAATTATACCATTGTGGAGCATCTATTAAAGATTTAGGTAAAAAATGTTTTGCAATTACTAGGATAGATGAGAAAGAGATAATAGATAAGTTTGCATCATAGAATAATAAAATTAAAAAAGTGGTTTCAAATTGAAACCACTTACAAAAATAATTTAAAGAATAATACAAATAAGCCCGCCACTTCCTTCGTTTACAATTCTCTCTAATGTCTCTTGTAATTTTACTTGAGCATCTTCTGGCATTTTTGCAAGCTTTGTTTGTAAGCCTTCATTTACAAGTTCGTGTAAACTTCTACCAAAAATATTAGAGTCCCAAATCTTTTTAGGGTCATTCTCAAAACCTGAAAGTAAGTAATTAACAAGTTCTTCTGATTGTTTTTCAGACCCTACAATTGGTGAAACCTCGGTTCTAACATTTGTTTTTATGATATGAAGAGATGGTGCTGTAGCCTTAAGTTTTACACCAAATCTAGAGCCTTGTTTAACCATTTCAGGTTCTTCTAATACAAGGTCGTCTATAGAAGGTGTAACAATTCCATAGCCTTTACGATCCACTTCATCTAAAGCATATGCAATTTTATCATATTTCTTTTTTGTAGTAGATAATTCTGAAATTATACGGAATAAATCACCTTCATTTGTAATATTTACACCTGTAATTTCAGTAAGAACATTGTAAAATAATTCTTCTTTTAAAGTAATTTCAATGGTTACATTACCAGACCCTAATTGCATATCAGTAATTGTTGTGTTGGAAATTATATTTGTTTGTTTTATTTTATTACTGCAGATAGATACATCTTTTAAAACATTCACATCTTCGAAAGCTTCTTTAATTTGATTAAATAACTCAGATTTTAATGGATGTGAAAAATCTAAACCATCCATCCATTTCGGGAATTTTATTCTAATTTGGTCAGTTGGAAATTCATATAATACAGAAGAAAACATATTGTTAATGTCATCAATACTTAAATATTCACAATTTATTGGAATAACAGTTGTTTTATATTTTTCACTTAATTTATTAGCTAGCTCTCTTGTATATGTAGAGTTTGGTTCTGCTGAATTCAACAAAATGATAAATGGTTTATTTAATGCTTTCAACTCTGAAACAACTCGCTCTTCTGCTTTAATATAATCTTCTCTTGGAATATCTGTTATGCTTCCGTCTGTTGTAACTAAAATACCAATAGTAGAATGTTCTTCAATAACCTTTTTAGTTCCAATTTCTGCTGCTGTCTCAAAAGGGATTTCTTCATCAGACCATGGAGTTTTTACCATTCTTGGCATATCATCTTCTAAATAACCAATTGCATTATCAACTAGATAGCCAACACAATCTACAAGTCTAGTTTTAAATTTTAAGTTATTATCTAAAGTAATTTCTATAGCTTCATTTGGAACAAATTTAGGTTCTGTTGTCATTATAGTTTTTCCACCAGCACTTTGAGGAAGTTCATCTTTTGCTCTTTCTTTTTTGTATTCATTATCTATGTTAGGAATAACAAGCAAATCCATAAATTTTTTTATGAAAGTAGATTTACCAGTTCTAACAGGGCCAACAACTCCTACATAAATATCACCATCAGTTCTTTTAGCAATATCTTGATATAATTTAGTATTTTCCATTATATACCTCCTTTGATTTCTTCAAGAAAATGTTTGTACTACTTTAAATACTTTTAGTTAATATATATTGGAAATAATTTCTAAATATGACAAGTTTTCTAAAAAACTTGATAAAACAAAGTAATTATGATAAAATGGCAATATTAGGTGAAGTGTCATATAATAAATTAAGATGTATGAAGGGATGAAGGAATATGGATAAAGAACAAGATGCAATAGACTTGCTTAAAAGTTATGGGCAAAATCATATTATAAATTTATTGAAAAAATTGGATGAAGTAAAAAAAGAAGAATTATTAGAACAAATTGAAAAGATAGACTTTGGACAAATAATGGAATTATATGATAATACAAAAAAGAAAATTGAAATAAAAGAAAACAAGATAGAGTCTATACCATATTTAGATAAAGCAAAACTTAGAGAAGAGCAAAAAACAAAGTTTGATAAATTAGGAGAAGAAATTATAAAAAGTGGAAAATATGCAGTAGTAACAATGGCAGGAGGACAGGGAACAAGATTAGGACATAATGGACCTAAAGGAACATTTAAATTAGATGTTTATGGAAAAGGAAAATACTTATTTGAAATATTAAAAGATAATCTTGAAGAAGCAAATAAAAAATATGATACAGTTATTCCTTGGTACATAATGACAAGTAAAGAGAACAACCAAGCAACTGTAGATTTTTTAGAGAAACATAATTATTTTGGATATCCTAAAGAAGCGGTAACTATATTTACTCAAAGTGAACTTCCTTTAGTTGATACAGAGGGGAAATTATTAATTAGCAAAGATATGAAAATAAAAGAAGCATCAGATGGAAATGGTGGAACATATTCATCATTAAGAGCAAGTGGATGTTTAGCAGATATGAAAAATAAAGGAATTAAATGGGTATTTATAGGTGGGGTAGACAATGTTCTACTAAAAATGGCAGATGTAACTTTACTAGGAATGGCTGTTGATAAAGGGGTACAAATTGCTTCAAAATCAGTTGTAAAAGCTAATCCACATGAAAAAGTTGGAGTGTTTTGTAAAATGAATGGTCATCCAAAAGTTATTGAATATGCAGAACTTCCAGAGAAAATGGCAGAAGAAGTTGACTATGATGGTGAATTAAAGTATGGGGAATCACACATTATGTGTAATCTTTATACAATAGATGCAATTGAAAAGGCAAGTAAAGAACCACTTATATATCATAGTGCATTTAAGAAAAATTCATATATAGATGAAGAAGGAAAAGAGATAATTCCAACAGAACCTAATTCTTATAAATTTGAATCTTTTATTTTTGACGCTTTTGAATTCTTTGATGATATAGCAATTTTAAGAGGAAAAAGAGAGGATGATTTTGCACCAGTAAAAAATAGAGAAGGTGTAGATAGTCCAAAAACAGCAAAAGAATTATATGAAAAATATTGGAACAGACAAAATAGAAAAAATTAAGGAGACAGGTGTTATGGAAGAATGTAAAATTAAAAATTTATATAATTTGAATGAGACAATTGCAAAAGAATTATTTGAGAGTATAATATATCCTTGGGAAGCGTTACCTAAAATTGAAGAATTTATAATAGAATTGGGAGGTAAATTAGACCCAGATATTTATGAAAAAAGAGGAGAAAACATTTGGGTTGCAAAATCAGCAAAAATATATCCTACAGCATATATTAATGGTCCAGCAATTATTGGAGAAAATGCAGAAGTAAGACATTGTGCTTTTATTAGAGGAAAAGCAATTGTGGGAAATGGAGCTGTTGTTGGAAATTCAACAGAACTTAAAAATGTTATTTTATTTAATAAGGTACAAGTACCACATTATAATTATGTAGGAGACTCAATATTAGGATATAAAGCTCATATGGGAGCTGGTTCTATAACTTCTAATGTTAAATCAGATAAAAAACTTGTAATTGTAAAAAATGGAGAGGAGAAAATAGAAACAGGTTTAAAGAAATTTGGTGCAATGTTAGGAGATGAGGTAGAAGTTGGGTGTAACAGTGTATTAAATCCAGGAACTGTAGTTGGAAGGAATACTAATATTTATCCACTATCTTGCGTAAGAGGTGTAATATCACCAAGAAGTATTTATAAAAATAAAAATGAAATTGTAAATAAAATATAAAAATAGAGTAAATATCCACCAGCTTAGCTGGTGGATATTTATTACTACATTTGTTGATTTCCAGGAATAAAGTAATCAACTACACCATAAATTAATGCACCAATTATTGCGGCGACCCAAGAAATAGAGTAACCAACAACAAAGAATTGAGTCACATACAAAGTAATAGCAGCTAAAGCAAAACCAACGAAACCTTTTCCGAAAGGACTTGCATGTAAGCCTGTAAATTTAACTATAAGATAATCAATTACAGTTAAAACTACAGCAGCTATTGCTAATGTCCAAATATTATTAATTGTAAAATTTGGTGTGAAAAATGCAGTAATTGCTAAAACTACAGCTGAAGCAATAAATCTTCCGATTATTTGCCAAGCGGTAGAAGTCCCACTTTGAGCATGATTTGTTTGGGTTTCTGACATTTTAAATAACCTCCTTAGTTATTAAATTCATAATGTAAAATTTTTAAGGTTCTAATTTTATTATTCACAAAAATATTTAATTTATACTAAAAAATATTGCATAGAAAAGTAAAAATTTGTTAAAAATAATAAAAATATTTTTAAAGTTGGTGTAATAATAAATGCTAATTACTTTTTTTAGATCAATTGTTTTGTATATAATAGTTTTAATAGTTATGAGATTAATGGGAAAAAGAGAAATAGGTCAGCTTCAACCATTTGAACTTGCAATTTCTATCATGATTGCAGACTTAGCATCAATTCCAATGACAGATACAGGTATTCCTATATTTAATGGGATAATACCAATATTGGGGCTTTTAATCATGCATTTAATTATTTCAATTATTAATTTAAAAAGTTCGAAAGCAAGAGAAATAATTTGTGGAAGGCCAAGTATCTTAATTTATCGAGGAAAAATAAACGAAAATAATTTAAAAAAGGAAAGATTTACAATTAATGAATTGGAAGAAAGATTAAGAGGGAATAATGTGGTAAATTTAGGAGATGTAGAATACGCAATATTAGAAACAAGCGGTCAAGTAACAGTTATACAAAAGCCAGATAAGAGAAATTCTATTCCCCAAGATTTCAATATTATGCCAGAATATGAGGGAATACCATATGACTTAGTGGTGGATGGAAAGGTTATGGAAGAAAATTTGAAAGCTATAGGGAAAGATTATAATTGGCTAAAAAAACAAGTAGAAAAATTTGATATGAAACCAGAACAAGCATTAGTTGTAACTTTAGATGGAAAAGGACAAATATTTTGTCAAAAGAAGGAGAAAGGAGTATGAAAAAAGAGACTATAATTTGTATAATTATCGTAATTACTATTAGTGTTGGAAATATAATAACACAAAAATATACAAAAGAATCAGTAGAAACTTTATCAAACGACTTAGAAATACTAAAGACAGAATTAAAGAACAAACTTGATGACAATGAAAAAGAATCAAATAAAGAAACATTAGAGAAAATTTGTAAAATAAAAGAAAATTGGGAATCAAGACATGATAAACTTGCATATTATATTGAACATAATGAATTGGAAAAAGTAGAAAATAGCTTAACAGCATTAGATAGTTTTGTGCAAACAAAGGAATATGTAGATGCAATAAAGGAATTAGATGAAAGTGTATTTGTATTAAGACATATACAAGAAAAATATGCATTTAATTTAAAAAATATATTTTAAAAGACAAAGCTTTTAAATTGCTTTGTCTTATTTGCTTTCACTTATTTTTGCATATTTTTTAAGTTTTTCATAAACTAGACGGTTTACAGTTCCAGCAGGGAAATGTCCATCTTTATCTTTTTTACCAGCAGGGGCACCTGTTAAAACTTCTATACCTTCTTCAATTGTTGAAACTGCATAAATATGGAATTTCTTTTCTTTAACTGCAGTAATAATTTCGTCAGATAGTTGTAGATTGTCTATATTTTGAACTGGTATCATAACACCGTGTGAACCATCTAAACCACGAACTTTACAAACTTGAAAGTATCCTTCTATTTTTTCATTTACTCCACCTATTGGTTGTATTTGTCCTTTTTGATTAACAGAACCAGTAACAGCAATTGATTGATTAATAGGAATACCTGATAAACTAGAAAGTAATCCATACAATTCAGTACTAGAAGCACTATCTCCGTCAACTCCATTATACAATTGTTCAAAACAAATACTTGCGGTTAAACATAAAGGCATATCTTGTGCAAACATTTCGCCTAAATAGCCAGTAAGAATTAATACGCCCTTTGAATGTGAGGGTCCAGAAATTTCTACTTCCCTTTCTATATTTACAATACCACTTTTACCAGTGTAAGTGTTAACAGTGATTTTTGCAGGTTTTCCAAAAGTATAATTACCAACAGACATAACTGTTAAGCCATTTAATTGACCAACTTTATAACCTGAAGTATCGATTAAAAGGGTATTTTCTTTAATCATTTCTAAATATCTTTCATCATATTTTTTTACTCTTTCTACCCTTTCTTCTAGAGCCTTAAGAATATATTTTTCTGTTACAATTTTAGATTTAGAAAGTTTTGCCCAAGTGGCAGCTTCACCAACTACTTGCATCAAATCATCAAATCTAGTAGAAACTTTACTGTGGCTACCAGCTAGTTTTGAAGAATATTCAACTAAACGAGCCATAGCACTTTTGTCTAATTGAGGAAGTTCTTGATGTTCACAAAAACCATGTATAATTTGAGCAAGTTTATTTAAGTTTTTATCATTTGCCTCAGCTGTTTCTTCAAATTCTACCTTTATTTTGAATAATTTTCTAAAGTCAGAATCCATAGAAAGTAAAGTCTGATAAATACTACTATTTCCAATTAAGATTACTTTTAAATTAAGTGGAATAGGTTCTGGTTTTAAAGAAATTAAGACCATAGATGAACGTTGTTCAGCAACATTCTCGATTCCTAATTCTTTAATTCTTAAAGCCTTTTTCAAAGCTTCATAACAAGCTCCATTTGCAAGTAAATCTTTAGCTTGGAATATGATATATCCACCATTTGCTTGTTGTAAAAGCCCAGGTTTTAACATTGTATGATCGGTTTTTAAAGAACCGTAATAGTTTTCATATTCAATAGCACCAAAAATGTTGTTATATGAATAGTTGGAATCCATAATAACAGGGGCACCTTCTCTATTTGAATTATCTACAAAAAGATTAACTCTATAATTCAAGCAAGGATCAGGTTTTCTTATTGCGGGAGCTTGAGTTTGTTGTTGTTTTTCAGGATCTTCCAAAAATGTAGGGATATTTTTTAGAACATCCTGCTTGACATCGTTTAAGAAATGATTTATCTTCTTATTTCTTTTATATTTAGATTTTAAATAATTAATATGAACATTTACTGTAAGAAGAGCAACGTTTGATTGCCATTCTGAAATTTTCTTATCTGATTGTCTTTCTATTTCTTTTATTTGAGAAATAGCATTCATAATTTGTTCTTGAACTATAAGAGATTTTTCTTCATATTCTTTCTTAATTTGATCATCTAATTTTTCAAATTCTTCTTCTTCAACGACTTTCCCATTAACAATAGGCATCATATATATACCATTTTGTGCAGTTTTTACTTGGAAATTGTGTTTTGAAGCATCTGCGTTTAATTTATCAAGAAGTGCAGAGCGTTTTTCTTCAAATTCTTGTTTTATCAATGCCTTTTCTTTTTCAAAATCATCATTATTAAAAGTTTTTTTGATATCTTTTCTAATTTCTTTAATAAATCCATCCATTGCTTCTTTAAATTCTTTACCTTGTCCAGCTGGCAATTCTACAGCAATAGGTTCATTTGGATTTTCAAAATTATAGATATAGCACCAATCAGAAGGAATTTTCTTTTTGGAAGCCAATTTGTTTAAATAATTTTTAGTATATAATGTTTTCCCGACTCCGCTTGGACCTTCAATATATAGATTATATCCTTTAACATCTACTTGTAAACCAAATTCTAATGCTTTAATACCTCTATCTTGACCTATACCATCTTGGATTGATTCTAAATCGGCTGTTGTATCAAAATCAAATATATTAGGGTTACAAGTCATTTTTAAATCTTTATAATTTAATTCGTTTTTGCTTTTCATTTGTTTCCTCCATATTTTTTCTTATTATATCCAGTACAAAGTTATTTTATATTAGTTAATAAAAAATGTAAATAAATTTTATATAATTTTTATAAAAAGATTTGTATTTTTTGTAAAAAAATGTTAATATATAAATGTTTTATATTTGTTTTAATAAAGGTATATCAATAATTTTTTTTCACTATTTTAAATTCAAAGTGTTAATTCATAAAGTATCCAAATTTATTTTAAAAATATTTTACTATTGACTTTAAATAAATCAAATAGTAAAATAAAATCTGAAAAAACGGAGGTGATATCATGGAAGAAGAAATCTTATCAATTCTTTTAAATATGCAAACAGATATAACAACAATAAAAAATAATCAAACAATTATGAAAGAAGATATATCAGGATTAAAAGAAGATGTATCAAAACTAAATGAAGATATGATTAATGTTAAAGAAGAACAAAAAAATATGGCAGGGAAAGTAGATGATTTACAAAAAACTGTAAATTCTATACAAGCAGAGCAAAGGAAAATGAAAAAAGTTCAAGAAAATATTTTAAATGAATTAAGAATAAATAACTTAAAATTAGCTAAAGTAACAGAAAGATTTGAAATAAGGCAACCGCAATCCCATTGGCTTTAGACGATGGGTCGAGGTTACCAAAAGTATATTTGCTATGTTAT
>CALXEW010000020.1 GCA_944387435.1 uncultured Clostridia bacterium | reverse complement strand
CTATGTCAATAACTTTTAAAAATGTCATAAAAAAATAATAAAATTAACTTTTAATTATGTCATAGTGAACTGCTTGATTGCAGTTCACTTTTATGTTAAAATGATACTAGCAAAGGTTCTTTTTCTTTTGCATTATATGTTAACAAATCTAATGCAAAAGACTGAAGTTCTTGATAATGTTCTTTGTAAAGATTATTTATGTTTATAGAAGAATATTTGCTTGGAAGATTATCAGAACAAATAACTTTATATCTGGTATTATTGTGCTCAGCAATAATACCAATTTTTTTACTAATATAAATGTTTATTTTGGTTTTAGGCATAATGTTATTATTTAATATTTGAAACTTCTTATTATTGATTGTGAAACTACCAGAACCATCAATTTTTCTAGTTATCTTTATAGCTAATAATAAGTTTAAATCTAAATAACTAGGAACTGGTACGAAATTACTTTCAGAGCCTTCAGGTTCAACAGAGAAGCGTTTATTATATTTCTTGATATACTTTCTTAAGAAAGCATTTGCATCATCGATAGTTTTAATATTTGCTAGTTTAAATTCTGTTACCAACCTATCTTGGAAAGTGTTCCATAATCTTTCAATCCTACCTTTAGCTTGAGAAGTGGAGGCAGGAAACATATCTATTCCTAAAACATCTATAATTCTTTTAAATTGTGTTGTGGGTTTTGTTTTTCCTTGTAATTGTTCTTCGATAGTTAATTTTTGTTTTGTAGCAGGAAAAAAAACAGAAAATTTATCAGGATATAAACATTTTGGAATACCATAGTCTTCCAGCATTTGCCTTAAAACTTCTAAATAACCCAAAAGACACTCGTGTTCACACATATAAGCTCCAAGTACTTTACCAGTAGCATCATCAATAAAACCATGAATAGAGGCTTTATTTCCATCTTGAAACCAATCAAAAGGAGTACCATCAGCTTGTACTAAATCTCCTTCATGAGATTTCCTTTTCCTTTGTCTGTGTGTTTTTCTATCTTTATGTTTTTTCTTAGATTTAATCCCAGCTTCTGAAAGTGTTTTATAAAGAGAAGTATAGGATAATTTTATATTTTCTCTTTCATCTAGTAATTCGAGAAAGTGAGTAAAATTAGTGTCACAATAATCATCTGATAATTTTAAGTCTACAATTTTTTTCTTAAATTCTGGGGTTAGTAAGCGAGGTTGCCTAATAAAACAGTTTCCATGCTTTATACCTTTATTTCCATAAGTTTTAACTTTTTTTACTAATCTCCAAACTTGTCTTTCAGAAAGTTTTAGTTTTTTAGCAGCTTCTTTACCAGTTCTTTTTCCATCAATTACTGATTGTATTATAATTAATTTTTCTATGTCCATTTCAGTAAATTCCATTCCTTTCATAATTTTTATTACCTCCTTCACAGAGATAATATAATTTTATTATGACATAATCAAATGTTAAATTTACTATGACATTATCATAAATTAATTACAAAAAAATAAAAAAGCTATTTACAAAAATATTTTAAACTGATAAAATAGCTATAAAGCAAGACAAAAGAGAAAGGGATAATAAAATGAAAATAGTAAAACTTGTAAGCCTTGAGGCTGTACACACACACACACACACACACAAGTAGGTTATTAATAAATAAAAAAATAGGAAAAATAGATAAAAAAGATAGTGATGAAACCTAAGAAATAGGTTTTGTTGCTGTCTTTTTTGTGTTTAAAAAAAGTTTTTAAATTTTAAAAATAAATAAAAAATATGGAGGAGGAAAAAGAAAATGAAAAAAAACAAAAGAATATTAAAGAGAAAGGAACAAGGAATTACATTAATTGCACTTGTAATTACAATAATTGTACTATTAATACTTGCAGGAGTATCAATTGCAATGCTAACAGGAGAAAATGGAATATTAACTCAAGCTCAAAGGGCAAAAGAAGAAACAGAACAAGCAGAAAAAAATGAAATGGCAGATTTAGAAAATATGGAGTCTCTAATTAATGAATATCAAAATAATATTGCTATACCACAAGTAACAGACGAAAATCCAGGGCAATTAGAACAAGAAGAAACAGATACTTTTGTAATAAATAGTATAGAAGATTTAGTATTTTTCTCAGCTGATGTATCAAATGGAAACACATATGAAGGAAAAACAGTGAAATTAGGAGTAAACTTAGACTTTAATTCAAATAAATCATATGTAAATCCAAATAGAACAGACTTTGATAAATATGGATATAACGGTCCATTAAAACAAGTATTGACATCAGGAGAGGGATTTAATCCGATAGGAGAAGCTTCAACTGACGTAGACCAAGGAACAAATTATTTTTATGGTGTTTTTGAAGGAGAACATAAAGTAATAAGTTCATTATATATAAATAAAACTAGTGATGAAAATCTTTATATTGGACTTTTCTCAAATAATTATGGAGAAATTAAAAATTTAGGAGTTATTGATGTAGATTTAATAGTACAAGGAGCATCAACATCGGTAGGAGGGATAACAGGATATAATTATAATACTCTATATAATTGTTATGTAACGGGAAACATAGAGGTTAGAGGAAATCATTGGTTATCAATAGGTGGATTATGCGGAGTAACTCGTAACAGAATTGAAAATTGCTATAATTTGGCGAATATCAATTGTGAAAATATAAAAGAGGATTTGGGGAGTTCAAGTATTGCATGTGGTGGAATAGCAGGTCAAGTAGGAACAGGAGGATGTGAGATAAATAAATGTTTTAATAAAGGAAATATTACAGCCAATGGTGGTGAAAATTATACAACAATAGGAGGAATATGTGGAGGATTCTACCTAGGTAATGATAAGAAAATACAAAATTCTTATAATAAAGGAAGGATAGAAAGCAATAGTAACAGACTTGTACAAATAGGAGGTGTCTTAGGCGTTCTAGGAGGCACTAATGCAGAAAAACTAAATATGTATAATTGCTATAATTCTGGAGAGGTTGTAGCAAACACAGAAAAAGGAAGAATATCTGGAATTGTAGGTATTATGTATAATAATACAGGGATTAATAATGTATTTAATACAGGTAAAATAACATTAGAAAATGGAAAATATGAGAGTACCTCCTATGGTGCAGGTGGAATATTAGGAGTTACAGAAAATGAAGCCAATAATATAAAAATAAATTATGCATATAATACAGGAACAATAGAGTTAAAAAGTACAACTAATCAAGGAATAGGAAGTATTGTAGGTAATAGAAAGTCAGAAACAATATTAAGTAATTGTTATTATTTAACAGGGACCCATGATGTAAGTGTAGGGTATGGAGATACCACCGGAATTACAGAATGGAACAGCATGGATAAGTTTCCAAGTGTATTGGATGTAGTAAATGGTGAAGAAGCATTTAAGGAAGATACTAATAATGTAAATAATGGTTATCCAATTTTAGAGTGGCAGTAAGTTTATAATATTTTATTCGGATATTACAAAAATATTACAAATTCTAATAAGTTATTTACAACTACTAAATTTTAGGATATACTTGCAATATAAATAAAAAACAGTAAAAGAGAAAGGACAAAAAAACGAAAATGATAAAACATGTAAGCCTTGAGGCTGTACACACACACACACACACACACAAGTAGGTTATTAATAAATAAAAAAATAGTAAAAATAGATAAAAAGATAGTGATGAAACCTAAGAAATAGGTTTTGTTGCTGTCTTTTTTGTGTTTTAAAAAAGTTTTTAAATTTCAAAAATAAATAAAAAATATGGAGGAGGAAAAAGAAAATGAAAAGAAACAAAAGAATATTAAAGAGAAAGGAACAAGGAATTACATTAATTGCACTTGTGATAACTATTATTGTACTATTAATACTTGCAGGAGTATCAATAGCAATGCTAACAGGAGAAAATGGTATACTTACGCAAGCGCAAAATGCCAAAAATAAGACAGACAAAGCAACAGAAGAAGAGAAAATAAATATGGCAGTATTAGGAAGTAGTGTTACTGATAATGGATATGCAGAAGTTTTGGAAGAAACAAGTTTTAGAAATGAATTAAAAAATCAATTTGAGGACCAAAAATTGGATGTAGTAGCAAATGGAGATGGAAGCTTTATTGTAACAGTAGTAGATACAAATAGAAAATATTATATAAATGACGATAAAGCAGTAATAAATAGCGATAATATAATAGAAATAGGAACAGCAGAAGAATTAGCAAATTTAAGCCAAGATGTAAAAAATGGAAATACTTATGAAGAAAAAGCAATATTACTTACAAATAATATTGATTTAGAAGGAGAAGAGTGGACTCCAATTGGTTATTACCCAATGTCAAATTCTTCACCAGCAGATGAAAGCAATAAACCATTTAAAGGAATTTTTGATGGTTGTGGTTATGAAGTAGATAATTTTACTATAAATACTACAGATAAAGTACAAGGATTATTTGGTTTAGTGGATAATGGAAAGGTTGCAAATGTAGGAATCGGTTCAAATTCTAGTATAAATGGAGGAACAGGAACAGCAGGAGTAATTGGATATGCATATAATGGAACTAAAGTATATAATTGTTATAATAAAGCAAATACTTATGCAACATCTGCATATAACGGTGGAATTATTGGAATTGCTGTAGAAAGTTGTAAAATTGTAAATTGCTATAATGAAGGTTCAATAAATAGTAATGGAACTGACTGTGCTGGAGGAATTGTAGGAACTATTGAAGATAATGTATTAATAGAAAATTGTTATAATATAGGAGATGTTACGGCAAATGCTGGCGCAGGAGGAATATTAGGTTTTGTTCAGTTTGGAGGATTAACAGGAAATTATCTTGTTAATTGTGAAATAAATGAATGTTATAATAAAGGAAATATAGTATCTACAGGAAAGAATGATCAGGAAGCATCTAATGCAGGAGGAATTGTAGGTTTTAGTCGTGCAATTGTGTCTAATTGTTATAATACAGGAATGGTAACGGGACAATTTAATGATGTTGGAGGAATTGAAGGAATGAATCAAGGTGGAACATTAGAAAATTGTTATAACACAGGAATAGTAAGTGGAGCAGTGGCTAAAACAGGTGGTATAGTAGGTGAGAATTTCAATTATACTACAAATGGATATCAAGCTGGAAAAATTGTTAATTGCTATTCATTAGAAGGAGTAGCAACTAATCTTTATGGGGTAAATGAGGCAACAATAGGTAGTGAATGTTCTTTTAAAACTAGCGATGAATTAAAGAGCTTATATGAAGTGTTGGGAAATGCTTTCAAAGAAGATACAGAAAATAAAAATAATGGATATCCAATTTTAAGTTGGGAATAATTTGAAAAAGTTACTAATCTGAATTAGTAACTTAATTTTTTTGCTTAATATATGATTAAATTAATTCGTAAATTGCATTAATAATAGAATTTAATGCTTCTTCAGAGTAATCATTGTTAAAGATGTAGTCAAACTTATATTTAGAATAATCTAAAGTGTTTTGTTCTCTTTTCTCTAAATAATCTATAGATATATTATCTCTTTTTAATATTCTTTCTCTTCTTATTGTGTCATTAGAAGTAATTAGTATTTTGATATTGCACATGTTCCAGTATTTAACAGTAGGAAGTAAAGCCCAATCAAAAATATAATAGTCATTATTTTGGGAAATTATTTTATCCAATTTGTCTTGCATAAAGTTTAAGGTAAGATTTGTAAGTATCTCCATCTTATCTTTATTAGAAAAAACAATATTACCTAATTTTTTTCTATCTATCATTTTATTTGTATCTAAAATATCTTGACCAAATTCTTTTATGAGCTTTTTTGTTATAGCTAAATCGGAAGTTGCTTCGTGTCCTATTTTATCTATATCAATATATTTACAATCTAATTTATCAGCTAAAGCTTTTCCAATAGTAGATTTACCGCTTCCGGTTTTTCCAGTAATACCAATTAATTTCATGATAGACCTCCTTGTTATAAAGAATTATAACATAGAAAGTTTATAAATAAAATATATAACTAAAAAATGATATAATTAATGTAGTAAGTTATAACAAAGTATAAAAAATTTACATTTTATGCAACAAAAAGAGACTTTAAGTAAATCTAATAAGTATCGAATATGTACATATAGGATAAATATGGAGGAAATAAAAGTGGAAGAACTTGTAAAAAAAGCTAAAAATAAAGATGAAAAAGCATTTGATGAACTTATTTCATTAATAGAAAAAGAGTTGTATTTAATAGCAAAAACAAGATTATATAATGATGACGATATAGCAGATAGCATACAAGAAACAATATATCTTTGTTATAAAAATATACACAAATTAAAGGACGATAGGTTATTTAAAACATGGGTAATAAAAATATTAATAAATGAATGTAATAAAATACATAGAAAAAGACGTAAACATAATATTTCTTATGAAGACAAAGAAATGGAAAAATATATAAAAGTAGAGGAACATTATGAAGAAAATTTGGATTTTGATATATTAATAAGAAACTTGGATGCAGAAGAAAAGACTATATTAACATTATATTATTGTTCTGGATATACAACAAAAGAAATAAGTAAAATTCTAAAGAAAAATGAAAATACCATAAGAAGTAAAATATCTAGAAGTAAGAATAAATTGAAAAAACAATATGGAGGAATGAACAATGAATAATATTGAAGATTTGCTAGAAAAAGCGAGTAAAAAAGATATAAATATCCCTCCAAAAATAGAATATAAAATACAATATGCATTAAGACATAAAAATAAAAGTAATAAGGGATATAGCATAAAAAAATTAATTACAGTAGTAGCTTCATTAATGATAGTTCTAGTAGGAAGTGTATCTGTTTATGCAGCTTTTGGAGGAACAATAGCAGGAAAACCAATAATGGAGTGGATAGGTATTAAATTTTCTGATGAATATGATAATTATAAAGAAAATGTGGAAGAACAAGAAATCAATTATAATGAAACTAAAGTAGATTTAGTATCAACAGTATGTGATGATGCTTTTACAATATTAGAATTTGATGTTAAACTAAGTAAAGAAGATAAAGAATATTTAAGATTAGGAGAAAGTATCGTAACTGAAGAAGACTTAGAAGAGGCAAAACAAAGAGACGAAAATACAGATAGCAATATAATGCAAGGACGAAATTATAAATTTTTATCAGAATCAAAAGATACTTTAAACACAGTGCAATTAATATTCTTTGGAAAAGAAGAAGACCAAAATGGCAAAATTACATATATTAATGATCCTACTTGTAGCGTAATAATAGATGGAGAAAAAATATGGACAAGGACAGTTCAAACAGTAAGTAAAATTTCTGATTATGAATACAAAGTATATCAATTAATTTTATTAAATGATGAAAAATTAAATGGTAAAGAAAACTTTAAAATAACACTAAATGATATTGTTTTAGGAAATACGGGAGAAAGGAAAAAAACAGAAAATGGAGTGCAATTAGTAAACACTCCTAATAATGCCAGATTTATAAATATAGGAGGAAATTTTGAAGTAAATGCATCAAAAGAAAAGACTCTTCAAGATACTAAAGTAATAAATCCAGAAGATGTAAAAATAAATTATAAAAACATGACCAAAAAAGTAGAAGAGGTTAGTATAACACCACTTCAAATAGTAGCCAAGGTGACAACGAAAATAGATAATGTAAGTTTACAAAATCTATCTAATACTCAAAATAAAGATTATATTGGACTAATAGATTTTAAAGTTTATGATAATGACAATAATGAACTAGTATCAACATTTTTTGAAACTAAAAGAACTATTACTTATGAAAATGGAATAAAGGAAGAATGGGCTCCAGGAGACATTGGAACATATAAAGATTTTAAAAATGCTACAATGGATATAACAGAATATATAATTATTGAGAAAAAAGATAATATAAATGGAATAAAAATAATACCTTTCGAAAGAGCTGATTCAACAAATGAAGGTAATGAATTGGGAGAATTAAATATTGACTTTAATTAAAATTTAAGAGAAAAATTATAGATAAAAAGTCTATAATTTTTTCTTTTGTTACAAAAATGAAAGCTAAATGTAAGTAAAATCTATGGAAACAAAGATATAAAGTGCTTATAATATAATTAATAAATTTGGAAAGGAGAAAAAACATGAGAAAGGTTTTAGAAGTTAAAAACATTGAAAAATACTATGGTAATAAATCAAATTTAACAAAAGCAATTGATAATATTAGCTTTGATGTAGAAGAAGGAGAATTTGTAGGAATAATGGGAGCATCAGGAAGCGGAAAAACAACTTTACTTAATTGTATTTCTACAATAGATAGAGTAACAGCTGGGAAAATAATTATCAATGGTGAAGACATAACAACTTTAAGAGGAAACAACTTAAATAAATTTAGAAGAGAGGAATTAGGTTTTATTTTTCAAGATTTTAATTTGCTTGATACACTTACTTGTTATGAAAATATTGCTTTAGCACTTACAATACAAAGAGTAAATCCAAAAGAAATTGAGAAAAAAGTAAATAAGATAGCAGAAAAATTAGAGATTAAAGATATTTTAAAAAAATATCCATATCAAATATCAGGAGGACAAAAACAAAGAGTAGCATCATCAAGAGCAATAATAACAAATCCAAAATTAGTTTTAGCTGATGAGCCAACAGGAAGTTTAGATTCAAAGTCTGCAAGACAATTATTAGAAACATTTGAAACATTAAACACTAACTTAAATGCAACAATACTTATGGTTACACACGATGCATTTACAGCAAGTTATGCAAAAAGAATACTATTTATAAAGGATGGAAAAATCTTTAATGAATTAATAAAAGGAAACGACACAAGGAAGCAATTCTTTGAAAAAATAATAGAAGTACAAACACTTCTTGGAGGTGAACTTGGAGATGTTATTTAAATTAGCTTTTAGAAATATGAAAAAAAGTATAAAAGACTTTGCAATATATTTTCTAACATTAGTATTAGGTGTTGCAATATTTTATATGTTTAATTCACTAGATAGCCAAGAAGCTATGATGCAAGTATCTAATTCTACAAGAGAATTAATTCGGGATTATGATTCAAATGATGGGAATGGTATCAGTATTTGTAGCTGTAATACTAGGATTACTAATTGTATATGCAAATAATTTTCTAATAAATAGAAGAAAAAAGGAATTTGGAATATATATGACGTTAGGTATGCGGAAGAGGTCAAATTTCTAGGATAATATTATTAGAGACAGTATTTGTTGGAATAATATCATTAGTTGTTGGGTTAGTAGTAGGAGTATTTGGTTCACAGTTTATGTCAATACTAGTTGGAAAATTATTTGAAGCAGACATGAGTAAACTTACATTTGTATTTTCAAAAGAAGCATGTATAAAAACTTGTGTATATTTTGCGGTAATGTTTATTGCTGTAATGATATTTAATACAATAACAGTATCAAAATATAAATTAATAAACTTACTTACAGCGACTAAAAAGAATGAAGAAGTAAAAATAAAAAATCCTATAGTTTGTGTAATAATTTTCTTAATAGCAGTAGCAATACTTATCTATTGTTATTATGAAGTAACAATAGATGCCAATAATATGGTAAGAGAAGAAAGAATGTTAACTGTGATATTGCTAGGAATAGTATCAACATTACTTGTATTTTGGTCTTTATCAGGATTTATATTAAAATTAGTACAATCAAGGAAAAAGATATATCTAAAAGATGTAAATATGTTTGTACTAAGACAGTTAAATAACAAAATAAACACAACAGTAGTAAGTATGTCTCTTATATGTTTAATGTTATTTATGACAATCTCAATACTATCATCATCATTATCATTAAATAGTACAATGAGAAGAGATATGCAAGAAATGACACCAGTAGATATTAATCTATATAAAACAGCAAACTTACCTGAAAGTTATCAAGACACTTATACAGGAGAAACCAAATATTATACTGAAGAACAAAGGGAAGATTCTAAAAAAAGTATGGAACAAACATTAGTAGAAAATGGCTTTGATATGAATAATCTAAAAGATGTAGTAGAAGTACCAATATATACAACTTCTGAACTAACTTGGGAAGATACATTGAAAGGTTTAGAAGCAGAAGTAAAAGCACAGTTTCCACTACTAGAATATGACACACCAGAAGAAATAATGAAAATATCAGACTATAATAAAATAGCAAGATTATATGGAAATAAAGAATATTCATTAGAAGATGATGAGTTTATAGTACTTTGTGATTTTGACAACATGGTATCTTTAAGAAACCAAACGCTAAAACAAAATAATATTATAACTTTAAAAGGAAAAGAATATAAAGCAAAATATGACGAATGTCAAGAAGGATTTATAGATATGTCATCAAGTCATATAAATACAGGGATAATATTAGTGCCAGATAGTGTTGGATTCACAGATACAGAAAAAGAAAGAACATTTTTAGCAGCAAATTATAATGTTGAGACAGATGAAGAAAAAGAGAATATAGAAACATTATTTACAGATGCAAATAATTCTGAGCTTTATAAAAATATATTAGAAAAAGGACTTAACTTTGAGGGTATGACAAAAATATCAATAATAGAATCAAGTGTCGGAGTAGCTACAATGGTTGTATTTATTTCGATATACTTAGGAATAATATTCTTAATTGCAAGTTCAGCAATCCTTGCATTAAAACAATTAACAGAAAGTTCAGATAACAAAGAAAGATATATAGTACTTCGTAAATTAGGAGTAGATGAAAAAATAATAAATAAAGCATTATTTAAACAAATAGGATTATTCTTTGTATTTCCACTTATACTTGCAATAATACATTCGATATTTGGAATCCAATTTGTAATGACTCTTATGTCAGTACTAGCAAGTAGTGAAGAATTATTACCATCAATAATAGCAACAGTAGGAGTTATGGGTATAATTTATGGATTGTATTTTTTAGCAACTTATATGGGAAGTAAGAACATAATAAAAGAAGAATAATTTCGCATTGGGGACGTTTCCTTTGCGCATAAAATTTCGCATTGGGGACATACCTTTATAAAATATTCTCACTTTTAAAGTAGTTAAGATGTAGAAGTAGGTGAGGTTTTATGAAAACATTTTTAAAAATAATTTTAGTAATATTTGTAGTTTGTTTTAGTATCGGTATATTTGCAGTAGGAAGCGGATATGATATGTATAAAGAGGCATTAGACAATATGCCTCTTTCACAAAAAATAGAAGAAATAAGATCAAGTGAGAATTATATCACAACTGATAAACTACCTAAAATTTATTTAGATGCAGTTGTCGCAGTGGAAGACCATAGGTTTTATAACCATCCAGGAATAGATATAATTGCAATAGGAAGAGCTGCAATAAATGATATAAAAGCGATGAAATTAGTTGAAGGTGGAAGTACAATTACACAGCAACTATCAAAGAATATATATTTTACCCAAGAAAAGAGTTTTATTAGAAAAATCGCAGAAGTATTCATGGCATTTAATATTGAGAAAAATTATAGTAAAGATGAAATATTAGAATTATATGTAAATACCAGTTATTTTGGAGATGGATATACTGGCATAAGAGAAGCGAGCTTAGGTTATTTTGGAAAAGAACCACAAAACTTAAGTGATGGAGAAGCGGTAATGTTAGCGGGAATACCTAATAGTCCATCAAACTATTCACCTACTAAAAATCCAGAACTTGCAAAAAAAAGACAAAAACAAGTATTAGATAGAATGGTTAAATATGACTATATAAGTAAGGAAGAAGCAAACAAAATAACTAATTAGAACTTATATTATGTGTTGTGTTTGAAGATGTGTCCCCAACGCGAATTTTTTTACGCAAAGGAAACGTCCCCAACGCGAAATAATATTAAGATTTTATTAATTGTTTTATTTTCGATTCTGTGGTATAATATTACAGAAACGGAGGAAAATAGTATGAGATGTCCAAGATGTGGAAGTGAAAATATATCTAGTATAATAGATACAAAAACACATACAAAAGGTTTTGATGGCGGAGATGCTTGCTGTGGGTATTTGCTTTTTGGATGGCCAGGTATACTTTGTGGATTATGCAACACAGGAGATACTACAACACAAACAAGAACGACCAATATTTGCAATGACTGTGGGAATAGATTTTAATGAAGAAAAGCACAAAAATTAAAACTTGGGCATTTTTTATGAGATTAGGAAATAGATGTGGATGCCACCAAAGAGAAGATAGGAGCTTTTTTATAGGAGAGTGGCAATTTCCTGTATGCAGTAGATGTACTGGAATACTAACAGGACAAGTTATAGGAATAGTTTTATATATTTTTTCTGTTAGAATTCCATTTTATTTAGATTTTATATTTTTCTTAATTATGTTTCTAGATTGGTTTATACAATATAAGAATATAAAAGAATCTACAAACTTTCGTAGATTTATAACAGGAAATTTAGCCGGAATAGCACAAGTAAGCATTATTATAAAAATAATTTTTTGGGTAATTGAAACTTTTTAAGGGGGAGAGTTTTTTGGAAGAAAGTTTAGCGCTTGTTAAATACGAAAAATTGTCCACAAAAGATAAATTGATTATGTACTTTTTAATATATTCATTTTTAGGTTGGGTTTTAGAAAGTTTTTATGCTGTTTTAGTATTAGGACATTTTGTTAAAAGAGGATTTCTATTCGGACCAATTTGTCCTATATATGGATTTGGAGCAGTGATATTTATACTTATTTTTGATGGATTAAAAGGACATAATGTAAAGAAGTTTTTTATATCAATGATAGTATTTTCAATATTTGAATTTGCGGCTTCCTGGATATTAGAGATGGTATTTCACTTAAGATGGTGGGATTATTCTGATGCTATGTTTAATATACAAGGTCGTATTTGCTTGAGTTTTTCTATTGTTTGGGGATTTGCTGGAATAATATTTTCTAACTATTTACATCCTTTTATAGAAAAAAAGACTGAAAAATTATTACAAAAGATAGCATTTCCTATGCAGAGAGCAACAATATATGCTTTAGCATCTGTATTGGTAGTTGATTTTGTTTTATCTAGTATTAAGTATATAAATTTCACAAGTTTTATAAAAATTTAGAAGAGTAGAAAAAGCTACTCTTCTATTGTGTTATCTGTAACAGTTACAGCATTATTTGTATCATCAGTAACAATTACAACATCGTCTGTATTAGTTTCATTAGATACTAAGGTACTTACGTCTAAATTCCCTAACGTATAATTTAAAATATCTAGACTTATACTTGCAATAACTTCATCAGAATCTGTAATGTTTCTAGTAAATATTCCAACTAAGTATGCTTTTTCTCCATAAACAATTCCATAATCGTGAACATATCCACCGTAACTTCCATATTTATGTGCAACATCATAATCAGTTATATATTCTTTTAAATACATTCCCATAGAAGATTGTTTCATATCTTCTATTAATTTTTGATAAGAATCTTGATGTTCATATAAGTAATTAATAACATCATAAGCATATCCAGCAGAGGTGATATTACTGCTATAGAAATCTTCTGGAACAATTTCATCAGAGTATTTTGTGATACCTCTTCTTGCATTTGAATATCCCAAATTGCCAATTAAAATATTAATAGCTGTATTATCACTATTTATAATTGCTTGTTCTAATAAATAGCCTAGAGGAACATAATCGCCAACTGAATAAAGGGAAGCTGTTGTACCTCCGCCTGCTTCATAATCTCCTTGTTCATAAAGTAACTTGGAATCGGTAGTATAAGTGCCTGCATTTATTTCATCATAATAATACATTGCAACAGGGACTTTTATAGTGCTTGCAGCTGTAAAATATGAATCTTCATTATAGAAATAATATTTTTTATCATCTATATTATAATAGAAAAAAGCAAAATTATTTTCATTAAAACCATATTTTGCCATTTCAGATTCAATTAAAATTTTAAAATCTTCATCTTCCATGGGTTCTATCTCCTTTTGTGGTTCTGGCTCTGGTTCCGGTTCAGTTGTAGTTTCAGCAACAACCGTATTTACCACTTCTTCTGTATCTGTAGAAGAGAGACTTTCTACATTACTATTAGCCTCTAAATTACTAAAAATAATACTTAGTATAATTACTGAAAGTAAAACAAATAAAAGGGATCTTTTGAATTTTGGTTTTGTATAGGAAGTAGGTTTTGCATGTTTTCCTTTGGGCAAGAAAAATCATCTCCAATCTTTTTCTTTTTAAAATCAAATTATTATATAAACCTTAAAAGAAACTTAAAATCTAAATTTATTATACCAAAAAAATTAAAAAAATACATATAATTATTATATTTTTTTAAAAAAGAAAATATAAAATTAAAATAATTTTTAAGTTAATTTTAAGGTTTGCCCTTTAAAATATAGAAAACAAAAACAGGAGGTTAAAAGGATGAAAAGCAAAAAAACAAAGAAAGTGATAATAGCAATAATAATGGTTGTTATTTTTATTTTGGGAATTTTAGTAGGAAATTTAATAGAAAAAAATAAAGAAAATGAAATAGTAAATGAAGAAGAAACAACGAGAATAGTTGAAGTAGAGGTTGGTACTCAAACAATTGAAAATACTCTAACTAGTTCTGGGGAAATTAAATCTTCAGGAACAGAAAATTTAGAACTAGATACAACAAAATATTTTCAAACAATGTGTGTTGAAGAAAATGATATTGTAAAAACAGGAGAAAATATTTTGGAATATACAGATGGGACATATCTAGTTGCTACATATGATTGTTTAATAAATTCTATATCAGTTCCAGAAACAGAAAATAAATGTACTTCTAGCAATTATATAGAAGTAGAAAACTTATCAAATATGACAATGAATCTTAGTATTAGCGAAACTGAAATAAATAAAATAGAAAAAGGTTAAGAAGTAGAAATAGAATTGTCAGCAATAGAAGATACAACTTATACAGGAACAATTACATCTATAAATAATGTAGGAACATATTCATCTAGTGGAACTACATTTTCAGCAGTAGTTACTTTTGAAAATGATGGAAATGCAAAACCAGGAATGTCTGCATCTTGTGAAATTTCATTAGAAAAAGCAGAAGAGTGTATAGCAGTACCAACTGAAGCAGTTCAAACAAAAGATAATGAAAAATATGTAGTGGTTGTAGATGAAAATGGCAATACAGAAAATGTAACTATCGAGACAGGAATATCTAATGATTCTTATGTACAAGTGCTATCTGGATTAACTGGAGGAGAAACAATACAAATGACTGAAGTAGTTTCTAGTACTAATAATATGGATATGACAAATATTGAAAGAGGAGGAGCTAGAAGCCAGGAAGAGATGCCTCCTGGTGACATGGATATGCCAAGAGACATGGGAGAAGAAGCGCCAAGAGAATAAGAAAAGGAGTTTTAGATTTATGAGTATGATAGAACTAAAAAATATTAAAAAAAGCTTTTTTATGGGAGAGTCTGAAATAAAAGCAATAAATGATATTGATTTCAAAGTAGAAAAAGGAGAATTTGTAGCAATAATAGGACCTTCTGGCTCAGGAAAATCAACACTCATGAATGTTTTAGGATTATTAGACACACCCGATAGCCGGAGAATATAAATTAGACAATCTTCTTATAAATGATTTATCAGATTATAACTTAGCCAAGCTACGTAATCAAAAAATAGGATTTATCTTTCAAAATTTCTATTTGTTGCCTAAAATTAATGCGTTGGAAAATGTAAAATTACCATTAATGTATAAAGGCACATCTTTAAAAGAAGCAAATGATTTAGCATATGAATATTTGGAAAAAGTAGGATTAAAAGGAAGAGAGAAGCATCTACCAAATCAACTATCAGGAGGGCAACAACAAAGAGTAGCAATTGCAAGAGCATTAATAAACCATCCGGAAATAATTTTAGCAGATGAACCAACCGGAGCTTTAGACTCAAAAACTAGTAATGAAATTATGGATATGTTGCAAAAATTAAATGAGGATGGACAGACAATTATTTTAATCACACATGATAGTAAAGTTGCAAATAGAGCAAAAAGGACAGTAAGAATTGCAGATGGAAAATTGTATGAAGAAGGTGAAACATAAAGTGAAATTTTATAGTATTTTAAAAACAGCTATTAATAGTATTGTACATAACAAGCTACGTTCTTTGCTTACAATACTTGGATTAGTAATAGGAATAGCTTCTGTAATTATATTGGTAGGGATAGGAAATGGAGCAAGTACAAATGTGGAAGAACAAGTCAAATCTTTAGGAAGTGATATCTTAACCGCTTCAGTTACTTCTGAGGATAGAAGCTTTAGTTATGAACAAATGGAAGATATAGAAGAATTGGAAAATGTAGAAAGTGTTGCACCATATAAAAGTATTAATGCACAAGTTACAAGAAATACTTCTTCTGTTTCACAGTCTAGTATTATGGCGGTAACAGATAGTTATTTAACAGTCAGTAATACAAAACTTAATGAAGGAAGAAATATATCTGTTATAGATATAGAAAATCAGAGTAAAGTTTGTATTTTAGGAAGCAAAATAGTAAGTTCGTTATTTAGTCTTACAGACCCAATAGGTGAAACCATAAAAATAAATGGAGATAATTATACAGTAATCGGAGTGTTACAAGAACAAGGAACTTCTATGGGAAATAATATAGATAATCTTGTTTTAATTCCTTTTTCTTCTGCTAAGCATTTAGGAGAAGATACAAGTATAAATGAACTCTATATAAAGGTAGAAAATGAAGATAATATAAATTTTACAATTAATGAAATAGAGAACTATATAAGACAAAGTTTAGAGATTTCAAGTGACTATTATAGTGTTTCTTCACAGGATTCTGTGTTAGATACGATGGGAAATGTGAATAACACATTATCATTGTTATTGGCAGGAATAGCTAGTATATCTTTAATTGTAGGTGGCATTGGAGTTATGAATGTTATGCTAGTATCAGTAACAGAAAGAACACAAGAAATAGGAATTAGAAAATCTTTTGGAGCTAGAAAAACTGATATATTATTACAATTTTTAGTAGAAGCTTTAGTTTTGAGTGTTTTAGGTGGAATTATTGGAGTAGTCATAGGACTATTAATAGGAAATTTTGCAGAGAACTTTGATTTTACTTTTTCACCTAATATAGGAATTACTATAATAGCATTTTTATCAAGTGCCATTATAGGCATAATATTTGGAATATTCCCAGCATATAGAGCATCTAAGTTAAATTCAATAGATGCATTAAGAAGTTAAGTAAGGAGGATTGAACATGAAAAAAGTAGTTATTACAATATTAATTATAGTATTAGTAGTACCTGGAATATCTTTAGCACAAGAAACATTTGAAGAAAACTTTATGATTGCTAATAGTTATGAGATAAGTAAGGAAGATACTTTAGAAATAACGATTGATTTAAGTAAAATACCATATGAAGAATTCGTATTTATTTTAAATAGTAATTTAGATTTAAGTAATATTTATATAACAGATGAAGTAGAAGCAGAAATTAATGAAAACGAACTAGAAATTAATATAAATAAATTCGAAATGAATTTAAGTACTATAACTTTATCGTATAAATTGCAAGATACTTTAGAGGTTGGAACGAAAATAGAATTTGTAGGAAGAGTAGAAGAAAAAGACACAGAAGAACATGAAGAGAACATAATTAACATTTGCATAGTAGAAGAAAAAGATAATGAAGAAGATATGGAAGAAACAGAAAATGAAGAACATGAGGAAATGGAAGATAATAGAGAAGAAGGAAGTTATTTAGAAAAAAATGATGCAGGCGAAAACAGTTTAAAAGAAAATAGTGAAGCTTTTAATCAAAATAGAACAATGCAGGAAGAAGAAACAAGTAGAAGTAAAACAGAAAGTGTTAACGTAGTATCGTTTAATAGTAAATTATCAAATGGAGAAACACAAAGTGTTACATATAATGGAGAAAGTAATAATTATTTAAGTAGCTTAACAATAGATGGTTTTGATTTAGCGCCTAGTTTTTCAAAAACATGTCAGACTTATTTTGTAGAAGTAGGAAATGATGTTAATAGTATTACAATAAATGCAGAAGCGGAAGATGAAAATGCTAAAGTTACTGTGTATGGAAATGGAAATTTAGTAGAGGGAGAAAATAAAGTTTTAGTATCTGTTACAGCAGAAAATGGAACGGTGAAGTTCTACAGAATTTATGTAACAAAGGATGCTTAAAAGTGAAGGGAGAAAGTAATGAAGAAAAAAGTACTAAAATTTATAATTGTTTTCTGTATTTTATTAATTCTAATTCGGTATTATTATTTATTTTGTAGCAAACAAAAAAGAAGATACAAGTCATGATTATTCCGAGTCAGAAGTAATTAAAACAGATATTATAAATTCAATATCTAGCAGCACATACGTAAGTAGCGCTTTAGAAGAAACAAAATCTCTTCATAATACATATTATTTTGAGGAAATTTATTTTGAAGAAAATCAAGAAATAAAAGAAGGAGAAAATATATTAAAATATACTAATGGAGAATATTTTGTTGCACCTTATGATTGCGTAATTTCAGAAATGTCTATTCCAAACGTAGGTGAGATGTGCACAGACAAACATTATCTAGTATTGCAATCAACAGATACTCTGCAATGTTTAACTTCAATAGATGAGGATGAATTAGATAAAATTTTAGTAGGAGAGGAAGCGAGTATTGAAATTGAAGCTTTAGATAAAACTGTAACAGGATATGTTACTAGAATTAGTAATACAGCAAACTATTCTTCTTCAGGGTCAACATTTGATGTTACTGTTGAATTTCAAAATGATGGAGATATTTTACTTGGAATGACAGCTAAATGTGAAATTATTCTAGAGAAAGTAGAAGATATTATAGCGGTTCCTAAGGAAGCGATAAATGAGGAAAGAGATAAGAAATATGTAACAGTAAAACAAGAAAATGGAGAAGCAAAACAAGTAGAAATTGAAACAGGAATAGAAAATGATGCTTATATAGAAGTAACAAGTGGAGTGTCAGAAGGGGATATAGTTCTAATAGAGGAAAGCACTAGCCAGCAGGCAAATCAAACTCAGATGCCACAAGGAAGAGGTAGTATGCAAGGAGGAGGTGAAGAAGGCTTTTCAAAAGATTTAGGAGGAAGCTCGCCTCCTGATATTACAGGAGGCGGAGAAGAGAGAATAATGGAACAACCGGAAAATTAAAAATAATAATATAGGAGGATTAAAAGATGAAAGATAAAATAATCATGTTAGTTTTAGGATTAGTTTTAGGAGTAGTGCTTGCAGGATGCTGTTTTTGGTTTGCAACTAAAATAAATACTCCAACTAATGTACAAGAAATGAGAAGCGGAGAAGATGGAAGGGGAGAAATGAGAGGAGGACCTGATGATGTTCCTTCAAATAGTACTAACAATAATACAAATACTACAAACTCTAGCACAGAAAATGATGTATAAAAAGAGAAACTCCAACTGAAAAGTTGGGTTTTTCTGACTTAAAAAGTGTGGTATAATGTTAATGCTTAAAGTAAAATGAAAATATAGAAACAAGGAGAAAGCTTATGAATGTCTTAATTATAGAGGATGAAAAAATATTATCTGATACAATAAAAGAAGTATTAAAAGATGAGTATGAAATAGACCAAGCATATAATGGACAAGAAGGAGAATTATATGCTAAACAAGACATCTATGATGTTATTATTTTAGATTTAATGCTTCCAATTTTTGATGGTTATACTGTATTAGAAAAAATAAGAAATGAAGGAATATTTACACCTGTTTTAATTTTAACTGCTAAAGATGCGCTAGAAGATAAATTAAAAGGTTTTAATACAGGTGCTGATGATTATTTAACAAAACCTTTTGCTAAAGAAGAATTAAAAGTAAGAATTGAAGCTATGATTAGAAGAAATAATCCTAATTATTATAAGAAGGAAATCAAATTTAAAGAACTTGTATTAGATACTAAAAATAGAAAAGTTTTTATAAATAAAGAAGAATTAAGATTGCAAGGAAAACAATTTGACATGTTAATGTATTTAATACAATATAAAGATAGAATTATTACTAAAGAACAAATCTTTGTAAAATATGGGGATTTAACAGTGAAACAACTACAAATGTTGTTGAAGTTTATGCTAGTGGAATTAGAAAAGAGCTAAAAAATATGATTATGATAAATATTTTAAAACTATAAGAGGAGTGGGATATATGATTTCTTAAAAGGAGGAAAATCAAGTATAATGAACGAAGAAGAACAAGTAAGAAAACAACTTATTAAGAACATGATTTTAAATTTAATAACGTTTTCGGTTATATTTTACATACTTGGAATTGTGATATATAGCCAATTTAGTAGTTATGTGTATAA
The DNA here is from genome assembly GCA_944387435.1 of uncultured Clostridia bacterium. Classification (GTDB taxonomy): domain Bacteria; phylum Bacillota; class Clostridia; order TANB77; family CAG-508; genus CAG-269. The sequence continues at coordinate 9,576 of CALXEW010000020.1, read as the reverse complement.
TTCTGCTGATACTGAACTTCAAAATGCTATAATTCAAATAAGAGATAATCAAAGAAACTTTGAAGTGTTACCAAGACATATCGAAGAAGGTATGGAAGAAAGAAATTTAGACATAAGAGAACAAAGTCCTAGGTTAGTTTTTATACAAAGAGATAGTGATGGAAATATTAAAGAAGGAGAAGAAAATGAGTTTTTAAACGATGTTTTTACTGATGTTTTTTTTGATAAAATACAACTAAATCAAATATATGAGATTACTATTGATAATCAATATAAATATAGAGGAATAAATTATCAAGCAGAAGATGGAGAATACACACAAATTTTAATTAATGTAAATGCTGAAGAAGATATTATAGATAGATTTGCCACAACACTAGTAACAGTATTAGTAATTAGCGTTATATTAATAATTATTGCAAGTTATATATTGTCCAAAAAGACTTTAAAACCAATTATTACATCTTGGAAAAAGCAAAATGAATTTGTTCAAGATGCTTCACATGAATTAAGAACTCCTCTTGCAATTATTCAAGCAAAACAAGAATTATTGCTAGAAAAGCCCAATAGCACAATTCTAGATAATGCTAGAGATATTAATATAACTTTAAAAGAAACGAAAAGACTTACTAGATTAATAAAAGAATTAATGGAACTAGCAAGAAATGATTCTAAAGAAATAAACTTAAATAAACAAAAATTTAATTTAGATAAAGAAATCAAAGAAATTGTAGAAATGTATTCTGAAACTGCAAAAAGTCAAGAAAAAAAGCTAATTCAGCAATTAAAATTCGGACAAGAAATAAATGCTGACTTAAATAAATTAAAAGAACTATTGATTATTTTGTTAGATAATAGTATAAAATATACAGAGAAGAAAGATACTATTACAATTAAAACATATAAAAAGGAAGGAAAATGTTTTATTGAAGTTGTAGATACTGGAATAGGAATTGGAAAAGAAGCTAAAGAGCATGTGTTTGAGAGATTTTATAGAGAAGAAAAGTCTAGAGTAAGAGAAAAAGGTGGTACAGGGTTAGGCCTTTCAATTGCTTACAATATTGTAAAACTTCATAAAGGAGCTATAAAAATAGATAAAAATTATGAAGATGGAACAAGAATAATTATAAAACTACCAATTTCTTAAAAGGAGGAAAAAATGACAGAGAAAGAAAAAAGAGATAGAGGAGAACTTTATGATGCAAATTATGATAAAGCTTTAGAACAAGAAAGAATAAAAGTAAAAGACCTATGCTTTAAATATAATAATTTAGAGCCAAGTAAACAAGAAAAAAGGAAAAGTCTTATTAAAGAAATATTAGGGGAAACAAAAGAAGATTTATTAATAGAATCTAATTTTTATTGTGATTATGGATATAATATTTCTGTAGGAGAAAACTTTTATATGAATCACAATGGAGTTATTTTAGATGGAGCAAAAGTCGAATTTGGAGATAATGTTTTTATTGGACCTAATTGTGGCTTTTATACAGCAGGACATCCAATTGATTATATACAAAGAAATAAAGGCTTAGAATATGCAAAACCTATTAAAGTAGGAAATAACGTATGGTTTGGTGGAAATGTAGTTGTACTTCCAGGAGTAACTATTGGAGACAATGTAGTAATAGGCGCAGGAAGTGTTGTTACCAAGGATATTCCACCAAATGTAATAGCACATGGAAGTCCTTGTAGAGTGGTAAAAGAAATATAAAAAGGTGATAAATAATATGGATACTAAATTAAATGAGATACTATTAGAAGGCACAGTCCAAGAAAATCAAGATTATGTATTAGCGCAGATACCAGAATTAGAACATTGTGTAGGGTTTGAACATAAGCATCCACATCATCATTTAGATGTATGGGGTCATACTTTAGAAGTGGTTAGAAATATAAATTCTAGAGATTTAGAAACAAGAATGGCAGCATTATTTCATGATATTGGAAAACCGTTTTCATATCAAGATGAAGAAGTAAGACATTTTCATGGACATCCTAAAGTTTCAGCCGAAATGACAGAAGAAATATTACAAAGATTAGGTTATCAAGAAAATTTTATTGAAGACGTTACTTATTTAGTAAGAGAACATGACACTATAATTGACGTAGATAATTTAGATAATAGTTATAATATGATAAAAAAAAGATTAGAACTTCAATATGCAGATGCTAGAGCTCATGCACCAAGTAAAGTAGAAAAAAGAGTAAGATTTTTAGATGAGCTCTCTAAAAGGTTAGACGAAAAATATGAAGAGCAAGAAAGATAGAATTCAAAAGAAGGAAAACAAAGAGAAATATAAACAAAATTTAAATAATAATTTTAATAAAAATAGCCATACTATATATAAAATATAAAGGAGGCTATTTTTATGGTAAAAAATCAAAAAATAAATTGTACAGTTAGTAGTTGTAAATATCATGATGAAAATAATCAAGAATGTGTATTACAACAAATAACAGTAACGCCAGTAGGAAATTGTAATACAAAGAAGAAAGATGAATCAATGTGTGGAAGTTATGAAAATAATAATTAGAATTTCAAAATAAGGTGATTTTAATTGCCTTATTTTTCTTTTTCTTTGAACTATTAGTAAATGCAATATCAACAATTTTGAATTTCCAAAACAATAAGAAAGATACTATAATACAAAAAGAAAGTTAAACACTTAAAAGAAAATTAACAAAACTATTGACTTAGAGTAAACACTAAATGTTAATATCTAAAAAGAAAAGATAAGGGGAGTAATAAGAAAGGAAGTAGAGGTATGGAACAGAAGAAAGTTAACAAAATTAAAGTTGTAGTTTCTATTATTGTATTATTACTAGTTGTCCTTATTTTAGTTGCTTTATTTGTTTATAACAATGATGAACAAACAAATGAAGTAGCAAATGAAAATGTTATTAGTGAAAATGTAAATGTAAACGAAAATAATAATATTTTAGTTGCAGAAGTACAAGAAGAGGAAGAAGATACTCCTTGGGAATGGCAACATGACACACTAGAAAATCATAATATAGATAGTAGCGTAATAGAAAATGTTCACCAGACTATTGACCAATATCCAATAAATGCAGAAGTTATTGTAAGAAACGGGGTTATAGTAGATGAATACTATAAAGATGGCTATGACCAAAACAGTGTATTTACATTACAATCAACATCAAAAAGTATTACATCTGCAATCTTTGGAATAGCAATGGAGCAAGGCTATATTGATAGTGTGGATACACCAATATCTACATATTTTCCTCAAATACTAAATGATGGAAGCGACTATAAAAATCAAATAACAGTATGGAATTTATTAACACATACAACAGGATTAGATGCCAGTGATACAGCTAACTGGGATTCTTGGCTTGCTTCTAGTAACTGGGTAGATTATGTATTAAATAGACCAGCTGTATCAAGACCAGGAACAACATTTAATTATTTTACAGGAAATACACATCTTTTATCAGCTATAATTGAGCAAACAACAGGAAAAACAACCTATGAATTTGGTAAAGAAAATTTATTTGATAAACTTGATATGGATAGTGTAGAATGTTCTACAGACCCTCAAGGAATTTCAGATGGTGGAAATGGTTTTGCAATGAATGTATATGATATGGCAAAGATGGGACAATTATATTTGAATAATGGAGTTTGGGAAGGTGAACAAGTAATTCCACAAGAGTGGGTTCAAGACTCAACAACAGTTCAGTTTGATAGGTCATCTGGTTCAGCGGATTATGGATATCAATGGTGGGTACGTACATTTGGTAATAATAATTATCATGCTTATTTTGCACAAGGACATTACGGACAATATATTTTTGTAGTACCAGAGTTAGAATTAGTTGTAGTTATGACAAGTCACTATGAAGGAAGTACAAGTATTTATTGGCAACTTATGAATAGTATTGTAAATGCTTGTAGTTAATAATATAACAAGAAACAAGATATTTTTTAGCAAGATATCTTGTTTTATTTTGTTTAGTTAATTGTTATATATTTAAAAATATGATATACTACTAAATAGAATTTATATAAAGTGGAGATAAAAATTAATGAGAAAAAAATTAATTAGTAAAACATATTTGAAAGATGTTAATAAATATGAATTAAATATTTATTTTGATAAAGAAGATTATTTTCTTTCAGTAAAGAAATTTATTGATGTAGAAAAGCCATTTATTTTAGAATCAGGGTTATGTTTAATTGATAATGGATATTACATTGTTGAAGTAATACCGAAAAAAGAAAATTATGCAATGAGAGTTTATTTTAATGAGAAAAAGAAAAGAATAGAATATTATTTTGATATTAGTCTAGAAAATGGCTTAGATGAAGAAAGTAATATTCCATATTATAATGATTTATATTTAGACATTACAATTAATAGAGAAGGCGAAATAAAAGTTTTAGATGAAGATGAATTACTAGATGCTTTAAATAAAAAAGAAATTACTAAAGAAGAGTTTAATTTAGCAAATAAGACAAAAGAGTTATTATTAGATAGTATCAAAAATGAGAGTAATAAATATATGAAGTTAGATTTGGAAAAATATTTAGATTAAACATAAAAAAGAAGGTGAAGCATTGAATAATGAAATTTTGTATTCAATTAATGATATAATTTTCTATACTACAGATGATGGACAAGTAAAAATAGAAGTAACTTTACAAAATGAAGATGTATGGTTAACTCAAAATGCTATGGCAAAACTATTTGATACAACAAAACAAAATATAAGCTTACATATACAAAACATATTTAAAGAAGGTGAATTGGAAGAGAACTCAGTTGTCAAGAATTCCTTGACAACTTGCAAGTGATGGTAAAAACTATAAGACAAAATTATATAATTTAGATGTAATTATTTCAGTAGGATATCGTGTAAAATCTATTCGTGGTACGCAGTTTAGAATAGGGGCAAATAAATTAATTAAAGAATATTTAATAAAAGGATATAATTTAGATAGTGATAGAATGAAAAATAACGGTGGAGGAGTATTTTTTGAAGAATTATTAGAAAGAATCAGAGACATTCGTTCATCATAAAAAGTATTTTGGAGAAAAATATTAGATATTTATGCTACAAGCATAGACTATGATGCAAATAGCGATTTAACCAAAAAATTCTTTAAAACTGTTCAAAATAAAATGCATTATGCAGTTCATGGAAATACAGCAGCTGAAGTTATATATGATAGAGTAGATAGCAAAAAAGAAAACATAGGTTTAACAAATTTTAAAGGAGATATACCTACAAGAGCAGAAACGGAAATTGCAAAAAATTATTTAACTAAAGAAGAATTAGGAATATTAAATAGAATGGTATCAGCTTATTTAGATATTGCAGAAATTAATGCTTTAAGTATGCATGCAATGACAATGGAAGATTGGACAAATGAACTTGATAGTTTTCTAAATATGACCAGAAAAGATATATTAAATCATAAAGGTAAAGTATCACATAAGCAAGCTTTAGAAAAAGCACATAAAGAATATGATAAATACATGAAAAATCATTTAACTACAGCAGAAAAAGATTATTTAAGAATATTGGGAGAAGACATAAAAAAATTGAAATAGTAAGGAGAAGCTATGTTTAAACTACATTCAGAATATAAACCAACAGGCGACCAGCCTGGGGCAATTGAATATTTATCAAAAGGAGTTATGGAAGGTAAGAAATATCAGACATTACTTGGTGTTACAGGTTCTGGAAAGACTTTCACAATGGCAAATATAATAGAGAAGGTTCAGAAACCAACACTTGTACTTGCTCATAATAAGACTTTAGCAGGGCAATTATATAGCGAGTTCAAAGAGTTTTTCCCTGAAAACAATGTTGAATATTTTGTTTCTTACTATGACTATTACCAGCCGGAAAGTTATATACCTTCAACAGATACATATATTGAAAAAGACTCTTCTATTAATGATGAAATAGATAAATTAAGACATTCAGCAACATTGTCTTTGTTTGAGACAAGAGATGTAATAATAGTTGCTTCTGTTTCTTGTATATATGGTTTAGGAGACCCTGTTGACTACCAAGAAATGATGTTATCTCTAAGACCAGGTATGCAAAAAGGAAGAGATGAAGTACTAAAAAAATTAGTTAGTATGCAATATACAAGAAATGAGATAGACTTTAAGAGAGGAACATTTAGAGCAAAAGGTGATATTGTAGAAATATATCCGTCAGACCAATCAGAAGAAGCGGTAAGAGTTGAATTTTGGGGAGATGAAATAGAAAAAATAACAGAGATAAATGCATTAACAGGAAAGCCAATAGGAACAAGGCGTCATATATTAATATCTCCAGCATCACACTATGTCACAACAAAAGAAAAGATGGATAGGGCGATAGTTACAATAGAACAAGAGATGGAAGAAAGAGTAAAATACTTTAAATCACAAAATAAACTAATAGAAGCACAAAGAATAGAAGAAAGAACAAATTTTGATATAGAAATGATGAAAGAAACTGGCTTCTGTTCAGGAATAGAAAACTATTCAAGACATATAAGTGGAAGGCCAGCTGGAAGTCCACCATATACTTTATTTGACTATTTCCCAGATGATTTCTTATTACTAATAGATGAATCACATGCAACAATACCACAAGTAAAAGCGATGTATAATGGAGATAGAGCAAGAAAAGAATCTTTAGTAAATTATGGTTTTAGACTTCCATCAGCATTTGATAATAGACCGCTTACTTTTAAAGAATTTGAAGAAAGAATAAATCAGGTTATTTTTGTAAGTGCAACACCAGCAGATTATGAAAAAGAGCATAGTAAAGATAATGTAGTAGAACAAATTATAAGACCAACAGGATTATTAGACCCTAAGATAGAAGTAAAACCAGTAACAAACCAAATAGATGATTTATTAGAGCAAATAAGAATAAGAGTTGCAAAAAACGAAAGAGTACTAGTTACTACTTTAACAAAGAAAATGGCAGAAGATTTAACAGAATATCTAAAAGGTTTAGATATAAAAGTAAACTATATGCACTCTGATACAAAAGCATTAGAGAGAATGGAGATTATTAGAAATCTTCGTTTGGGAGAGTTTGATGTACTAGTTGGAATAAATCTTTTAAGAGAGGGACTAGATATACCAGAAGTATCATTAGTTGCAATATTAGATGCAGATAAAGAAGGTTTCTTACGTTCAGAAAGGTCACTAATACAAACAATAGGTAGAGCTGCTAGAAATACAGATGGAACGGTTATAATGTATGCAGATGAATTAACAGAAAGTATGGAAAAAGCAATATCAGAAACAAATAGAAGAAGAAAAATACAACAAGCATATAATGAGAAATATCATATAACACCAAAAACAATTAACAAATCAGTAAGAGACTCAATTTCTATTGTAGACGCAAAAGATATAGAAGTTGAATACAAGCTTGAAAAAGAAGATGACATTAAAGAAACAATTAATAAACTTACAGATGAGATGTTAAAATATGCAGCAGAGATGGAATTTGAAAAAGCAGCAGAATTACGTGATAAAATAAGAGAGCTAGAAAAGATTTTAGAAAACTAATTCGCGTTAGGGACGTTTCCTTTGCGCATAAAGTTTCGTATTTGGGACACATCTTTAGAAAATAAATATGAGGTATAATTATGAATTATAATCCAGAAAAAATAGTTATATTTGATTGGGGAGGAATAGTAGAGAGCCATAGAAAGGGCGAAAACAACTATCGTAAGATAATAATAAATATTATGAGTTCATTTAACACAAATATAAGTGAAGATGAAGTAATTTCTTTATGGAAAAAGTGCTTATATGATGAAAATAAAAAAAGAATAAGTGAATGTAATGCTCCTAAAGATATACAAAAATGGTTTGAAAGGGTTAAAAAAATATATAATTTTAAATGTGACTTTAAAACATTTTATGACGTGTACAAACAAAAATTTGAAGATATAGATTATTATAAAGATGTTGTAAAGTTAGAACATGAAACTAGAAACAAATGTAAGACAGGAATTTTATCTGATTTAACATTATTAGACAAAGAAAGAATAGATAAACAATTAAATTTAAGTAAGTATGATTATGTATGGTTATCTTGTGATATAGGAGAAACAAAGCCGAATAACAGAATTTACGAAATAGTGGAAAATGATTGTAAGTTAAAACCTCAAAACATTTTATTTATTGATGATAGGGATGATAACATACTTACAGCAGAAAATAGAGGCTGGAATGTTTGTAATTGTTTTGGTTATGAAATAAATAAAATTAAAGAAGCAATAGAAAATTTTTTACAACAAGGACAGGTTGATAATAATCGTAGTAAGTAACAAAATATTCAAAGTTATTTTCCTGAGATAAAAAATAGAATTCATAAAATAATAAAAAAGCTAGCACCAAATCATGCTAGTTTTTAGTATTCAAATTATATAAATCATTATCAATTAAAAGCTTAGCTCTTTTTCTAGTTTTTTCATCTGCTTTTAATGAGTTTTCTAAAAATTCTGGGTGGTTTATTAAAAATTCTCTCATAGTTTTATCTGGAGCATTAAAGAAATTATTTAGCATTTCTAATTGTGAATTATTTATTATTCCCATATCAAATGCTTTTTTAAATAAATTATTATCTACTTTTACTAAAGATAAACTTTTTATTCCTTTTTCAGAAAGTTTTTCCTCTCCTCCTTGCATTCTATCTACTACAACGCAAGACCAAAGAATTTTTCCTCCTAAATTTTCTATTGCAGGAATCCATGCACGTAAATAATTAGATGCAACAGTAATTAAATCAGCAACATGTAATACTTTTTTGCCTTCTATATTGTAACTTTTTTTAGTTTCATTAAAATGAGAATCAGAAATAACTGAACTTAAATCTTTATAAATAGTAATATGAGGTTTATTTAATAAGTAAGCTAAAATATTAGAAAAAAACCAATCACGTCTTTCACCACCAGAAATAAAATCAACTTTTGAGATATCAATATTTTTTTCAATATAATCTTTCATATGATTAATTACATCTTGATAAATTTTGTTTTCATTATATTGTTTTAAAACTTTTTCAAACACCTTCTTTGGTAATGTCATTTTATCAGATAAAGAGTCATCTATAAAGCTTAAAAGAGAAACAGCATCTTTTTCACTTCCATAGATAAAATGAGTATTAATAAAATATGGCCCAATTTTTCCTGAAGTATACCAAAATGGTTTATTTTCTTCACAAAACTTAATAGCATTTGTTTCAAATAAATATGAAATAATATCAGACATAGAAAATCCTCCTTAAATAAATCTAAAAATATTTTAGCAAAAAATTATAAATTGTCAAATAAGTTTTCAAAAAAAGAAGGGATTATAAAAAATAATTACAAAATTTTTGATATACTATTTACAAAAATATTATTTATGATAAAATGTAAATGCATAAAAAATAATGAATAAAAACAAAAGGAAAAGGACGAAAATATGAAAAAAGTAGAACTTGTAAGCCTTGAGGCTGTACACACACACACACACACACAAGTAGGTTATTAATAAATAAAAAAATAGAAAATATAAATAAAAAAGATAGTGATGA
>CALXEW010000019.1 GCA_944387435.1 uncultured Clostridia bacterium | reverse complement strand
TTTTTATTTATTAATAACCTACTTGTGTGTGTGTGTGTGTGTGTGTACAGCCTCAAGGCTTACAAGTTTTACTTTTTTCATGTTTTTGTCCTTTCTCTTTTGTTATTTTTTCTATTTCTATTATATTTATATTTTACACATAAATTCTTCAGTTGTAAATAGTTGTAAAAAATTTTGTATTAAATTAAAATTTTGATTTAAAGTTTTATCGTTTTAATACACTCTAAAAGACTTCTTAAAATAAAACATCTTTACTATTACATAACATAAAGGACAAAGCGAAATGTGTGATTAACAGTAGCAATTCCAGTATAGCTACCACGATAAGAAGCTGGCATCGCATAAAGGCCTGTATAATCTCCGCCTCTACAAATAAAAATGTCAAGATTTTTCTCTGCTACATATTCCCATAAATTTCCTTCTAAATCATATATATTACATACTTTATCTGAATCATTATTTCCAGAATTTGCTGATACCCCTGTATGCCTATTAGCATTATACTCTGTCACATTAAATTTATCTATACCATTACCATCCGTGTTACCATTTACAAAATTCATTGTCATGTCCCATTGTATTCCCGAACATAATGCACTCTTTACATTTTTATTATTTATAAATGTTTTAGCTTTTGTTTTACTTTCTACCTGTGAAATATTATTATATATTGATATTTCTTTTTTACTAACTAAATTATTTAAGCCATCATTTCCTGCCTCATATCTTGATATATAAAATCCTTCTGATTGCAATACTGCTTGCTTTTCAGCCTTCTCATTGTTTGTACTATCGTCTATTGAAGGTTGTATTCCATCTGGTAAATATCCTACGTCTGTAGATACATTTGTTAAAATATCTGTATTTGTATACTCAGCATTTCTCACATATTGACTTTCACTTGTTACAGGTATCCAAACAAACTGGTTTCCTTCTGCTATTATATTTGTATCATCTACTTCTGTGTCATTTGGATTATCTGATATTACAAGTCCTTGTGATATATCATTACAACCTGGTACTATCATAAATCCTTCTGGAATTATTGCTGTTCCATTATTTGTATATGGTTTATTTCCTCCTGTTACAATTTCTCCTACTTTTGCATTATTTCCTGTTGCTCTATTTATATAACTTTCATATTGTCCAAGTCTCATTTCTTCACTTGACTGTGCATTTTCTGTATCTTCTTTTGCTCTTTGTGCTTGTGTAAGAATTCCATTTTCTCCTGTTAACATTGCAATTGACACTCCTGCTAATATTAGAAGAACTATAATAGTAATTACCAAAGCAATAAGTGTGATTCCCCTTTCATTTCTTTTTAATATTCTTTTGTTTCTTTTCATTCTCTTTTTCCTCCTTCACATATTTTTATTTATACTTTTAAATTTAATAACTGTTTTTAGACGCAAAAAAGACAGCAACAAAACCTATTTTTAGGTCTTATCACTATCTCTTTTACCTATTTTTCCTATTTTTTTATTTATTAATAACCTACTTGTGTGTGTGTGTGTGTGTGTGTACAGCCTCAAGGCTTACAAGTTTTACTTTTTCCATATTTTTGTCCTTTCTCTTTTGTTATTTTTTCTATTTTTGTTATGTTTATATTTTATACATAAATTCTTCATTTGTAAATACTTTCTATAGATTTTTTAGTTCTTTACTTTATCCAATTCTTTATATCTTTTAACCTTTTGAGTAGTTGTTTTTGCAAATTCTTCTGTTGTTATTTCTATCTTCTTAATATGCTTAAAACTTGGTAATTTTTCATTTATTTTTTTTACTTCCTCCCAAATTATCTCTTTGTATTCTTTTTCTGTTTTCTTCCCTAATGTACTTTCTATTATATCTTTGTCATAAACAATCTTTGCACATAACATTGTATCCGTTGTGTTTCTTCCCCTTTGATAAACTAAGCTCTCTTTGACATAAGAAATTTTATTAATAAGCATTTCTATTTCTTCTGGATATACATTTTTACCATTTCTAAGCACGATAATATCTTTTTTTCTACCTGTAACATATAAAAATTCATCTTTATCAAAATATCCATAATCACCTGTTTTAAACCAGCCATCTTCAAAAGCTTCTTTAGTTGCTTTTTCGTTTTCATAATAACCGAAGCATTACGCTTGGACCTTTTACTAAAATTTCTCCCACTCCATCATTATCAGGATTATCAATTTTTACTTCTAAATCATCAAAAACCAATCCAACAGAACCTGGTCTTTTTTCTTTGTCTGTTTCTGCCGCAATTACTGGTGATGTTTCTGTTAATCCGTATCCCTGTACTAAGTCAACCCCCATATTATTAAATCCTATTATTGTTTCCTTGTTCATTTGAGCTGCTCCATATAATACAACTCTTAAGTTTCCACCAAAATTATCTAATATTTGTTTAAATAACTTTTTTCTTAAATCAATGTGACATTTTAATAAAAATCTTGATATCTTAGTTATTTTATTTATCAGCTTTGTTTTTCCTTTTTCTTCTATTCCTTTAAGGATTTTCTTATACATAGTTTCTAATACTAGTGGAACGGCAACTAGTATTGACACTTTATATTCTTGCATATTTTTTTGTATATATTTTAATCCATCACAAAAAGCAACTGTTGCTCCACTAAACATTCCGTAAAGAAATGTTATAGTACACTCAAATGTATGATGTATTGGTAAAAATGATAATAATGTATCACTAGGATATATTTTTACCCAAGTTGAAAAATCTGATAAGTTACTACATATATTTCTTTGTGATAACATTACTCCTTTTGGAGTATTAGTAGTTCCAGAAGTAAATAATAATATAGACATCTTTTCTGAATCTATTTTTATATTATCATACTTTGTACTTCCACTTTCTAATAATGTATATCCATTTTTTAAAAGTTCACAATATTTTTCTATTCCTTCTATATTTTCATTATCCATTGAAATTAATGTATTTACTTTGTTGCTACTATTCTTTTTTAATTTCAACATAACATCATTATATTTTTTATCAAAGAAAATAATCTCAGCTCCACTTCTTGTAACTAAGTTTTCTATCTCGTTTTCTGGTAATGCTTTATCGATTGGTACTATTATCATATTTCCTGTAGTTACCGCCATATATGTTGTACACCACTCATATCTATTATTTCCAATTACTACAACTTTTTTTCCTTCGTATCCTAATTCTAATAAGCTTGTAGACAATGCTTTTACATCTTCTATATATTGCTTATAAGTTTTTTCTATAGTATTTGAATCAGATGGTTTTTTCTTATATTTATAAGCTATATTATTTCCATATTTAGAATAAACTCTTTCTAATAGTTCTCTGTAATTATTTATAACCTCTGCTTCATATACTTTTCTAGGTTTACCATTTTTCATATGCACTACCTCCTTCTACTCCTTTTATTACTGCTAATTTTATAACAACATTTTATTTTTTTCAATCTTTTTAAATCAAAGTTTCCCTAATACAAAATCAATTAAAAATAAGTATTATAATCTCTTGACATTTTATGACAAAAAAAATATAATTTTTTTGAATAAAAATATTTAAGTAAAAGGTGAAACAAATGTTAAAAAAGGATGTTTATGGATTAACTAACCCACAAAAAAATATTTGGAATACAGAAATGTTTTTCCGTAATACAAATATTAATAATATATGTGGTTCTAGTATTATTAAAGAAAAGATTGATTTTGATTTATTAAAAAAAGCTTTCAATTTATTTGTTAAGCAAAATGATAATTTCCAAATTAGAATTTGTTTAAATGAGCAAAATGTTCCTGTACAATATTTTGCTGACTTTGAGCCTTTTCCAATAGAAGTTGTTGATGTTGATTCTGTTGAAGGTGTTTATGCCTTGGAACAAGAAATGGTTAAGAAAAATTTTGAGCTATTTAACAGTAAATTATTTGATGTTAAACTTGCTAAACTTCCAAACGGATATGGCGCTGTTGTTTTAAATGTTCACCATATGATTTCAGACTCATGGACCTCTGGATTAACAATTCAAGAAATTGTTAAGAATTACCATGCTTTAAAAGAAGGCCATGAATATATTCCTGATACACACTCTTATAAAGAATATATTTTATCAGAGCAAGAATATAAAAATAGTAAAAAATTTATAAGTGACAAAGAATTTTGGTCTAATTATTTATCAAATCTTCCAGAGATTATTACTTTGCCATCTCTTGATAAGTCTCAAAAAGAAGCTTCTTCTGATGGTATAAGGAAATCTTATTTTATGGATTCTAATTTAATACAAAAAATTAATTCTTTTTGCCAAAATAATAAAATATCTACATATACGTTTTTCATGTCAGTAATATCTACTTTTATAGGACTTTCAACTAATACTTTTGACTTCATTTTAGGGACTCCTATTTTAAACAGAACTAGCTTTAAAGAAAAACATTCTTTAGGTATGTTTGTTACAACTGTGCCTTTTAGGTGTTCTTTCGAAGGGTCTACTAGTTTTATAGACTTTGCAAATAAAGTTGGAGCTGATTTAATTTCTATTTTCAGACACCAAAAATATTCTTATACAAATATTATAGAAGACTTAAGAGATGGAAATAATAATACACCTAATTTATATAATATTTCTGTTTCTTATCAAATCACAAAAGCTTTATCAAAAGACATTGGAGATTATGATACTCATTGGGGATTTAATAACCATTCTTTAAACGATATTAATATACATATGTCTGACTTAAACGATACGGGAAATATTATACTACAATTCGATTATATATCTAATAAATACTCTGATGATGATATTTCTTTTCTTCATGATGCTATTATTTGCTTGATACAACAAGTGTTAGATAATCCTTACATTAAGTTTTCAGACATTGAAGTTTTACCAAAAAAGGAAAAAGAAAAGATTTTAAATATATTTAATAATAGAACATTACCTATTCCTGAAAATAGTAACATAATAAAAATATTCGAAGAACAAGTAAAAAATGTACCTAATAAGAAGGCATTAATTTATAAAGATATTTCTCTAACATATGAAGAATTAAATAGAAAAGTAAATAAATTTGCTAGATTCCTTCAAGAAAAAGGTATAAAAGAAAATGATATTGTTGGTGTATTTATGGATAAAACTCAATGGTTTATTATCTCTATTTTAGCTATACAAAAATTAGGTGCTGCATATTTACCTATGCATCCAGAATATCCTGAAGAGCGTGTTAACTATATCCTTTCTGATAGCAAAGCTAAACTAGTTATAACTGACCAAAATATTGAGTTAGATACATTAGTAATTAAGCCTGAAGATATCAACATTAGCTCTTATGAAGATAGAAATTTAGAAATAGATTTTAATGATTCTACTTTATGCTATGTAATTTACACCTCTGGTTCTACAGGTAAGCCAAAAGGAGTTATGCTAACACATAGAAATTTAATGAATTTTGTGTATGTATTTAATGACTGCTTTAAAAATAAATTTTCACCAAAAGATAATTGTTTATCTCTAACAAATATATCTTTTGATGTTAGTGTTGCTGAAATATACACTCCTTTATGTTTTGGTGCTACACTTGTGTTATATCCAGAAAATACTTTAACAGATATAAAAGTTTTGGCTGATGTTTTACAAAAAGAAAAAATTACATTTTTATATATTCCACCAAATTTATTAGACGATGTATATAATTTCATAAAAGCCTCAAATAAAACATTTGGTGTAAATAAAATGTTAGTTGGCGTTGAGGCTATAAAAAATGGTACTTTAAATCACTTTATAGAATTAAATCCAGATATAGAAATTGTTAATGGTTATGGACCAACAGAAGCTACTATTTGTTCTACTTTTTATCCTTATAAATATAATAAAAAGGAAACAGATATAGTTCCTATTGGATATCCTTTAAAAAATAATAATATCTATATATTAAATAAATTTAATACTTTATTGCCTGTTGGATATCCCGGTGAAATTTGTGTTACTGGAGAAAATGTATCTTCTGGTTATTTAGCACACCCAGTCTTAACTGAAAAATCTTTTGTAAATATTCCTGAATTATCTGATAAGCCTATTTATAAAACAGGAGATATTGGGTATTTTACTAAAGATGGATATATAGAATTTGTAGGAAGAAATGATTCCCAAATTAAATTTAAAGGTTATCGTATAGAACTAAATGAAATAAATAAAGTAGTCTTAAATGTAAATGGTTTATCAAAATGTGTAACATTAATTAAAGAAATAAATGGTATTCCTTCTTTATGTACATATTTTACAGTTAATGACAAAAAAATTACTGGAGATATTTTAAGAGAAAGAATAAGTGGCATTTTACCATATTACATGATACCATCTCATTTAATATTATTAGAGGATTTCCCTTTGACATCTAATGGCAAAATAGATAGAAAAAAACTACCTGATATAGAATTCCATACAGATTTATCAGCTGTTCCTTTAAATTCTACACAAGAAAAGCTTTGTGAAATTATATCTAATTTAACAGGTGTAGAAAATGTTTCTATTAATGACAATTTCTTTGATATTGGAATCGATTCGTTAACAGGAATACGTTTGACGTTAGAAGTTTATTATGCTTTTAATAAAGATATAACAATAAAAAATGTATTTCAATATAATTCAGTTAAAAAATTAGCTGATTTTATTGATAATGCAGAAAATACTAATAATGTATTCAACATAAAAAAAGCAGAAAAGAAAGAATATTACGATTTATCAAATTCACAAAAAGCAATTTATTATGCATGCCAAGTTGCTGATAAAAATTCATTAGTTTATAATGTAAGTGGTGGTATATTAATAGATAATATTCTAGAATCTTCAAAGGTTAGAAATGCATTTAAACAAATTATACAAGTTAATCCAGCTTTCCGTACATATTTTAAATTGATTGACGGAACTCCAAAGCAATTTGTGTCAGACAAAACTTCTTTAAATATAGAATTTTCTAATATAAAAATAGATGAAAAAGAAGTAACTGATGTAATAAATAAATTTCCAAAACCTTTTGATTTAGAAAAAGCTCCTCTATTACGAGTAAAACTTGTATATGTAACTTCAGGAAAAACTTTATTATTAATAGATTCTCACCATATAATATTAGATGGAACATCTTTAAATATTTTATTAAAAGAATTTTGTGATAGTTATAATGGAAATCTTTTAAAAGAATCAGAAATAGATTATTGTGATTATTCTATATGGGAAGAAAACTTTATAAAAACAGATACGTGTAAGAAATTTGAAAACTATTGGGTAAATAAATATTCACAAGGAGAATTTCCTGTTCTAAATCTTCCTTATGACTTTAAACCAAAAGACGAAAATTCTTTTAAAGGTACAACAAAAACTTTTGACCTGCCAGATGATATTATTGAAAGTGTAAATATTTTATCAAAAAAATATGAACTTTCTACATATATGGTATATTTAGCAACATTTTATTTATTGCTTTACAAATATACCTCTGAAGAAGAAATTGTAATTGGTACTCCTATAGCAAATAGGTTTACTGGAAATTTAAAAAATATTATAGGAATGTTTGTAAATAACTTAATTTTAAAGGCAAATATAAATCCAAACCTAACTTTATTAGATTTCTTTAATAATGTAAAAAATAATGTACTAGAAGATATGGATAATGGAGCTTATCCTTATCAACTACTTTTAGAAAAATTAAAAACTAAAAATCCTTTTGATGTTATGTTTGTATACCAAGATATAGATAATGAACATTTTCAAATAGAAGGAAAAAATTTAAAATTGATTTCTTCTATAGTAGATTTTTCTAAATTTAATTTGACATTTCAAATTATGCCAGATAATAATTTAATTTGCATTGAATATAAAACTAATTTATTTAAAGAAAGAACTATTAATAATTTTTATAAACATTATATTAATTTATTACAAAATATATTAAATAACTTTGATAAGCAAATTAGTAGTATATCTATTTTATCAAATAACGAAATTGATAAAATCTTATATGACTTCAATGACACTAATGTAGATACTTTTCCTTTGGACAACAAGTTATTTGATTTATTTGAGAAAAACGTGTATGAAAATCCATCAAAAGTAGCTATCGCCTTTGAAGATAAAAGTTATACATATTCACAACTAAATGAAAAAGTATCAAAATTTGCTAAACAATTAACTTCTTGTGGTATAAAGAATGACCATGTAATTTCTATTTTATTAGAAAGAGGTATTGATTTAATCGTTTCTTTACTTACTGTATTAAAATTAGATGCAACATATTTATTAATAGACGACCATTTTCCTAAAGATAGAATCGAATATCTTTTAGAAAATTCAAAATCTAATTTTTTAATTACCAAAAAAGAAATTTATAAAGAAAAAGATTTAAACTTTAAAAATATAATTATACCAGAGTATGAGAACTTAAGTTTAGCTAACAATAATATTATTATGGAAAGAAAAAATCCTAACTTTGCAATTATATATACTTCAGGTTCTACTGGGAATCCTAAAGGTGTTTTATTAAAACAATCTAGTATGATTAATGTTATATATGATTTTTCTGAAAATATGCATTTAAAAGATTGTGATAAAATTTTAGGAATAGCAACAGTTTCTTTTGATATGTTTACTGTTGAAATTTTCTCTACTTTCTTGCTTAGCAAAACACTTTACCTAACTAATTACGAAGAACAAAGAGATGCTATTAAATTAGGAAACTTAATAAAACAAAATAATATTGACTTTTTTGTTACTACTCCTTCTAGAGTTGAATTACTTATTTCTGAACATTTAGATGAAAATTATTTAGAAAATGTAAAAGTATTTCAATTAGGTGGAGAAGTATTTACAAAAAGTTTATATAATCGTTTAAAGAATTTTACAAAAGCATATATATATAATGGATATGGGCCAACAGAAACAACCGCTTGCGCATCTAATAAATTGGTTACAGATGGCGACGATATAACTATTGGAAAGCCTGTTTCTAACTGTCAAATATATATATGTGACCCTAATATGAATTTATGCCCTATCGGAGTAGAAGGTGAAATTTGTATTGCAGGACATGGTGTTTCTTCTGGCTATCTATATAATGAAAAAGTAACTTCTGAAAAATTTGTAGAAAACCCATTTGGAAAAGGATTAATATATAAAACTGGAGATTTAGGAAAATATAATGAAAATGGCGAAATCGTTTATTTAGGAAGAAATGATTTTCAAGTAAAAATTCATGGATTAAGGATAGAACTTTCTGAAATAGAAAAGAAAATCTATGATATACCAGGCATAACAAAATGCTCAGTAATATACAAAAAAGAACCAAACATCTCTTATATGGTAGCCTTTTATACTTGTAAATATGATGTACCTTCCAAATATATTAGAGATATATTATACGATGCACTTCCTCAATATATGGTGCCAAACTACATTATAAAATTAAATGAATTTCCTGTTACTCAAAATGGTAAAATTGATAGAAAAACACTATTAAGTTATCCTATTGATATTGACAAAAGTTCTACTTATGTCGGCCCTGAAAATGATTTTCAGAAACTTTGCTGTGACATTTGGTCTAATTTATTAAACACAAAAATAGGAATTGACGATAATTTCTTTGAAATGGGTGCGGATTCATTACTTGCAATTAAATTTAAAACCGAATTACTTGCACATAATATAAATATAGATTATTCAGATATATTTAAATATAAAACAATAAGAACTTTATCTAAATTAAATAAAGTAAATATTTCACATACTTTAGAAGATTACGATTATTCAAAAATAGACACTTTGCTTAAAAATTCTTATATGAATTGTAAAATTTCTTACAATGAAGAAAATAATATTCTTCTATTAGGTGCTACTGGATTTATTGGAATACACGTTGTAGAAAGTTTCATAAAAAACTCTAAAGGAAAGTTGTATTGTATTATTAGAAAGAAAGACAACTATGATTCTGCTAAAAATAGATTTATAGATAGACTACATTTCTATTTTGGTACATCACTTGATAAATATATTGATGATAGAATTATTGTATTAACTGGAGATATTACAAAAGAATATTTTGGACTTTCACTTCCTATTTATAATTCGTTAGGTGAAAATGTATCTAGTATTATTAATGCCGCAGCTAATGTAAAACATTATGGAGATTTTAATAAATTTAAAAATATTAACATTGATGCTTTAAATTATATGATACAATTTTGTCTAACCTTTGATAGAAGATTAATACATCTTTCTTCATTAAGTGTCTCTGGAAACACTTTGTTAGATGGATCTATCATGGATACAAGTGATAATAAAAAGACTTTTACTGAAAAGAATTTATATATAGGTCAGAAATTAGATAATGTTTATACTAGAAGTAAATTTGATGCTGAAAAGTTAATTTTGGATAATATAATTACAAATAATTTAAAAGCACAAATATTAAGACTTGGAAATATTACAAGTAGATATAGTGATGGTAAATTCCAAATAAACCATAAAGATAATGCTTTTGCCAATAAATTAAAATCATTTATTGCATTAAAAGCTATACCTAATTATTTATTAAATGAATATTTAGAATTTACTCCTGTTGACTTGTGTTCTGACGCAATTATTGATATACTAAAAAATGATTGTTCAAATGTATATATTTATCATATATATGACCATCATCATGTATACATAAAGACATTTATAGAAATACTAAAAAAACTAGATATTGATTTAAAAGTTCTAGAAGAAAAAGACTTTAAAAAAATAATTAACTCTGCATTAGAAGAAAATAGTAATTCATTATTTGGTATAATCAATGATTTTGATGCAGATAAAAAATTGATATATGTCCAAAATTCTTCTGTAAAATCTAAGTTATCTTTAGATTTATTAGAAAAATTTGGATTTGCTTGGAAAGATATTGATTTTGAATATATTAAGAAATATATTAAATATTTACAAGAGATAAAATTTATTTAAAAGGAGTTGAAAATAACGATGGAATCTACTTATTTATTTGCAATGGTAATTTCCTTATATATAATAAGTGTACTCTTTATATCAGTACAATTTTATAGAAATCAAAAGCAAATACATAAGATAATCTCTTTACTATTGGGAGGCATGTTCATTTGGACTTTTAGTTTAATTATGCAATTATTTTATAGAAATACTTCTGTTGACCCCATACTTTTTGAGGGATTTGCATCTTTCGGAGCATGCTTTGTACCTATATTTTTCTTACTTTTAGGTTTTTCTTTTAGTAAAACCAAATTGAACTTTAATAAAAAGTACTTATTACTATTTATCGTACCATGTATTACAACAGTTTTAATGTTTACTAATAATTACCATCATCTGCTATATAAACAATATTCTATTTACTTAAATGAAACTGTGGCAGGCCCATATATGGTTTTCCACTCTTTCTACTCTTATTTATTAATATTAATTGGTATTTATGAATTTTTAAGATATTCTATTAAAAATTCTGGATTTTTCTCAAAACAATCTATACTTATTGCTATAGGTACATTAATACCAATTATATTAAATGTTATTGGTACTTTAGGTCTAGTTCCGATGGCAGTATATATAACACCAATATCGTTTTCTATTGCTTTAATATTTTATGCTTTTGCAATCTTTAAGTTTAAATTTTTAAACTTGACACCAATTGCATTGCAAAATATTGTTGATAGGATTTCAGATGGTTATTTAGTACTAAATGAAGATAATATTATTACTGACTTTAACAAGACATTCTTTTCACTTTTTAAATTACATAATAAAAATATAAGGAATATGCCAATTACAAAATTTTTAAAAAGTCAAGATGTAGATATTAATATTGATGAATTAATATTAGCGATTAATAAAGTTAAAAATACTAATCAAACCATCTCTATTGAAAAATCATTTAATAAAATAAATAAGTATTTTACAATAGAAATTACATCTATTTACTCAAAAAATATGTTTATCGGTACTTTAATATTATTTAAAGATATTACTCAGCATGTTAACGATATGAAAAAAATTCATGATAACCAGGAAACATTAATGGAAAAAGAACGTCTTGCTTCACTTGGTCAGTTAATTGGTGGTATTGCTCACAACTTAAAAACACCTATCATGTCAATATCAGGCGCTGCAGAAGGTTTAACTGATTTAGTTAAAGAATATGATTCTTCAATAGACGACCCTGAAGTAACTAGTCAAGATCATCATGATATTGCAAAAGATATGTATTCATGGATTGCTAAAATAAAGACACATACTGAATATATGTCAGATGTTATTACTGCTGTTAAGGGACAAGCTGTAGTTTTGTCAAATGAAGATGATATTTCTTTTACAGTAGGAGAATTATTAAAAAGAGTAGATATTTTGATGAAACATGAATTAAAAAAAGCTATTATCTACTTAAATATATCTTTACAGACAAATGAAAATACAATTATTAGAGGGGATATAAATAGCTTAGTCCAAGTAATTAATAACATGATTTCTAATTCAATTCAAGCATACAATGGAAAACCCGAACAAACTATTGACCTTACCGTTACAAAAGAATCTAACAATTTAATAATTTCTGTTAAAGATTATGGTATAGGTTTACCTAAAGAAGTCAAGCAAAAATTATTTAAAGAAATGGTTACAACAAAAGGTAAAAATGGTACTGGACTTGGTTTATATATGTCATATTCTACAATTAGAGCACATTTTAATGGTAATATTACTTTTGAATCAGAAGAAGGTAATGGTACAACTTTCATAATTACTTTACCTTTAAGCAATTAATTTATATTTAATCAAACTAAAAGGTTGGATTTTCTTCTAACCTTTTTTATATGTCAACTTTATTTAAAAAAACTCTTGATTTTTGCTACTTTTATTAATATAATGATAAAAAATCATTTATCTATTGTATTTAAAAGATATTTTAGAATGGAGGATAGTAGAAATGAGAAAAGGATTGCAAAATGTGGAAAACAAAGAAAATCAAAATTATAAAATAATCGCAGTAGATGATGAACAAGGTATTGTTGACTCTTTATCTATTTTTTTAAAAAGGTCTGGTTATAATTTTGTAGGAGTTACAGATCCAAGAGAAGCAATTGAAAAAGTTAGAAATGAACATTTTGACTTAATGATATTGGACTTTATTATGACTCCTATCCATGGTGATCAGGTTGTAGAAGAAATAAGAAAATTTAATAAAGATTTATATATTTTATTGCTTACTGGCCATAAGGATTTAGCTCCACCTTTAGAAACAATTAGAAGATTAGATATTCAAGGTTATTGTGAAAAAAGTGATAAATTTGACCAATTATTATTGCTTATTGAATCTGGTATAAAATCTATTGCTCAAATGAACCAAATTAAAAAGATTAATGCTGAATTATCTGATACATATGAAAAGTTAGAACAAGCATATCTAGAAAGCATACAAACTTTACGTTATACAGTTGAGGCCAAAGATACATATACTCGTGGTCATTCTGACCGTGTATCTGAATTTTCTGTATTGATTGGAAAATATCTAGGTTTGCCAGAAGCTGATATAGATACGTTAAAAATCGGTGGTTTATTCCATGATATAGGAAAAATTGGTGTGCCTGATTCTATACTTCAAAAAGAAGCAAAACTTACTGATGATGAGTACTCTCAAATTAAACAACACCCTAATATTGGTGTACATATATTATCACATGCTAAAATATTCCAAAATATTTTACCGATAGTTGAGCATCACCATGAAAGATATGATGGCAAAGGATATCCAAGTAGACTTTCTGGAGAAGACATCCCATATTTGGCTAGAATCACTGCCATTGCCGACAGTTTCGATGCCATGAGTTCAAAAAGATCTTATCGTGATTCATTACCATTGGAAACTATTAAAGAAGAATTTAGAAAAAATAAAGGTACTCAGTTTGATCCTAATTTAGCTGATCTTTTCTTAAATATACTAGAAAATCATTTTGATGAAATAAAAGAAATACAAGAAAGATATACAGGAATTGAAAACGAAGAATATGTAAATTAATAAAATATTTTAAGAAGCGGAAAAATCCGCTTCTTAATTTTTTATTTTTAGACTTTCATAGAAAGAGCTACTTTTTGTCTTTCTCTATCTATATTAATTACTTTAACTTTTACTATATCTCCAACAGATACAAGATCTGATGGGTTTTTAATATATTTATCACTCATTTCAGAAATATGTACTAAACCATCATGTTTTACTCCAATATCTACAAAAGCTCCAAAATCGATTACATTTCTTACCGTACCCATAAGTATCATTCCTTCTTTTAAGTCATCTAATTTTAGAACGTCGCTTCTTAAAATAGGTTTTGGCATGTCCTCACGTGGGTCTCTTCCTGGTCTTGATAATTCTTCTATTATATCTCCCAATGTCATTTCACCAATACCTAATTCTTTAGACATTTCTTCTACTTTTACACTTTTAAGTTTGTTTCTTAAATCTTCTAATTTTTCTTTATCTTTTAAATCATTTTTATTAAACCCTATTTTTTCTAATAATTTCTCTGTAGCTTCATAACTTTCTGGGTGAACTGCTGTTACTTCTAGTGGATTATCTCCATCATATATTCTTAAGAAACCTGCACATTGCTCATATGCTACTTTTCCTAATTTTGGAACTTTTAATAATTCTTTTCTGTTTTTTAATTTTCCATTTACATCTCTATATTTTACAATATTTTTTGCGATTGTATTATTTATTCCTGATACATAACTAAGTAAAGATGGAGTTGCAGTGTTTACATCTACACCAACTTTATTAACACTGTCTTCTACAACAGCTGTTAAACTTTCTGATAATTTCTTTTGATTTACATCATGTTGATATTGTCCAACTCCTATTGCTTTTGGGTCTATTTTAACAAGTTCTGCAAGTGGATCTTGCAATCTTCTTGCAATTGATATTGCTCCTCTTATAGATACATTTATATCTGGATATTCTTCTGTTGCAAGCTTAGATGCTGAATATACAGATGCACCCGCTTCACTTACAATTACATAGTGAACATCTCTATCGCATTCTTTTATCATACTTGCTACAAACATTTCAGATTCTCTTGAAGCTGTTCCATTTCCTATTGCTATCATGTCTACCTTATCTTTATCAATTAATTTTAATAATTCTTTTTTTGCTCCTTCTACATCGTTTTGAGGCTCTGTTGGATATACTGTTGTATAATCTAATACTTTTCCCGTTTCGTCAATTACTGCTATCTTACAACCTGTTCTATATGCTGGGTCAAATCCCATAACTGTTTTTCCTTTTATAGGAGCTCCTAGTAATAATTGTTTAGAATTTTTTCCAAATACCTTTATTGCTTTTTCTTCTGCTTTTTCTGTTAAATCAGAACGAATTTCTCTATCAATTGAAGGCTCTATTAATCTTTTAAAACTATCTAATATAGTTTCTTTTAGCATAGATGTAAATTGTGTTTCACCTTTTATTACGTCTCTTTCTATATAACTTAATATTTTATCTTCTGGCTTTTCTATTTTTACTTTTAAGAAGTCCTCTTTTTCTCCCCTGTTTATTGCTAAGATTCTATGACTTGGTATGTATTTCATAGCTTCATTATAATCATAATACATTTCATAATTAGACTTCTCATTTTCTTTAGTTGCTTTTGTTACAATTAAACCTTCTCTGTAACAAATTTTCTTTATTTGTTTTCTGTATTTTGGTTCATCAGATATCATTTCAGCAATTATATCTAATGCTCCTGCTATTGCATCTTCCACACTCGCTACAACTTTATCTTTATTTTTTCTATCCTCTTCTGATAATTTATCTATATTTACATACTCTTCTGCAATTTCTTTTATATCTCTTGTTTCTTTTTGTTCTAATATAATATTTGCAAGTGGTTCTAAACCTTTAGCTTTAGCAACTGTGGCTCTTGTTTTCTTCTTTTGTTTATAAGGTCTGTAAATATCTTCTACTTCTGCTAAAGTTTTAGCAATTGCAACTAGCTGTAATATTTCATCAGTTAATTTTCCTTGTTCATCTATAGATTTTACAACTTCTTCTTTTCTTTGCTCTAAATTTCTTAAGTAAGCAAGTCTTTCGCCTAAATCTCTAAGAATTTCATCACTTAGTCCTCCTGTAACTTCTTTTCTATAACGAGCAATAAAAGGAATTGTATTTCCTTCATCTATTAATTTAATTGCATTTTCAACTTGTTTTTCTTTAATTCCTAATTCTTCTGCTATTGTTTTAATAATTCTATCCATTATCTTTATTACCTCTTTCCTTTTTTCTTTTCCTTTTTCCCTTTTTTTCTTTCTTCTTCCTTCTTTCTCTTTTTTCTTTCTTGTTGTTTTTTGGGACGGGGTCAAAAAACAGCATTTCATTTTATTAATTTTCAAAAAAATAGAACTGTTTATTAACAGTCCTATTATAACAATCCGTAAGTTTCAAGTCAAATGTATTTTTAAAAAATAAAATTTTATTGCCAAAATAATATTGGATAGCCATTATTTATTCCATTAGAATCTTTTTTAAATTTATTTCCTAAAAGATTATAAATTTCTTTCATTTCCTCAACAGTTTTACTTTCTGTTCCTTCTATTATAGCTGCTACATCTCCGCCATTAACTGTGTTTTCGAGGAAATAATTATTTTCTAACATATCTGTATTAATCTTTGTTCCTATTATTCCTCCTATATTATATTTAGAAGTACTTGATATAATTCCCATACTATAACTATTTTTTATAGTATTACCACTACCTACATTCGTTCCTCCTACAATTCCTCCAATTGATATAGGATTTGTACTACTTGCATTAACATTTCCAATATTATAACAGTTTATAATTTTAGCATTATTTTCTAATCCACCACAAATTCCACCTACAGATCTTTCGCCAGTAATTATTCCAGAACTGTAACAACTTTCTATACTTACATTATTTTTTGCATATCCTATAATACCTCCCACATATGTGTCAGTAATAGTTATATTGGCTTTATTATAGCAATTAGCGATTCTTGAATTATCATAAGCATAGGCTACTATGCCTCCTACCACTGAATTGCTACTTATATTTCCGCTTTCAATTCCTATATTTTTAATAGTTCCACCTTTTACTAATGCAAATAACCCTTTAGCTTTTTCTGTACTATTTATAGTTATTCCATTAATTTTATGGAATTTTCCATCAAATATCCCCCTAAAACTTTTATTTATACTATCATCAGGATTAGTGCTATTACTATCATATCTTCCTATCGGTATCCAATCTTCATCTAAATTTATATCATTTGTAAGTAATACTACTTTTCCTTCATAATTGTTTCCATTATTCACATCATCTCTAAAAGCTTTTAATTCATCCACAGTAGTTATTTCTATTATATTATCACTGTTTATTACTCTTCTATCATCATTAACATAGTATTTCCTTTGCGTATCGGTTACTGTAATTATGAAGCTTCCATCTCCAATAGTTTCTACATCTACTTGTTGATTTCCAAACTGATTTTGTAACTCCTGTTTAAAACTTGTTTCGTCTATTATTTCTACAAGTCCATTATCACTTATTGAACTTCCTATTACTGCCATTTTAATTTTTTCTTCTTCCTCTACTTTTGTTGTTTCTTCCTTTGCATTTGTTGCTTGGGCTAATATTCCATTTTCTCCTGTTAACATTGCAATTGACACTCCCGCAAGTATTAAAAGGACAATTATTGTAATCACAAGAGCAATTAGTGTGATTCCTTTATTATTTAACATTTTATATTTCCTCCTTTGTTTTCTTTTCGCATTTGTTTGAATGCAAATAAATTTTATCATTCGTTTGAATGCATGTCAAGGCATTTATTTAAATGCATGATAAAATTATTTTATAAACATACGAAGGATTTGATTTTATGTATTTAAAAAGATTAAAAGATTTAAGAGAAGATAGAGATTTAAAACAAATAAATATAGCTGAAACTCTAAAAATAACACGTCAGCAATATAGTTTATATGAACTAGGAAAACGTGATATTCCAGCAGAATACCTTAAGGTTCTTGCTAAATTTTATAACACTTCAACTGATTACATTTTAGAGTTAACAGATGAAATAAAACCATATAAGAGAAAAAAGTAAAAGAAGTATGCTTTCTGGCTTAACATACTTCTTTTATTATATTATTTAGTTATACAAAAAACTGCATATAAAGGAACTGACTTAATATTATTTTCAAAGCCAAAGTTGTTTGCAGAAATTCTTATTGCTAAATCTGTTTTATTTTCATTCATAAAATAATTTAAACTTTTTGATTTTTTGTTTTCATTTGCTTTAACCTCTATTGGAATAATACCATTTAGACTATCAATTAAAAAGTCTATTTCAGCAACTTGATTTTTAGCCCAATAATATAAACTAATTCCATTTGCTTGTAACTCATTTGCTACATAATTTTCTGTAATTACTCCTTTATATTGGAAATTATCATTTAATAATATTCTATTTCTTGGTATTTCTAGTAGCTCTGTAAGTAAACCTGTATCACTTAAATATAATTTAAACTTTTCTTCATCTACAAAACCTTTTAAAGGAGTTTCAATTTTATTAACAAAATAACAAGGTATTACTAACTTGCTTGCTATAAGCCAATCTAGACTAGTTTCATAATCTCTTCTTCTAGCATATTGTTCTATCTTTGAAAACTGAAATTTTTTATTTTCTTTTGCTAATTGACTTGGTATATTTCTATATATTTTTTCTATTTTTACACTTTCATAATAATTTAATGTGTATTTTTTCATATCTGCAAAATATGCATCAATAATAGACTGCAATAAATTATTATCAAACTCTAAAATATTTAACTCATTTTCTATAATATTATTTACTGCTATTGGCATACCACCTGTTGCTAGAAATAATCTATAATAATTTAGCAATTTTTCGTGGATAGGTTTACTCATTTTTTCATTATTATTAAAACATTTTCTTATTTCTTCAATTGCTTGTGAATAATCAATTGCTATTAAGAATTCTTCAAATGTCATTGGATACATATATTTTATTATTACTTTTCCAACAGGAAAAGATTTTTTAAATCTTTTTAGCTTTACTCCTAACAAAGAACCTGCACAAATTATTTTATATGGAAATTCTGCTTCACAAAAATATTTAAGTGCTGAGATTAAGTTTTCTGACTCTTGAATTTCATCAAAAAATATAACTGTATCTTCTTTAATTGTATGTCCTAAATATAATTCTATTTTCTTTATTTTTTCATCAGTATTTATTTTCTCATCAAAAATTTCTATAATTCCCTCATTATCCATTAAGTTTATATAAATATAATCATTATAATTTTTCTTACAAAATTCATCTATAATATATGTTTTTCCTATTTGTCTTGCTCCTATTACCATTAATGGCATTTTTTCATTTTCGCTTTTCCACTTTTCTAATTCTTTTGAAAAATTCCTTAGCATTCCTTCCACCTCATATTTCTATTTTATATAATATATTATATTACTTTTTAAGAAATTTATCAAGCTTATTTCACAAAAATGTGTGAAATTGATTTGTCCGTTTCACATTTTTATGTGAAACAAATCTGCTCATTTCACATTTTGTAAATTTGTCTGATTTTTAATGCAAATATGAATTTAAAACATTTACGTTTAAACACCTTTATTTTTCATATATTCATGATTTTAATATTTCTAATTTCATAAGTTTTTTACTTTATTTCTTAAAGTTTTTAGATTAGGCAATTTTGCGTAGGAGAATTAAAGGAGTAGCAAAATGCCGATAAGCGAAGCTTAAATCTAAAAACTTACTATATTCCCATGATTATTATTTTCGTTTTAATTTGAAAAAGATGTTTTTTGAGCCCATCCCAAAAAACATCTTTTAATTATTCAACACCTAAATATTCATTATAAGTAACTTCTCTATCTATTACTTCTCCATTTTCCTTAATATCTATTATTCTATTTGCAACTGTTTGTGTTAATTCATGGTCATGTGAAGTAAATAGGATATTTCCTGTAAATTTCTTCATACCTTCATTTAGTGAAGTTATACTTTCCATATCTAAATGGTTTGTAGGTTCATCAAAGATTAAGAAGTTGGCTCCTGATAACATCATTTTAGAAAGTACGCATCTTACTTTTTCTCCTCCTGATAAAACATTTACTTTCTTTAAAGCTTCATCACCTGAGAATAACATTCTTCCTAAAAAACTTCTAACATATGTTTCATCTGGGTCATTTGAGTATTTTCTTAACCATTCTGTAACATTTTCATTTGTCTCAAATAAATAGTTATTATCTTTTGGAAAATAAGTATTTGTAATAGTAGTCCCCCATACTATTTCTCCTTCATCAGGTTCTAGTTCTCCTGCAATTATTTGAAATAATACTGTTTTTACAAGTTCGTTATCTGCTAAAACCGCTATTTTATTTCCTTCTTTAACGTCAAAAGATATATTATCTAATAATTTTACTCCATCTACTGTTTTAGAAACATTCTTTACTTGTAATATTTCTTTTCCTGGTTCTCTATCTGGTTTAAAGTCTATGTATGGATATTTTCTGTTAGAAGGTTTTATTTCTTCTAATTGTATTTTCTCTAAAGTTTTCTTTCTTGATGTAGCTTGTTTTGATTTAGAAGCATTTGCACTAAATCTAGCAATAAAGTCTTGTAATTCTTTAATCTTTTCTTCTTTTTTCTTATTTTGCTCTCTTGCTTGTTTTAATGCAAGTTGACTTGATTCGTACCAGAAATCGTAGTTTCCTGGATATACTTTTATTTTACCAAAGTCTACATCTGCAATATGAGTACATACTTTGTTTAGGAAATATCTATCATGTGATACTACTATTACTGTATTTTGAAAATCAATTAAAAATTCTTGTAACCAATTTATACTCTTAACATCCAAATCGTTTGTTGGTTCATCTAGTAATAAAACATCTGGATTTCCAAATAGACTTTGTGCTAAAAGTACTTTTACCTTATCTTTTGCTTCCATTTCTCTCATATATTTGTAATGGTCTTCTGGGATTATTCCTAAATCATTTAAAAGCTTTGCTGCATCTGAATCTGCATTCCAACCATCAAGTTCTGCAAATCTTTCTTCCAGTTTTGCAGCAATCATTCCATCTTCTTCTGAGAAATCTGGTTTTGCATATATAGCTTCTTTTTCTTTCATTATGTCATATAATTCTTTATTTCCCATTATTACAGTATCTATAACTGTATAGTCTTCAAAAGCATAGTGATCTTGTTTTAGAACGGAAATTCTCTCTCCTCTATCAATACTTACGTCACCTTTACTTGGCTCTATTTCTCCAGAAAGAACTTTTAGAAAAGTAGATTTTCCTGCACCATTTGCACCGGATTATTCCATAACAATTTCCTTTTCCAAAATTGATATTAACATCTTCAAATAACACTCTTTTACCAAATCTTACAGTAACTCCATTTGCTACTAACATCTTTTCTCCTCCTAAATTTTTATCGTAGGTAATTATACAATATTTTCCTGTTTTTTTCAAGTGAGAATTTTAGGGACAGGCCATTTTATCTCATTTTTTTATTTTTCTAAAATAAGATTTTTAAGACCTGTCCCTCTTTTTCTATATATTAATCATCAAATAATAATTTTATTCCCCATAATCCTGATAATCCAACTAATCCATATACAATTCTAGAAATTATTGTCATATCTCCAAATATTGTTGCAACTAAATCAAAATTGAATAATGCTATTAATCCCCAGTTAATAGCTCCAATTATAATAAGTACTAATGCAATCTTGTCAACAACCTTCATTTTATTTCCTCCTTTAGCTTAATTTTTTTCATTATCCCTATTATGTGAATTTTTTCAAAAATTATTCATTTTGTTGAATTTTTTTATTTTTTGTGATATTTTGTAATAAATAAATTTAAGGGGTGATTATTTTTGAGAAGAGATTCTGCGCGTACACGTAATAGAAAAAGAAAGAAAAATATTGATACAGATTACCCTAAAGTACATAAAATCTTAATTTCAACAGTTACATGCTTACTTGTTCTTTTTATTATAATTGCTGTTTTTTATTATTTTAAAAATAGAAGTGATTATCAAAATTTAGTTGAAACTTCAAAACAGGAACTTGAACAAGAAAACCAAGAAAAGCAAAATGATTCTTCTAAAAAAGAGGAAGAGGAGCCAATAGATGTAACTTTCACTTTATCAGCAATTGGAGATATAATGTGCCATAATACTCAATATATTGACGCTTATAATCAGGATACAGATAATTATGATTTTTCTTATGTTTTTGAAGATATCAGTCTTTATACAAAGACTGCTGATATATGTGTTGGAAATCTTGAAACAACTTTTGCCGGAGAAGAAGTAGGTTACAGCAGTTATCCAACATTTAATACTCCAGATAGTTTAGCATACGAACTAAAAGACCTTGGAGTTGATGTTCTTTCCACAGCAGGTAATCATGCATTAGATAAAGGTTTTGATGGTTTATCTAGAACAATAGATACATTAAATGCTGCTGATATTTCTCATCTTGGAACTTATAAAACTGAAGAAGATCAAAATAAAACTTTAATTAAATATGTTAAAGGAATTAAAATTGCTTTTGTTAATTATACTTACGGAACTAACGGAATAGCAATTCCTTCTGATAAACCTTATTGTGTTAATTTAATAAATGAAGATTTAATAAAAAAACAAATTGATAGCGCAAAAGAAGAAAATCCAGATATAATAATTGCTTGCATGCATTGGGGAAATGAGTATAAAACAACTCAAAATTCTACACAAGAAGAATTAGCTGACTTTCTATTTCAAAATGGTGTAGATATTATTTTAGGTACACATCCTCATGTATTAGAGCCAATGGAAAATAGGACTGTTACTTTAGAAGATGGAACAACAAAAGATGGTTTTGTAATTTATTCTTTAGGTAATTTTATAGCAGACCAGAATGCAGAATATACAAGAGACTCTATCATTTTAAATATAGATATAACAAAACATGTAGATGGAACAATATCAATTGATAACTATGAATATATTCCAATTTATATGTATAAGGATAATAGCAAATCAAAACAAAAAATGAAATTACTAGATATTAATAAAACAATCTATAACTACGAAAATTATATTGATACTTCGATTAGTGAATCACTTTATAATACATTAAAAAGTGAATTATCAAAAATCCAAAATATTTTAGGTACATAAAAAGAAAATGGATAAATCCATTTTCTTTTTAGTCTAACATATTTCTTCTTTTTAACCACCAAGAAACTAATAAAGTAAGCAATACAGAAATAACAATCATTATTATAAATCCAAATGGGCTATTTTGTAATGGCAAATTTACATTCATGCCCCAGAAACTAGAAATCATAGTTGGTATAGCTAATATAATTGTAATAGATGTTAATGTTTTCATAACACTGTTTAGATTATTTGAAATAATTGATGCATATGCATCCA
The DNA here is from genome assembly GCA_944387435.1 of uncultured Clostridia bacterium. Lineage (GTDB taxonomy): Bacteria > Bacillota > Clostridia > TANB77 > CAG-508 > CAG-269. The sequence continues at coordinate 10,655 of CALXEW010000019.1, read as the reverse complement.
TTGTTCCATTTAAAATATTTGTATATATCTGAGCCATCTCTATTGCCTGCTTATTTTCAGTAATTGCATCTTCTAGTATTTCACTATCTTCTTCATATAATTTAATTATTTTTCCTCTTAAAGTTTTCTCCATTACTAACTCATTTGATTTTAATGATGTTGTAAAATAAACTAATCCTTTTTCTAAGTTTAGTAATTTTAGAAGCTCTTTATTCCTCATAGAATTTTTTAATATATATTCTGCAATTTCTGTCTCTTTATTTATTTGTTTTAGATAGTTTAAATAAAATGATGAATTTAAATATAATATTTGAAAAATAAATCTTGTTTTCTTATAGGTTTGTAAATTCTTTATTTTTCTTTTTTCAAAGCTTTCTACAATTTTATTTTTCCTTAATGAAACTGTTATAAAAAAGTCATCTCTTACTACTATCATTCCTAAGGGCATTGTAGCATATATTTCGTTTTCTTCACCTTTTTCAATAATTGGTACATCTACAACAAAAAGGGTTGTATTATCATCATCTTCTTGGTCAATCCTAGCCTTTTCCTCAAAATCCAATGCATCTCTTATAAAGTCTTCTTGGATATTAATATTTTCACAAACCTTTTTTATCTCATTCTCCGACGGATTTACTAAATTAATCCATGCACCTTTCTTAAATTCTTTTATTTCTTGAAACTCATTTGTTTCTATATCAGTATTATAAATTTTTAGCAAATCCATCACCCCTTTTATTAATCTCCAACATTATTATTTTAGTATGTTTCGGGCGTTTTGTCAATATTATTTTTCATTTTCTAATTTGTTTAAATCACCTTTTAGTGGAATCACACCCCATCCTTCTAATTCATCTAAATATGGTTCATATAAGTCATTCAACACATAAACTTTTTTTTGTTTGTAAAATGCCATCGCAATTTCAGCAAACGTATTAGGTCCTATATAGTTTTCAATACCATTCTTCGTCTCATTAACAGCAAGTAATATATTCGTTTCATCTTTACATATTTCATCAAAATGTTTCATTGAGTGCTCTCTTTTCTCCATATGCACTATAAATTCTTTTGGTATTACTACTTCATAACCTTTGGCTTCAAGTTTTTTTGCTACTTCAAACACATTCTCTTTTACTTTGCTACTACCACTTAATACTATCCTCATTTGTTTTCCCTTCTTTTATTTTATCTTTTGCATATATTTTATATTTTTATCTTAAAATTTTCAATAGAAAAACAAAATTTTATTCATTATTTTATATCTATACAATATATTAAAAATAATTTAAAAAAAGCTTTCCATATTTTTATAGAAAGCTTTTTGGTGACTCTTCTCGGCTTCGAACCGAGGACCTCCAGATTAAGAGTCTGTTGCTCTACCAACTGAGCTAAAGAGCCATTTCATTTTTTTAAGCCACGCATTACAAGTGCGATATTTTGTAAAACATTATTTAGACTTTTTTTATTATAGTATCTTTTTTTTAAATTGTCAATAGTTAAGGCCAATACTCAGAAAAAAAGAGTAAATTTGATTTTATTATTTTTCTTTTGAGTTTTAACTGGTAATATATGGTAACTGTCTGCTTTTCTTATTTTTAAAAATAGTTATCCACAGGTAATAGTTATTTTTATTAGAAGTTCAAATTTTTTACTTTTTTGAACTTTTCTATTTATTTTTTTATTCACTTGTTATATAATTCAATCAAATCTTAACTGTATTTTGCTATGTACTGTTAAGTTTCTGATTATAGAGGTAAGCTGTTTTTTGAGTACTTGGCTTATCTCTTTTAATTTTAGTCTTAATTCTTTTATTTCTTTAATTCCTTTCTCTAGCATCTGCCTTAATATGTGTGCTATCTGTATCATTATATAATGCACTTTTATTGCTGTCTGATTTTTACTATATAAATGTCCTATATCAAATGTTCCATTCTTTTGTATGTTAAATCCTTCGTTTTCTATCTTCCATCTGTTTCTTCCTACTTTTATAGTATTCTCTATATTTTTGTTTGTTGTTGGCAAATCTGTTATATACACAAATTCTGTATCTTTTTTTGTATCTCTATATTTTATAACATTTATTTTTTCTTCTTCATAATCTAATCCTGTTACGTATTCATAATTTTCTTTTGTGCTTTCATTTGCTTCTGCTACTACCGTCTCAAACTCTTGATATAAACTTGGTATCGCTCCTTCTTTAAATCTTATTATATACTTCCATCCATTTTCTTTACATATATCTATTACTGGTTTACTCGCGTACAATGCATCTCCTGATATTAATATTTTTAATTTTGGATATTCTTTTTTGATTTTCTTTGCTAACCTCTTAAATGCTTTTGTTTCACAATCTTGCTTAGTTTCATTCTCTTCTGTATTTTCTACAAATTCACTTCCTATACTAAATACCATTTCTCCTACTACTAATTTCGCTTCTAGTACATATGTGCTATATTCTTGATATTCTTTTCCTTTTTTATCTATCTTTTTCTTTACTAAACAATTTTCGTTATATTTCTTTCTACTTACTGCTAATCCTGTTCCATCAACTATTATATGATAATATCTATTTCTTATTTTATATCTTTGTATTATTTTTCCTCTTATTAATTTACTTATCATATATTTTCTTATTTTTTCTATTTCTTCTACTTTTACTTTCTCAAATACATCATTTATTGTATCACAATGTGGAATTTCTTCTAATTCTAAATCACATATTTGTGCTATATTTTTTATACTTTCTTTTGTATTTAATTCTCTTGTCATTCCGTGCATACTTTTTATTTCACACATTAATCCTAATAATCTTACTATGAATATTACTTTCATTTTATATTTTATATATGATTGATTTCTTAAATCTGTTAAACTATTAAATTTATTTATTAATTCTGGAAAATATTGTCTTACTATTGTTACTAAATCATTTAATATATTTAATTCACTCTTTTTTTCTCTTCTTTCTTTTCTATTCAAAAAACATCGCTCCTTTGAGATAAAATTTATTTCATTTTATCAAATTTACGATGTTTTTTGTTTATATTTCTACATTTTTATTGCGAAAAATTTTTACTCTTTTTTACTGGCCAATACTTTTTAGTATTGGCCTATTTGCTTATCTTTATGTTGCTGGTTGTTCTGTCGTTGTCTCTTCTTGCTCAGTTGTTACTGGCTCTTCTACAGTTGGTGTTTCTGTAGTTGGCGTTGTCGTTTCTACTGTTTGCTCTTCTGTAGAAGAATTAACTACCGCTCCTGTTCCTCTTCTTACTATTCTTGTCATAGCGCTATAAGTATCTCTTGAAAGCAATTCTGTTGAAATTGTTTTTCCGTTTAATAATTTAGTTATATATGTTTCAGTTATTAATCCGTTTGTTCCTTTTTGTTTTACAACTTCTGTACCTTGTGGTAATGTACTATCATCTATATATTGAGTTGAATATGGAATAGTAGATATAGTTTTTGTACTAAATTTAAATGTATATTCATTTTCCTCTTTTATTCCATAAATTGATATTGTAGCAATTCCTGCATTTGCTGTTGCAACTATCCTTATAGGATATTGTCTAGTATTTTTAAATTTAAAGTCTGTTGAACCATAAACTACTGTTGCATCTCTTCCTGCTGGTACATATGAAGTTACAAATTGGTGATTTCTTCTTTCAACAATCTCTAAATTTGCAAGTAATGCAGCATTATATAATGTTGAAGATATTTGACAAATACCTCCTCCTAATCCGTCTACTACTTGACCGGCTTCATAAATCTTTGCATTCTTATATCCTGCTGCGACTGTTCTTGCACCTACTACATCATTATAAGAAAATGTTTCTCCTGCTAAAAGTACTGTTCCATTAATTTTTTGGCAAGCAAGTCTTAAATTTGTTGTTCTATCAACATCACTTACATCATATCTCGTTGTAAATGTTGCTAATTGATTTGGAAATGCTTCTTCTCCTAACTCATCTATTGTTATCTCTGGTTCAGTAATTATTAAAGGTATTACATATTCTTCTTTATCTTCTTTTAATAATTCTTTTGCTGCTTCTACATCAAAATCTATGCCTTCAACTTCTGGATGAACTTCAAATGGTTCTTCTACTATATATGCATCTTGTGCTTCTTGATATACTTCTTCATGAATCTTATCAATGTCTATTGAATCTGGTTCTTTATTTACAACTGGGATTTCTATTACATCATCGCTTGCATTTGTATTATTTAATCTTTCTTTTACTTGCGTTAGCAAACTATCTGTATCAATTATTATTCCAGCTTTTCCTTTGCTGATTATTAATTCATCATCTTCAACAGAATAGCTAGATTCAATCACAACATCAGGTAAATTAATATTCATATCTTCTATTGTTTGTTTTGTTACCTCTTCGTTTAGCGTCATCTCTACAGGTATATCTTTTTTACTAATTAATGCAAATAATATATCATAATTGTTTACAAAAATATTTGAACTCTTCCCAATTGAATAAGCATTTTCCACTGCTTCATCAATTTTATAATTTACTTCCATTAAAACAGGATTTAATGTTGTTTCATATTCTCCATGTTTTAACTTAATATCTTTTTCTTTCTTCTCTTTATAAGTAGATTCTATTTTTGTTTTTGCTTCTTCTTTTGATAAACCTGATACATCTATCCCACTAATTGAAACTCCTTTTACAATATTCTCATTACTAATATTTATTAACGCAAATATTGTTGATATAAAAACTCCTACTATCAAAAGAATCCCTATTATTACACTAATTATTACATATTTTCTTTTACTCTTTTTTGTTTTATCATTTTCCATTTTGCTCATTTCTTTTTCTTGTTTTTTAGGATTTTCTTCCGATTTTTTAAATTTAACATCTTTATCTTTCTTTTCTTCTTTTTTTTGCTTCTCTTCTTTGCCTTCTTTCTTCTTCTCTTTTATATCATCTTCTTGTTCTATTTTTTTTTCTTTTTCAACTTCCTCTGTTTCTTTCTTTTTTTCACCCATAACTTTTTCTCCCATATGAATTCCCCTTTTACTTTTTATTTTCTATTTTATATTACCATAAAGTAAATTTTTTTACAATATTTTTTAGCTTTTTATAAATCTCGTTTATGCTAGAAAAATACTGTATCCAATTATATTACATAGTTACTTTTATTTTTGTTACACAATTGTAATAAAAACGTAAAGAATTTTTTTTAGAAAATACTTGAACATTGTAGAATTTAATATTATAATGTTAACAGCAAAAGATAAAAAGGGAGAGAAATCAGATGGAATTATCAAAAAATATATTCTTTAACACAGACAAATTAGTTGAAAATAGTAAAGTTAAAATCTCATATTTAGGAAAATTATATCAAAACGCTTCAGAAGAAGTGTCTATTCATTATGGTTTTGGTTTAAATTGGGATAATGTTAATGATATAAAAATGGAAAAAACTGATTTAGGTTTTCAGGCTGAAATACAATTATTAGAAGGTGATACTTTTAATTTTTGTTTTAGAAATGGCAATGATGAGTGGGATAACAATGATGGTCAAAACTATGTATTTCCATTAGAAAAAGTTCAAACAGAATTAGTTGTTTTAGATGATGAGCCTGTTTCTTTAGGTTCTGCTAGAAAACTAAGAAGATCTTATCTTTGGAGTAAAAAAGTTCGTTTAGCTGTTTATAAAATAATTACGTACTTACCTAAATTAATTTCAGGAAATTATAAAAGAAAGTTAAAAGAAAATCAATAAATTTAAGCGATACATATGTATCGCTTTTTTATATTTATGTTATAATCCAACCTCCATTTATTGAAATTACTTGTCCTGTTGTATATTTATCTTCTATTAACCATTCCACACATTTTGAAATATCTTGAGCTTCACCAATTTTTCCTAAAGGAATTTCTTCTTTTATTTCTTCTATTTCTTCACTCGTAAATTTCTCGTTCATTTTGGTATATATCATTCCAGGTGCTATTGAATTTACTCTAATACTTGATGGTCCAAGCTCTTTAGCTAGCGCTTTAGTTAGCCCATCCATACCTGCTTTTGAAACAGAATAAATAACTTCCAAAGAACCTCCCACAACTCCCCAAGCTGAAGACATATTAATAATCAGCCCATTTTTGTTGTGAACCATGTTCGGTATAACTTCTTGCGACATTGCAAATGCTGAATACAAATTAGTATTTATTATTTTATCCCAATCTTCATCTGTTTCATCAGTAAACAATTTGTATTCTGAAATTCCTGCATTATTTATTAAAACATCTATTTTACCATATTTGTCTAATGCATATTTTGCTAATTTTTTAGCTTCTTCTCTTTTAGACACATCTGCTTTTACAATATCTATTTTTATTCCTTCTTGCTTTAATTCGGATTTTAACTCTTTTGCCGCCTCTTCTGATTTATTATAATTTGCAATTACCTTTAACCCTTTTTTAGCTAGTCTCTTTGCTATTTCTCTTCCTATTCCTCTTGATGCTCCTGTTATAATTACTATTTTTTCCATTTTTTCTCCTTATAATATACACTTTTTCTCTATTTTAAAATTTACCTAAATCTATTTGTTTTACAAATAATATAATAGCACAAATTGCAAAATTTATCAATTATAAGGTCTTATATAAATCTTTTAAACTTTTTTACTTATAAATATTTGAAAAATTTTTTAAAGTATGATATTGTTTATTAGGAAATTTTTAAACATTATATGAAAAGAAAGGATTGTAGTATGGAAAGAATAGTTAATGAAGAAAAAAGAAAAAAATTTGTAGAATTTGCAGGAAAAAGAGTAAATAATGTATTACATGACATCCAAATTTTAGAGCCAATGGCTAGAAGTAATTCTTACGATTTTACAAGAAAAGACGTAGATGATATGTTTAATGCTATGCAAGAAACATTAAATGAAGCTAAAGAAGAATTTAATAAAAAATTTGATGAAAAGGCAAGAGCTGAAAGGAAAGTATTTTCTTTTTCATCAGATATAGTAAATGATGAAGCAAATGACAATTCTAATACTTTAGATATTGAAACAGAATTAGATGCTAATAACGAAGTTAATTTTGAAGAAGAATAGAGCCCTAGTAAAACTAGAGCTTATTTTTATTTCTTATTCACTTAAATTTTGATTGTTTTCTTGTAATGTATATTCATTTATATCTGGTTTTTGAATATCTTCATCTGTTACAGTATCAAAACTGTAAGTTAATTTTCTTTCATTATCACCATATTTTGTATTTAATAATAGACCTGTTTCTTTTTCTACATATTCTTCTTGCTCACCTATTTTTATATAATAACATTCTTTATCGTCATAATTTTCAGTTCCTATATATACTGTTGGATTTAAAGCTATCATAAATTTACTAAAGTTATCATATGATGTTGTTATACTGCTTGGCCTTGAACCTAATATTCCTCCATTATTTTTTGAATATTCATTTATTGCATTGTAAAAAATATATTCTTCTCCTGTATTAATATCTTTCCAAAATGTAATATCTCTGTCTCTATTTATCTGTCTCATATTAATTTTCACTATATCATCTTTTCTCCAACATTCTATTATAATATCATCACTTTCTGAACAATAATAATAATTTGTTTTAGTAAGATTTATACTATTTTCTTCTGCAATATTAATCAAGGCATAATATCTCCAAGCAACAACTAAAAATATTGCTAATACTATTAACAATATTATATTTAAGATTTTTTCCCATAGCCTCATCTTATGTGTTTTCATAAAACCACTCCTCTTTTTTCTGTATTATATCATAAATTATATTTTTTTACATTTAATTTATATTTTTAGATAATTTATTTACAATTAGAAAAAGCAATAAGCATAGAAAATGATAAAATGATATAATATCAGAATTTGATTCATATAGCAGTAAGAAATACATTAATAATTTAATTATTTCTATTTAATTGTATAATTTAAAATATAAATATTATAAAGAATATTGCTGCGAAAACAGCTATAGTTGGAGATAAATCACCTGTATTATATCCATTTTCTCTAATATATTTTGAGATGTTTGAATATGAATTATCGCCATAATATTAACATTAAAATTTTCACCTGATTAATAATAAACTGTAAGTTCACCAGGCTCAGTTTTATCTCCAAGTCCTAATTTGGTTATAGAATCAATATCTTCTAGTTTTGCCTCTTCAAAATATTCCTTTAGAATAGCCTCGTTTTTAGGAGTCACATATACAACCATTTGATTTTTTATAAATAATTTAATTGAAGTAACTATACATATTATTGAAAGCGCTAAACATATATAACAATAAATTTTTTTCAAAATCAAAACCTCCATTTAAAAATTATAAAAAATATTATATATCATTCAGGTATTTTTTTGTTCTTTTTGTACAATATTTCAATTATAAAAATTACTAATAGTTCTAATAGAATTTCGATTATTAGATAGATTAAGTGTTGAGGCATATCTGCTTTTACATTTCTAAAATAATCATATATTTTACTATCTTCGTGATTATCTTCAAATACCCTATTTACTTGGTTGTCTTCATTATATATGTCTAAATAATATCCATCTGGTATTCCCGCAAGAAATCTGACTTTTTTTATATTATAATCAATTTTAAAATGTTCTTTAATTTCTCTTACTATATAAGATTCCTGATTATGAATTTCTATTGTTTTATAACTAGCAAGATAGTCTATAAATGCCAAAAATGCTGTATATAAATCTACTAAAACAAAAATTGTTATCAAAATCACATATAAAAATTTTTCTTCATCTTTTCTCCCACAATTTAATATTTGATGAATTTATACTAATATAAATGAGAGTAATTATCAATATAACCACTCTCATCAAAATTTTAATTTATTGTTTATATTTTATTTTATGATATATTCTTCCTATTATAATTCCAACTATTTGATTTATTGACAAATATATAACAATATCACTTATGCCAATAATAACACTTATACATACATTTATGAATATGGAAACTACTAAAATTTTAAAAACTAATTGTGGGTCATTTCTTGATGAAAAAATACAGTAAATTACTCCTTCTCCACCAAGTATAAGTAACGTATGAATTAATAAATTTACTAAACTGATAATTACCAATATATCATTATCCGTTAACGCTATTCTACTTTTAAATAATGCCCAACATACAAAAAATATTGTATAATTTATAATTATAAAAATATATTCTTTTTTCAATTTTATTTACACACTTTCTTTCAAATTAATTATAATTTATCTACCTACTTTTAAGAATTTGTATGAATTGAAGTATGATCTATCTTATTGTTTTCATCAAAAGATATTCTTAAATCGCAAACATAACTATAATCAAAGATAATAGCGGTATTCCCAACAAATATTCCTGTATCTAATTTTCCTGCATTGTACACATATACACTTCCCGATTTATCATCAAACTTATACCCTGGTTCTCCTAATATTTCTTCAATTTCTTCTTTGGATAAACCTATAAGAATCTGTTTATCACTAATTTCCTTCATTTCTTTGTACAATTCATTAGGTCTTTCATTTTTCAAAGAATAGTTTAATCTTAAAAAGCCCAAACATCCAAAAAAATTAAAACTATTATAATTATACCTATTGTCTTTATATTTTCTTTCATAATAATCTCCATATATAAATTTATTATACTACTTATTTATCTAACTTCTCTAAGGAAGGAGTTGTATTGAACTATATTCCACCTTATCATCTTCATCAAAAACTATTCTAAGTTCGCATCCATAAATACAATCCAAAACAAGAGTTTTATTCATAAAAATTATTCCTTTAGTTAGTGACCCCGCATTATACGCATAAAGATTTCCAGTTTCATCATTAAATTTATATTTTGGCTCACCTAATAATTCTTCAACTTCTTCTTTTGATAATCCTACTAAACTCTTATTATTGCTAATTTCAGTCATTTCTTTACATAGGTCATCAGGTTTTTCATCTTTAAAGTTTACTAAGATTATAACTCCACAAAATAAAATACTTATAATTATTAATGTTTTAAATACCTTATTCTTTATTAATTTAGTTGTTATTAGCCATATTATTAATCCTACTAATGTTAAAATAATTATATATGGCATAAATACTGTCCCCAAAAATAAAACAATTCCCATATTGTTCTTCCTACAAATTAAAATTTCATATTTGCTATATTTTATCATAAATAAGAGTAGTTATCAACATAACTACTCTTATCAAAATTGTAAGATATCTAATACATTTAAGTAATTAATTGTATTGAGGTTGATTTTACTTTATCTTTTTCATCAAAAGCTACATTAAGTCTACAAGCATAAGTAAAAATCAAAGAACATTTTAACATTTAAACTTAATAATAATTAATTCAAACAAAACATATATAAAGCAGAAGAATTAACAAATATAGAAGATTTAATACATATTGACATTCGTGGAAAATTATATTGTATAAAACCTTATCTGTGCGATAGCAATTATAAAAAATAATGAAGTAAAATAAATAGAGCAAAATAAAAAAGCCAATAATTAAGAGATACCTCAAAACTAATGACCTTTATTGGAGCCACTTATCCGATTCGAACGGATGACCCTCGCATTACAAGTGCGATGCTCTGGCCAGCTGAGCTAAAGTGG
>CALXEW010000018.1 GCA_944387435.1 uncultured Clostridia bacterium | reverse complement strand
AAATTTATTTCATTTTATCAAATTTACGATGTTTTTTGTTCATTTTTATTGCGAAAAATTTTTACTCTTTTTTACTGATATCATAAAAATAGTAAGTAACTTATTAGTGAATTGAAAAAGTAAATTCTATTCAAATAAAAATAAATATATTTAGTTATATTTTAATTGATATTGTAAGACTTAATGCAATTTGATTGTCAATGAAAGAAATGTATAAATTGACTATTCTCCTTGTTTTTCTACTTTATGCCATTTCTGTAATTGACAATTTTGAGTATTTTATAATTATTTTTGGTTTAATCACACGGAAGTTGGTTAACGCCTTAACAAAGCTAAAATAATGTGTTATAATGTGTTTACTAATTAAATATTGTTATTGTTATAGCACATAAATATCAAATAGAAGTTAATCTTACATCATTTAAATTAGCTTAAATTTTTTTCATTCATTGTGCTATTTTTTTGCCATATATATCTTCATTTTACACAAAAACAAAGAAAATTTTACTCATTAAATGCCTTTATTTTATCTATAAATAGCCTTTAATCAGTAACTAGAATTTACTTTTTTAAATATATTTTACTTTTTCAATTGACCTTTTTTCTTTGTTTTGTTAAAATTTTAAATAACGGAGGTGTAATAAATGTTATTTAAAGAAGCTGTTAGCACTAGAATTATAGAATTATGTAATAAATATAACTATACTGCCAATAAATTAGCAGAAATGTCTTATATTCCACCTTCTACTTTAAGAGCTTTAATAAATAATCAAGTCGATAATCCTAGTTCATATGTAATCTATAAAATATGCAGAACACTAAAAATAGATTTAAAAGAATTTTATAATTCTGATTTATTTGATATAAATAATATAGATAATTAAAAAAGATAGAACTCTCTATCTTTTTTAATTCAAAATAACAAATAAAATAATCTGCCTATTATTTCTTCATAACAATTTAATTTAAATTATTAATTGTTTTTCGCCCTATCGATTCATAAATAACTCTATAATCTTTTATTTGATTTAATTCAAAACAATTTCTTCCATCCAAAATTATTGGTTTTCTCATGTTCTTTTCAAATAGCTTTAAATTCATTTCTTTTATCTGTTGCCATTCTGTAAATATAAAACATATGTCTGCATTTTTTAGTGTTTCTGCTATGTTATTGACAATTTTTATTCTATCTTTATATATCTCTTTTAATTTTTTTATAGGTATTGGATTGTATACACTTATTGCTGTTTTATATTCTAATAGTTTATTTAAGTTAATTATAGCAGGGGAATCTCTTATATCATCTGTACTTGGCTTATAAGTTATTCCTAAAATAGCAACATTTAATCCATCAAAATTACTATAATATTTTCGAGCTTTATCTAACATTTTTGTAACTTGTTTTTCATTCACTTTTATTGTTGCAGTAATTGTTTGTATTTCACTGTTTACACTTTTTGCCATAAATTCTAATGCTTTTGTATCTTTTGGAAAACAAGAACCTCCATAACCAATTCCGGCATTCAAGAAATATTTTCCTATTCTTTTATCCATTTTCATTCCTTTTTCAACATCTTCTATGTTAGCATTAAATTTTTCACAAAGATTAGAAACTTCATTTATATATGATATTTTTAATGCTAAAAAGCTATTTGATGCATATTTAATTAATTCTGCAGTATTAGAATCTGTTAACACATATTTTTCATCCTTATGTTTATATATATCTTTAATTGTTTTTATCGCTTGTTTAGAATCGGTACCAATTATTATTCTTTGAGGATTTATTTCATCTTGTACTGCTGTTCCTTGTGATAAAAATTCTGGATTAGAAACTACATTAATTATAAATTTTTTCAAATTATCTCTTATATATTCTTTTATTTTATTATTAGTGCCAACAGGAACCGTTGATTTTATTACAATAGTTGTATTCTTTGTAATATTTTTAATTATTCCATCAACGGCTTCATATACATATTTCAAATCAGCTGATCCATCATTTTTTTCAGGTGTTCCTACAGCTATAAAAAAAACATCAACATCATTATATAACTTACTACTTAGAAAATCATAATTTAATCTTTTTTTATTTTTTTTAATCATTTTTTCTAACATAGGTTCATAAAAAGGTACCTCATCGTTCTTTAGCATTTTTATTTTTTTCTATATATATCAGTTCCAACAACATTATTACCTTTATCAGCTAAGCACACCGCTGTAACCAAACCTACATATCCCAATCCAATCACTACTATATTCATTATTTCACTCTTTTCATTAATTACTCTATTATTTCTTTAAATACTTTTGAAAATCTTAAAATTCTATTTATATATTTATAATTTTTTAGGTTATCATTAAAATATCTATAATATTCATTTAAACAATTATACATATTATCATCAATTGAGTATTCTTTTTCAATTATTATACTATCGTTGTTTTTTATAACTAACTTTCCTTTTTGCCTTATATTCATATCGTTATCATATAATAAATACTTAGCATTAATAGATAAATCATTATCACAAATTATATTTATCTCTTTCCTTTTATTATCTGTCATCAAGTCACTTTCATGTATAATAAGTACATTATCTTGATTCATTATAATCTTACCATATCCATGTTTTTTTAATACTAATCCATTTACCTCAAAATCTTTTTGTTCTTTATATAATATATTTATTTTTTTGTTAGAATTAATAATGTAATCTGCTAAATAAATTTGATGTGGTATCTCTATTTCAAAATTTTGTGTAACTTTTTTTAAGAAGCCTCTATTATTCATACTATCTTTTATTCTATTTTTTGAAAAATCTGTACAAATAGCTTTTATACTACAATTTTCCTTTTTAATAAATTTTATAATGTCTTTTGTAATCTCTGAATATAAATAATTTTGCATCATAATTATATTTAATTCATGATTTACATTAAAAAATTCTTTTGATGCAATAAATGGTTTCTCAACAATAACGTTCTTAATATTTTGCCTAATGCATTGATTAATAATATTCCAAAATTCCTCTTTTGGTACGCATATATCTACAATAACATTATTACTTTCTAGATTATTTGTTATACAAGCATCTTCAATACTTGTATAAACTTTTTGCTTTTTTATATTTTTATTTTTTATTATTCCACTTATATCTACATAATATATATTACCTATATTTTTCATTTTATTATAGGCATTGATATGTAGGCTCCCTGCTTTACTTAATCCCACTACTATTATATCTTTCATTTTTTCCTCTTTCATATACGTTTTTTACAACAGCCTTTTTATCTCCACGTACATTATATAAAGGTATTTCTTCTAATTTCATTAAAAAGGGCTTAATATTTTCATTAATATTATATAATTCAATATCATCTGTGAATAATACACTATTACTACTCCAAGTAGCATAATCTGAAATCTGCTTCACCTTACTAAAGATATTTTTGGGCTTATTTATTGTCAAGACGCCATTGTCACATAGCCCAACTATTCTTATAATCTCATCAATATTTACTTTCTTAACAGAATCACTCTTGCTAATATATTTTATCTTACCTTCTTCAATATAAAATCTAGAACCTAATACTTGCTCAAAGGTGTTATTCTCTATTCTCAACCATGTTTGATCAGTAGAATTTATTTTAAAATCATTTTTCACAAACTCATTTGCTAATGTTGTTTTTCCTTGTCCAAAATTTCCTAGTATTAGTAATCCTTTATTTTTATTGCTTACTACTACTGAATGCATATATATATTATTTTCATCATCTATTATATAAGACAAAACATTGTTTATAACAGTATATAAATCTGTTTGTAGAACTACTCCATTTAGTTCTTTCTTTTGATTGTTAATATTTATTTCTATCTTATCTTTACTTATTTTTAAATAATTTTCTTGTTCTATTGAGTCGATTTTTTCAAATTGAGAAAACCTACCATAAACCAATTCTTCAAATTCTTTGATTTCACAAATTACTTCTAATATAACATTCTTAATTTTGTATATCATATTTTATCACCTCAAAGAAATTTCTTTTTTTATTATATACTTTTGTTAAAATATCAGAATTTGAATTGTAAATATTAACAAAACTTTTAAGATTCTTATTCTTATTTTGCATAAGCAATTTAAGAAATGCCTTATTTCTTTCATCCCAACTATGTCCATTTAATTCATGTCCTCCAAATATCCTTAAATTTTTTCTATGAATATCTAATGGATCTATTAAATATTTACTTTCCCTTGGTGTTCCTAAAAAAAATACAGTAGCATTATTTGGAATATCCTCGAATATACTTTCTATTGCATTACTGCTGCCTGTTGCATCTATATATGTATCATATTGGTCTGATAGTATATTTCTAGCTTTAATATTTGCTTTATATTTTTTATTTAAATAATTTATTAGGTAAATTGTTTTAGTTTTATTATTTTTTATAAGAATATCTATTTCTTTATATCCTAAATCCAAGAGATATGTTAAAGCAGCAGTTCCAACACTTCCTAATCCGTATACTAAAATTCTTTCCTTAATAAAATCTAATTCACCATCAAATGCTAATTTAGGTATAAGTTCAAATCTAGACAAAACTATATTTTCAATATCATATTCATCATCAAAGAAAAACGAGTCTTTGAAGCTTTTTACATATTTTTCGTAATGATTAGCTAAAACAAAATATCTTTTTTTATTTATTGGTTCAGTAATTCCCATATAACCTTTACTACCATATTTTTCTGTCCCTCTAGAAATAATTGTATATTCAATCTTTATCTTTTTATTAGTATTAATGTTCATATTTCCTCCTATTTTTTTGAAAAATATAAATCATAATATTTTTCTAATATATTAGATTCATAAATCCATTCATTGACTATATCTAATTGAACACTTTTTTCTAATAAATTGTTCTCCTTTATTGCCATATATGCTGTAAGTAAAGTTCCCGTTTTAAATAAATCAATTGATTTATTTGGAATAGATTCAGAGTCAAATAGATTTACAGATCTTCCATTTCCTAATACTGTTATTCTTTTATTGTTTATCTCATATTGTGTTCCATATTTTTTTATAAATTTATGTTTTACCCCTTCTTTTTCAAATTCTTTAAATATTGAGAGATCTGCTGTAGCACCAGCTGTTACATATGTATCATCTTCTAATTGCAAAACAGCCTCTCTACTTATACTTTGTTCTCCGCTTGCTCCTATTATCATAAATGGTTTTTCATATTTCATAGCTTCATCTAACGTTCTATATGTATTTAATCCTTCTTCAGATGCTTGTATTAATTTCATAATGTTTGTATCAACAATAACAACTCTTACTCCATAGTCTAAAAGTCTTTTTGCCAAAAAGCCACCTAAATCTCCATATCCTAATTGAATAACTGTCCTTCCTACTAATTTTTCATCTCCTAATAATTCAATTATTCTTGTAAAAATTGTATTTGAAATTTCTCTATAAGTAATATATTTTTTTAAATCAGTTTTGGCCACATTAAGGACTGGATATAATAACTCTTTATTTTTAATTTTTCTAATTCTTCTTAGACCCATTTCTGTCAATTCTACAATTGCTTTTACATTGTCATACTTTTTATTAATTAATATTTTTGATATAATAGCTCCGTCATCTAAAATTAATACCTTCTTATCTTTTCTATCATTAATAAATTTATTAATAATTCTTTCACCTTTTTCTAATAATGGTTTTTCATCTAATAAGTTATTATCTAATATTTCGACTTGAAATCCAAGTTTTTTAAATGTAGCAGTTATCTCTTTTCTATGTTTTGTTTCATCTCCCTTATCCATTACTAAAATATCTCTTGCATCTACTCCCATTCTCATAAAAGCTGTTAAAAGTCCAATATTATCCTCAAGGAAATGGTCTCTCCATATTATTGCTACTCCCTTTAATTCATCTTTTCTACTGTTAGAAAAATCAAATAGTATAGGCATTTTTTCAACAATTGCTTTTAATTCATTATCAGTATAAGCATTACACATATTACAAATTTCTAACCTTAAATTATCATCACAATTTGATAAATCAAGTTCTATCTCATTATTAATAAAAAATGGTTTTGAGAAACTTCTTAAAGCTATATCAATTTCTTTATATTTTATATTTTGATTATCAACAATAATTTCTTTATTTGGTTCATCTAATTTAACATTTTTATTCAATATTTTCTTAAAATCTTTAATTAAATTTTCTAATACATCATAATATACGACATTCATATTAAGCCTCCTTATACATTTTTATAAACCTTGAATATGATTCATTAAATATTGTTTCTTTACTAATATTTTTATTATATTTTGGCAACATTGTCTCCAAAGATATTATACCATCATAATTATTTTCCTTTAGTTCCTTAAATAGTTTGAAAAGAGGTAAAGTTCCCTCTCCTATATATGTATAAATTTTCTTTTTGTTATCATAATCTCTTAAATGTATATATTTTATTTTCTCTCTGTTATTGTTATATTCTTTTATTATATCAAAATTTTTGTAGCTTGAATTTTCTATATCGAATAAAATATTTACATTTCTTAAATTTTGCATTAGCATTTTACATACGTCAACACTTTCGGCAAATGTATTTTTTTCATTTTCCATTAGTAGTTCAATATTTTTTTCAAAAGCTAATTCTGAGAAATCTTTTAATGCCTCTCTTATGCTATCTTTTTGTCTTTTTTCTCCTATGTCTGAAAATATTCTTAAATATTTAACATTTAATATTTGAGCTAAATTTATATACTTTTTTAATAAATTAATATTCTTTTCATAATTAAAAGCATTATCTTTTTTTCCTATAGGAGTATCTAAAGTTAATATAATAATATTGTTTTCATCTAAAATTTTTTTAATTTTCTTTACTTCATTCTCAGTAAATTGCCACAAATAATTATTATTTATTTTTCTAATTTCAATATAATTAATTTCAAGTTTTTTTAATATTCTTATTTGTTCAGTTAAACTTTCTCCTAATTCATCTCCTATAGTTGTTGTAATCATCAATTTTCATCCTCCTATAATATAATTCATCTTTCTATTTCAGCTCTTTCTTTAAAGAATGGTATTATGTCCCCAGTTAAAGTTTTTCCCTTAACTGTTTTAGATATGTCTTCATAATTATATACTGGTTGTTTTTCACCTAAACCAAATACATCATTCCATTCCCACCATTCTTCCCTTCCATATTTTGTTAGTCTTTCTTTTAACTCATCTGATGAAATTTCTTTCAATTCGCCATGCGAATCAGGATCTAAATTAACATTTATCAATGCCCCAAGCTCTTGCTCCCAAACCCACTGTGTATTAAACTCTTTGCAAAAATCTTCTGGATAGTATTTTATTTTAGGTCCTCCTACTGTATTTCTCATAGGTTTTCTATTAATCATATCAAAATATGATTGAGCTATCGTTACAGTCCAAGGCCAACCTATAACTTTCCAACCATTAGAATCTTTTTTTACCAATCCAATATCGCTAGACATTGGTTTGGCTCCATCAAATATAATACTAGAAAATAAAGATGTGCTTTTACCTCTGTTTTTATCTCCGAAAAATACATATCCCTTATTATCTTTTGAAACAACTGCAGCATGTATAGGCATATAACCTTGCTTTAAAGTTTCATAAGTTAAAATTTCTCTACTTATACCTATTACTTGTTTAGGAGACTCGCCCTCATGAAAGGAAACTTGTAAAAAGTTTCCTTTCTTCAATACTAAATGAGAACCACCTCGTTCTTCTGGTGGAGAATACGCAAGATTATAATCTTCGTCTTTCCATGAATAATAACGTGGTCCCGCAAAACTTTTAGAAAATTTTGCATTTTTAGGAATATTTACATCTCTTGGTAAAACTCTATCATTCAATTTGATTACGTAATCAGATTTTATAGAATTATCTTCTAAACCTGGATAATATTCCTTCACAAATCCAATTAATTCTTTATTACCTAAAAATTTTATATTTGCTATATCTAAAAATTTTATATTTATTTCTTCCATAATTCCTCCCTCATAAGCTAACAAAAGAGAAGTGTCTTTAACCTTCTCTTTTGTTTTTATCTTTCAAATTCATCTTCTTTTTCTTTTACTCTTTCATCCTTAATTATATGTACTAATTCTTTTGGTAATTCTTGTAATGCTGGTATCATATAATTAGGTCTTATTGGTAATTGCCTCAAGTTCTCTCTATCAAACCATCTGTATCTATATTTTTCTCCCTCTATACCAGTAAATTCTCCATTCATTTGCAGAATTCTTGAATTTTCAGGTATTTGCATTAGATAGTTAAAAGCAATTTCATGGTAAGTAACATTTCTCATATCAAAAAAGCTTTCTGTAATCGCGACCAATCTATCTGTTGAAGCATTAACACCTAATTCTTCTTTAATTTCTCTTTTAATTGCATCTTCTGTACCTTCAAGCATTTCTAATCTTCCACCTGGTAATAGCCAAAAATCATAATTACTTAATCGGTGTAATAAAATTTTCTTTTGACTTGGGTCAGTAATTATTCCTCCAACTCTAAAATTAAATTTTTTACTATCTTCTACATAAGATATCATTTTTTCATCTCCTATCTCTATAAATGAATTAATTATCTCTCGATATCTTCATTTATCTTAGTTTTTTATTTTATTTTTATAAATTTAATAACATCTTTAATAGACACATTAAAAAGTGTACTTTTAATAATTTTATTTAATTTAAATTTACCTAGAATCTTTCTTTACCATTAACTCTATCTTTTCTCTCTGAATCTGAATATATCAGCCCTTACCATCCTTAGTTCAATGTATAAAGATAAAGTGACATGGCATTTCTGCTTTTTATTTTAATTCAATTTTTGATTTTTTATTATATCTTCTTTAGTTTAAGTATATATATTATTTGCTATATGGCAAAATAATATCTTTTTAAAATTATCTTTCCATTTCTTGTTCCTTATTTCTAACTCCAGATAATAATTGTTCTCCAATATTATTAGCATTAACAAATAAATATCTGCATAAATTCGTTCTAAATTGTCCAAACCTCAATAAATCTTCTTGTGTTTCATCTTTATTGTATTCTCTATATCCAAAGGCACTGCCAACTAATTGTAATAAATAAATGTAAGGTGCATATTTTAAATCATACTCATTTAGTTCAACTTGTTTATTAAATTCTCTATAATAGTCTATTAAATTATTCATATCAAATTTTGAATTTTTTGCTTTTTCATCTATATAGCTATATGATCTCATTATTTCCCAAGTTATTGGCATTCTTCTTGCTGTTTCAAAATCTATAACTGTTACATCTTCTTCATTACTATTCCCATAAATTAATTGTCTAACACTATAATCTCCATGTGTACCTAAAATAGTAAGATGATTTAACGCATCAAAATTAAAATTTTCTAATAGAAAATTACACATTTTTAATTTATCACCTAAATCTTTTATAAAAAGCTCTCTATGCCTATTGTCTCCTCTAATTCCTTCGTATTCATTCTTAATAGCACTCGTTGCTCTTTGTAAGGCTGATTTTGAGAACATTTTTTCCATACGTCCATTATCCCCTAACCCTTTATAATCTTTTAAAGCTTCTACAATGCTTCCTAATAATCTAGCAGACTGAATAACTCTTTTTTTATCTCCTGTATTATTTTCAATTGTGTATCCATCAATAAAATCTTGTAAAGTAATAATTTTCCCTTTAAAAATGCTTATATAACCTCCATCCACTCTTTGTATAAAATTGGGAACACTTAATTTTTTATTTTTTAAATGTTGAACTACACTAATTTCTTTTTCTATACTTTCTAAATTTCTATTTGAATTATATTCTTTTAGAATATATGTTCCTTCCATCGTTTCAATCTTATATATATTTGATGAACCTTCATTTATTGAACTTACACTAATTATTTTTCCCATACCATATTGATGTTTTAATATATCTTTTATACTCACTTTATCTAAACTAGATTTTTCTAAAGCCACTATAACACCTTCCCTTTATTAATAATCAATTATTTTGATTTATTAATTTCAAAATATTATTGAATTCCATTTTATTAATTTTAAATTTTGGAGTTAACATATTTTTTTCTTTCATCTCTTCTAAATCATCAATTGTTGCCCATTTAGCATCAATTACTTCATGATCTCTAAAAACTATATTATTTATATCTACATTTTTATTAAATAGCCAAATATCTTTAAAAACTTTTGATTTGTCATCTCTTATTGCTTTGTATAATATTGCATCTTCTTTATTAAATTGTAATCCTAATTCTTCATTTAATTCTCTTAATATTCCATCTATTGAATTTTCTCCACTTTTAACCGAGCCACCTGTGCATTCCCACAACAATGGATAGTTATTTTTGAAATTTGCTCTTTGACTTATTAATATTTTGTTTTTACTTACTATAATTGCTTCTGCAGCCAAGTGGTATTCTCCTTCATTTAATCTTTCATTACTATGCCTATCTATTATTTTTCCTGTTTTCTTCCTATTTATATCATAGACATCCCATAATTCCATTTTTTATTCTCCTTTTGTAAATTATATTTAATAAAATACTTAAATTCATCAAAATTATAGCATATTATGTTAATTTTGTAAATATTTTTTAGTTTTTTATTAGTTTTTTTCTTTTTCAGTGAATTGAAAAAGTAAATTCTATTCAAATAAAAATAAATATATTTAGTTATATTTTAATTGATATTGTAAGACTTAATGCAATTTGATTGTCAATGAAAGAAATGTATAAATTGACTATTCTCCTTGTTTTTCTACTTTATGCCATTTCTGTAATTGACAATTTTGAGTATTTTATAATTATTTTTGGTTTAATCACACGGAAGTTGGTTAACGCCTTAACAAAGCTAAAATAATGTGTTATAATGTGTTTACTAATTAAATATTGTTATTGTTATAGCACATAAATATCAAATAGAAGTTAATCTTACATCATTTAAATTAGCTTAAATTTTTTTCATTCATTGTGCTATTTTTTTGCCATATATATCTTCATTTTACACAAAAACAAAGAAAATTTTACTCATTAAATGCCTTTATTTTATCTATAAATAGCCTTTAATCAGTAACTAGAATTTACTTTTTCAAATATATTTTACTTTTTCAATTGACCTTAAAATAAAAAATTAGACGCTTATCTTAAGCGTCTATTGAATAAAATTACTTGGATCTATTTGTAAACCATCTTTTAAAATTTCAAAATGTAGGTGTGATTCATCTGCAATCTCAAAAGTAGCAGTATTACCAACAGTACCAATACTTTGTCCTTTTTCTACTTTTTCACCTTCTATTACAAACTCAGAACTTAAAAGGTTAGCATAAACAGTTTGGTAACCATCATCATGTTCTATTGTAATAGTTAATCCATATCTTGGATCATTTTTAATAGTCTTAACAGTACCTGCTTCTGCTGCTTTTACAACAGTTGTTTTATCGGCTTTAATATCTATTCCTAAATGAGTAGTCCATTCTTGTAGTGTTTCAGAATATACTAAATTATCTTTAGCATATGCCTTCATAATTTCACCTTCAACAGGTCTTTCAAAAGATAATTCTTTTTTTGTAGTCTCAGTTTCTTGTGTTGTATTTGCATTAGTTTGTGTAGTTTTATTTGTTTGTGTTGCTTTAGTTGTTGTATTTGCTTGGCTTTGTGTATTTGTTGTACTGTTAATCGTATTTGTACTATTTGTAGTATTAGTTTCATTTTGAGCCTCATTTACAGACTTACCAATTTCTGTACTTACACTTTCTGTATTTGTATTAGTACTATTTGTAGTATTATTTTCACTTGTTATATTTGCCATATCTTCAAAATCTATCACACTATCTTGTATCTCTTCATTTAAAGACTTACTATACATAAGTAAAGCAACTAAAATAACAGCAAGAACAGCGACTCCTATAATAGAATACATTATAATTTTATTTTGCATAGCATCTTTATTATTTCTTGCCCTATTATCTCTTCTCATATTTCTCATATTAATCCTCCTTCAAATTTTTATTAATACAAGTATTTCCTATTTTGAAGAGATTATACATTTTAGGATAATTTTTTATAGAGAATTTACTTCTTGGATTTCAACACCAACATAAAAATGTTTAATTATATCTTCATAGGTTTTACCTTCTTTGGCCAGAGTATCTGCACCTGTTTGGCTCATTCCAACACCATGGCCATATCCTTTAACTGAAAACTTTATATTTCCATTTTCTTTTATTATTTCAAAATTAGTAGACCTTAAACCAAGTAAGCTTCTTGTCTCTGTACCTGAAAGTTCATGATTTCCAAACTTCACTGTTTTTACTCTTCCACTATCAGTATAATCTAAAATTTTTAAATCATCATCATTATTAAAATCAATTGTAATGTCCTCATATTTAGTTTTTAACTTTTCTATTAATTCATCCTGTGTAAATATTACTTCTGAACTGTATTGTGTATATCCTTCTTCTCCAGCAGTTTCTACTACTTGTAAATAAGGAAGTTCTGTCCCACCACCCCAAACATTTACAGGAAGTTCTGTTGTTCCTCCACTATTTGAATGGAAAAATGCATTTATAGGAGCCCCGTTATATGTAATTATTTTTCCTTTAGTTTCATTCACACATTGTTCTATTTTTGCCCAATTATTTTCTTTCTTATCCTCATCCCATCTAGCAAGTCTATCTTCTTTCGATATCCAAGCTTGGCAACAAGAAGAATCATCACAAATATCTGCGTTATCATGTTTCTTATTTTGTATTTTATAAATAGTATATGTCCTTGCAACAACGGCTTGTGCTTTTAATGCTTCTAATTCAAAATCAGCTGGCATCTCTGCAGAAACTACATTACACAAATATGTATCTATTGGAACATCTTCAACTTCTCCTGTACTTTTATGTAATAATTTTATTATTCCATAATTTTTATAATCATATACCTCTGCATTTCTTTCTGTATTATTTTCAGGAGCTTTTGCTTCTACATTTTTTTTAGTAAGTAATGCTGGAAGTAAAAAGAAAATTAATAAAAATATAAAAAAATAGATAAAAATTTTTTTCATCTTACCACTCCTAAAATTCCCCTCTATATTATTTATGAGAATAATTTAGTTTTCATACTATTTAAAATTTTTCTTTCTATTCTAGAAACCTGAACCTGTGTTACTCCTAGAATCTCTGCCACTTGGCTTTGAGTTTTTTCTTTGAAAAATCTAAGTAAAATCACCTTTTTATCTCTTTCGTTTAGATTCTTAATTAGCTCATTTATTACAATTTTATTGGTAAGAATTTCTTCTTCGTCTTTATTCGTAGATAATCTATCAAGTAAAGTAATATTTTTTTCACTATTAGAATTTGTATTACTAGAACCTTCAATTGACTCCGGTTTTCTTGTTGCTTCCATTGCTAGTATTATATCTTCTTTAGATACCTTTAACTCTCTTTCTATTTTTTCTATAGTTATATCCTCTCCTTTTTTATAAAAATATTCTTTTTGTAATTCTCTTATTTTAATTCCTAATTCTTTTATACTTCTACTTACTTTTATAGGACTATCATCTCGTATATATCTTTTTATTTCTCCAATCATATAGGGTACAGCATATGTAGAAAGCTTTACTTCAAAATTAGTATCAAATCTTTTTATAGATTTTATAAATCCTATACATGCTATTTGGTATAAATCTTCTGTTTCATAACCTCTTCCTTGAAATCTTTTTACTATAGACCAGATAAGTCCATTGTTGTTATTTATTAGTTTTTCAAGCTCATAATCATCTCCTTCTTGAGCCTTTTTTATGGATTTTTTATCATTTTCGTACATACCTTCCTCTTTTCTTTTAAGAATTTGTCATAAGCATTTTAAATTCTTCCTCTTCTTTATCTTCTTTTGGCTTTATGAGTTTAGACATAGTAATTTTTGTTCCCAATCCCACAACTGACTCTACTTCCATTTTATCCATAAAACTTTCCATTATAGTAAATCCCATGCCTGACCTTTCTAGATTTGGTTTTGTTGTATATAATGGTTCTTTTGCTATCTCTACATTTTCTATACCTTTTCCTTTATCAGAAATTTCTATTATAATTTCATTACTTTTAAGCCAAGCTGATATTTTAACCACTCCTTGTTTTTTATCATAACCATGAATAATACTATTAGTAACTGCTTCTGATACAGCAGTTTTAATATCTGCAAGTTCTTCAATTGTAGGGTCTAGTTGCGAAGCAAATGCTGCAACAGCTATCCTTGCAAAAGCTTCGTTTGAAGACTTACTAATAAATTCTAATTTCATTTCATTATTATACATATCTTCTTCCTTTCCTATTTGCGATTTTTTGGGCCTGTACCGTCTGGGATACTTTTTAATTTAATTCTACTGTTGGAATTAGTTTTAATAGCCCACTCATATCAAAAATTCTTCTTACACTTTTGGTCAAATTGCTTACCTCCAATTTTGCACCTATCATGTTTGCAAACTTATACCTTCCTATCACTAACCCTATTCCGCTACTATCCATGAAAGTAACACCATCAAAATCAAATATAACTTTTTTAGGCATATATCTCTCCATCTCATAATCCGCTTTCCTCCTTATCTCTTGTACACTATGGTCGTCAATTTCAGACGTAACTTTTAAGACCAACAGCTTGTCCTTTTCATAAAACTTTGACTCCATATTTTCCCTTCCTTTCCAAAAATTTACATTACTTATTATAGTACCATTTACAATATTTTCCAAGAGTAAAAAATAGGAAGTTTTGTCGATATATTAGAACTTTTCGACAAACTTCTTATTACATTTTTATAAACAAAAAGAAAGAGGTAGATTTTACTCTTACCTCTCTCTTTCCAAGAGCAGTCGCTCTCGGACACCACGGCTTAATCGATAGCAGCTACTGCACACTTCTTGGGAGAGTAGTTTCCAGCCCCCCAATAGTCGTTCTCGTCGTATGCAGATACCGTAAAGCTTGGTGTCTCGCATGTAATCATGCTAAGCCTAATCATGTGGTCGCAAAGCCTTCCAAGCATCTCTACGTCGAGGTCAAATGTCCTGCACATCTCAAAGACGAGCTTGTATTCGCTCTCCTTGACAGCTTCGCGGAATAGATTCTCGACTTTGCGGGAAATTTCCTCATCTACTCCTAAGCGAATCTTCCACTTAGAGTAAGAGCGAGACCTCTTGACGTCAAGAATGAAGCTCGGAGTCTCTGCTCCACTTTCGGTATCCCTGAACTTAAGAACAGGAATGTCGAAGTTGCTACCAACCACATCCTCGAAAACCAGTTGAAACCTTGTCTCCATGCTGAATCCTTTCTTCTCAGATGGCTAGCCGCCATATGTTTTGTACCTATTTATTATTATAC
This sequence comes from uncultured Clostridia bacterium, assembly GCA_944387435.1. Classification (GTDB taxonomy): domain Bacteria; phylum Bacillota; class Clostridia; order TANB77; family CAG-508; genus CAG-269. The sequence continues at coordinate 20,221 of CALXEW010000018.1, read as the reverse complement.
CACATATTTCTTAATTTGTCACTTTATGTTACTTTAGTTTTTCTAATAGTTTTTCTAACATCTCTTTATAATTCTTTAATTTTTCTTGCTCTTCTTCTACTTTTGCTTTTGGTGCTTTATTTACAAATCCTGGGTTAGAAAGCATTTTTTCGCATCTTAAAACTTCTCCTTCTAGCCTTGTTTTTTCTTCTTCTAATCTCATCTTTTCTTCTTCTTTATCTATTAATCCTTCTAATGGCATATAAAGTTCAATACCTTCTACCATTATATTGATAGCGTCTTCTGAAATATCTTTATTATTTTCCTTTACTTCTAAAGAACTACCAAATGCTAATTTTAATAATATGTCTTCTAATTCTTTTATTTCCTCTTCGTATTTATCTGTTACAAATACTAATTTAGATTTCTTACTTGGATGAATATTTTTAGTAGCTCTTACATTTCTAACTTCTACAATTAATTCTTTTACTTTTTCTACTGTTTCTTCTTCTTTTCCATAATCAATATTTTCCTTCTCAGGCCAAGAAGATACCATTAAATCTTTATCATCATATTTTACTAAATTATCATAGATTTTAGATGTTACAAATGGCATAAATGGATGTAATAATTTTAAACATGTTCTAAATACTTTATCAAGCACATATGATGTTTTAATCCTATCTTCCTCTGTTCCATTATATAGGTTAATTTTTGCCATCTCAATATACCAATCACAAAATTCATTCCACATAAAGCTGTAAACTTTATCAATTGCTACACCTAAATCATATTTTTCAATATTATTTGTTATTTCTTCTACTAATCTATTTAATTTGTTTAATATCCATTTATCCTCTATGGATAATTTTTCTTCATTTTTTCCTTTAGAAAATTCTATTATTTTTTCTTCTTCTGGTCTATTCATTATTATAAATTTAGCAGCATTCCATATCTTATTTGCGAAATTAGATGCTTGTTCTAACTTTTCTGGCATATATCTAATATCATTTCCCATTGTAGTTCCAGAAAGTACTGAGAACCTTAATGCATCTGCTCCATATTTATCAATAACTTCTATTGGGTCTACTCCATTTCCAAGTGTTTTTGACATTTTCCTTCCTTTACTATCACGTACAATACCGTGTATTAATATATCACTAAATGGCTTCTCATTCATTGCATATAATCCTGAAAATACCATTCTAGCTACCCAGAAGAATATAATATCATATGCTGTTACTAATACATTAGTTGGATAAAATGTTTTTAAATCTTTAGCATCTTTATTTGGCCAACCAAGTGTTGAAAATGGCCATAGAGCTGAACTAAACCATGTATCTAACGTGTCTGTATCTTGTTCCAAATTTTTAGATCCACAATTTTCACATTTTTCTGGTTGTTCTTTTGCAACATTAATATGATTGCAATCTTTACAATAGTATGCAGGTATTCTATGTCCCCACCATAATTGTCTTGAAATACACCAGTCTTGAATATTATCCATCCAATTGAAATATATTTTTTCATATCTTTTTGGTATAAATTTAACATCATTTTCTTTAACTGCTTTAATTGCTGGCTCTGCTAATTCTTTCATTTTAACAAACCATTGCTCTGATATTCTTGGCTCTATTTTTGTTTTACATCTCTCACAAGTTCCAACATTATGAGTGTAATCTTCTATAGATACTAATGCTCCTAATTCTTTTAATCTTTCAACAATGATTGGTCTAGCTTCTATTGCTGTCATTCCTTTTACTTCAGGCATTAAATCTCCCATTATTGTTTTACTATCAAATACTTCAATAAACTCTAAGTTGTTCCTTTTACCTGCTTCATAATCATTAGGGTCATGTGCAGGTGTAATTTTAACTAGGCCTGTTCCAAATTCTTTGTCTACAAATTCATCTGCTATAATTGGTATTTCTCTATTTACAATAGGAAGTATACAAGTTTTTCCAACTAAGTCTTTATATCTTTCATCTTCTGGATTTACGGCAACTGCAGTATCACCAAGCATTGTTTCAGGTCTTGTTGTTGCAACTTCTACGTATCTTTCTTCACCTTTAATTTTATATCTTAGATGCCATAAATGAGAAGCTTCTTCTTTATATTCTACTTCTGCATCTGAAATTGCTGTATTACAGTTAGGGCACCAGTTTACCATTCTAGTTCCTTTATAGATATATCCTTGGTTATATAAATTAATAAATTCTTCTAAAACAGCATCAGATAAACCTTCATCTAGTGTAAATCTACGCCTATCCCAATCACAAGAACAACCTAATTTTCTTTGTTGTTTTTGAATTTCTCCACCATAAAGATGAGTCCAATCCCAACATTCTTCTAAGAATTTTTCTCTTCCTACATCTTGTTTTGCTTTTCCTTCTTCTTTTAACTTTTGAACAACTTTCATCTCTGTTGAAATAGATGCATGGTCAGAGCCTGGAAGCCATAATGTATTATATCCTTGCATTCTTTTAAATCTAATTAATATATCTTGAATTGTACCGTCTAGGGCATGTCCCATGTGTAATTTTCCTGTTACATTTGGTGGTGGCATCATGATACAGAAACTTTCTTTTGTTTCATCCATACTTGGTTTAAAATAACCTTTTTCCTCCCATTCTTCATATAATTTGTCCTCAAAATCTTTTGGATTATACTTATTCTCTAACATAATATCCTCTCCTTTTATATTTTTTTCATATTCTTTCTTTTCTTGTTATTTCTTGATGTTTTTTGGGACGGGTTCAAAAAACATCATTTTGTAACTACATTCAAATTCTTCATTTGGTTCTAATTTTAAAATATTTTCCTTTGACTCTAACTTTCCATCTGTATTAACTTTATCTGCTGTATTCATCCAAGGTTCTATACAGACGAATGGTGCTCCTATTTTTGCCCACAGTCCTAAATATGGAAAACCTGTGAAATCAAACTCTAAAATAGTTCTTTCATTTTCTTTTAAATAAACTTTATTAGATTTTATATCTTTCATAATAATAGCATCATTTATAAAACTATCTTTATTTAACTTAATACAATTATCAACTAAAATATTTGGAGCTTCTTCTAAAACTAATCCATCTTTTAAACTCATAAATTTTATATTATCTTCTTGCTTTTCAAATTCTATTTTATATTTACCACTAGAATAGTCACAAATAAATGCAGGATGTCCACCTATACCAAATATCATTTTCTTTTCATCTTTATTTATTACCTTATACTTAGTAATTAAAGTATTATCTTCTACTAAATGAGTTACATATAAACTAAATTCAAATGGAAATCTTTCTAAAGTCTCGGAATTACTTTCTAAAACATATTCATGCTTATTTTCACTTCTTTCTAACTCTTCAAATTCGCAATCTCTTGCAAATCCATGTTGTGCCATTTTGAATGTCCTACCATCTATTACAGTTTCATCATTTTTTAATCTTCCTACAATAGGAAATAATATTGGTGCATGCCTGTTCCAGAATTCACCTTGATGTAACATTTCTTTTCCATCAAGTTTTATACTTATTAATTCTGCTCCTTGTTTTTTACTCTCAATTTTTAACATATGAACTCTCCTTTATTTTTTCTTTATTCATATTTTATTTGTGTATTCAAAAAGCTCGCCCCTAAAATAAGGGCGAGCATATTTCTCACGGTACCACCTTAATTATTATCTATATAAAAATGTAAATAAAACAATACAAAAAATATAATAATCTATAGATAACATCTTAATTAACTTTTAACGGAGTTTAACCGAATATTCTTAAATCAAAGTTTCTCAGAATATTAACAAAAAAGCTACCTTCAATTTACCTATATTTAAGAAGCTTTCAGCTTATAACTTCTATTCTCTAAAAACTAGTATAAATCTACTCCTCTTTTTATTGTCTTTTCTTATAACAATAATATTATTACACATTTTTACAAATTTTACAAGTATTTTCATAAAAAAAGTGAAACTAACAGGGACACCCTATTTTGTTTCACTTTTCAAACATTTTACAAAATGAGACAAATTAGGCCCGTCCCCAATCTGTCTCATTTTTCTCATTACATTGCTCTTCTATATAATTCTATAAAGTCTTCTTTTGATACATCTCTTGGATTTCCTGGTTTACAAGGGTCATTCATTGCTTTTTCTGCAAGCATTTCGAAATCTTCTTCTTTTGCTCCATAATCTTTTATTGTTGTTGTGATTCCAACTGCTTTACTTAACTCTGATATCATCCATACAAATGTATTTATAACATCTTGGTCATTTAGATGTTCTGCATCTGGTCTTCCTATGTTTACTAATATTTCTCTAAATCTTCCAGCTGTTGCTGGGTCTTCTCCATTAAATCTCATAACTGTAGGAAGTAGCATTGCATTTGCAATTCCATGTGGTGTATCATATACTGCTCCTAATTGGTGAGCCATTGAGTGTACTATTCCAAGACCAACATTACTAAATCCCATTCCTGCTATATATTGAGCCATTCCCATTTTTTCAATAGCTACTGGGTTTTTGTCGTTTACAGCTGCTGGTAAATATTTAAATATCATTTGAATAGCCTTCATATGAAACATATCAGACATGTCGTTATGTGCTTTTGTAATATAACCTTCAACAGCATGTGTTAAAGCATCCATTCCTGTTGATGCAGCTAATGATTTTGGCATTGAAGCCATAAGTTCAGAATCTACTATTGCTAAAATTGGTATATCATTTGGGTCTACACATACCATTTTTATTTTAGCGTCTTCATCTGTTATAACATAGTTTATTGTTACTTCTGCTGCTGTTCCTGCTGTTGTTGGCATTGCAATTATTGGCATACCTCTATTTACTGTATTTGAAGCTCCATTTAAAGATTTAATATCACTTCTTTCAGGGTTTGTCATAACTATTGATATTCCTTTTGCTGTATCAATACTTGAACCACCACCTACAGCAACTATCAAATCAGCCTCTGAAGCTTTACAAGCCTCTACTCCATCTAATACATTTTTAATTGTTGGGTTTGGTTTTATTTCATCATATAAAACATAAGGTATATCTGCTTTGTTTAATACCTCTTCTACTTTTGCTGTTACACCAGCTTCTACTAATGATTTATCACTTACTAAAAATACTTTTTTAAATCTTCTTTTTTGGATTTCTCCAACAAGTTCTTCTCTTGCTCCTTTTCCAAAATAAGATGTTTCATTTAGTACAAATTTTTCAGACATTTCAAATTCCTCCTTATTATTTATATTCCCCTTTTATGCTTCACCATAATCTGATGGTATTTTAAATAAATTTTGGTCTACATCATAAGAAATATTTACTTTTAGAAGTTCTTCCTTATCACCTTCTATTGTTTTTATATAAGCTAGTTCTTCACCATCAAAATAAAATCTAGTTTTTACATCTTCTGACTCTTCTTTAAAGTCTCCCATTGCAAAATCAGTTGCTCCGAAATATTCTTCATAAGAATAACTTTCATTGTTAATTCTTTCTCTTCCTGTTTCATATTCTAATTCTTTTAATTCACCTAATTGTTTCGTTACCTTATTTAGTTCTAGTGAATTATTAGAATATGTATAATAAGTTTTTGTATCTTCTACTAACAAATATGTATTTCCATCTCTAACTAAATACTTTGTTTCTTTTCCATTAAAAACTGTATCTATATAAGCCATATCGTTTGATTTTGCATAATACATAGTATTTTCTTCATCTAAGGACAATTCAAAACTAAAAACATTATTTGCTTGTAATGTTTCATATAGTTTACTTACTTCAGAATTTTTGGTTTGATTATTAGAACTTCCATTAGTATTATTAACTACTAAATACCAAACTATTCCTAAAACAACAAGTAAAACTATGACAGAAACCACTGCTAATATTGCTTTTTTCTTTTTATCCATCAAATCACCTTTTTCAAAAAATTTGTCCATTTGGAGATACTTCCCTTTATTATAGAAATATCTCCATCGGACATCATACTATAAAATATTTTTTAATACTATTGTTTTTAGTCTTGACATTTCTTCTAATGTTGTCATAACGCCTTCATTACCAATTCCTGAATGTTTCCATCCTCCAAATGGCATTTCGAATGAACGATAGAAGCTTGCTCCATTAACGATAGCTCCACCACATTCTAATCTATCTGCTATTTTCATTGCTCTTGATACATCTTTTGAAATTACACATCCACATAATCCATAACTAGACCCGTTAGCAATTTCAATGGCTTCTTCAACATCATCAAATCCGATTACAGAAATTACTGGTCCGAATATTTCCATATCTTTGCTGGCTTCCATATCTTTTGTTACATTATCTAGTATTGTTGGATAGTAGTAAGCGTCTTCTCTTCTTCCTCCGCAAACTACTGTTGCTCCTTCTGCTACCATTTGGTTTACTTGTTCTTCAATTCTCTTTGCTGCGTTTATATTAATCATTGGTCCCATATCTGTATCTTCCCTCATTGGGTCTCCAACTTTTAACCCATCTATTACTTCTTTCATTCTATCAATAAATTCTTGTTTTCTTGAATTGTGAATTAAGAATCTCTTACTTGCACAGCATACTTGTCCACCATTATATAATCTTCCCCAGATTGTTTCTTTTACAGCTAAATCCATATCTCCATCTTCTAAAAAGATAAATGCATCATTTCCACCAAGCTCTAACATAACATGTGTTAGATTCTTTGAAGCTGTTCCCATTGTTTGAATTCCAGCTGCTGTTCCACCTGTTAAAGACACTAAATGTACTCCAGGATGTCTAGCTAGAGCTTGTCCTGCTGTTGGTCCATCTCCTGTTAATATTTGAATACACCCTGCTGGCACTCCTGCTTCAATCATTAATTTTACATATTCAATTAATGTTAATGGATTATAATTTGATGGTTTTACAATTATACTATTTCCCATCATTAATGCTGGTGGTACTTTTTGACAGAACAAATCACTTGGAAAGTTAAATGGTATAATTGCAGCTATTACTCCAATTGGATATCTTTTTGTAAATTGTATTGTTTTTTCTTGTCCTGCTTCTGATCCTTCTGCAATAGCATTTCCATATAAGTGTTTTGCTTTTTCTACAAAACCTCTTACACCAATTCTTACGTTTGCAATTTCTCCTCTTGCTTCTTTTATTGGTTTTCCTGTTTCATTAGATAGAAGTGTTGCTAATCTTTCTTTATTTTCTTCTATTAAATCAACAAATTTATATAAAATATCTGCTCTATCATATATAGATACTTTTTCCCATTTCTTTTGTTCTACAACTGCTACTTTTACAGCTTCATCTACATCTTCATCTGTTACATTTGGTACTGTATCTATTAATTCTTGAGTTGCTGGATTAACAACTTCTATTGTTGCTCCATTAGAAGCATCTTTCCATTCATAACCTATTAAATTTTTCATACTTGCGCCCTCCTTATTATTTACAGGTTTACACACCTTTTGTGTTCCATCTTCAAAATTTTCTAATGTACATACATAATTTTTTTTGTTTTGTGGTTTTTTCCCTTCTCTTCATTTACTAAATGCTGTAAATGATAACATTAATCCACCTGTTGTGTTTGAGCCATGGTCTTTTACTCCATATTCACCAAATGTAAATACTCCAATAAATGGTACTCCTTTTGCTTCTTTCTTTAATTGTTTTGCAACTTCATCTATTCTATCTCCTATTCCTAATCTTCTTCCTCCACAATGAACTAAAAGATATGCTCCTATATCTCCATCCATTTCTTTATTTAATTCTTTCATTGTTTTTCCAGTTGAATCGATCAACTCATCAACTGTTGCTTCCATTTGTATTACTGCTGTGTTTACAGCTAAATTTGCTCCAATATTCATTGAACCATCTTTATTTCCATACATTGGATGACGTATTGCTATTAAATCTCCTAATCTATCTTTTACTCCCAAAGGTTTTGTAATTGTTGTTACTAATAAATTATTTTCGCTTAAATCTTTTGCTTTTGCTCCTGTCCACTCAGAATACTTCTTTAAAGCTGGTACTCCATCAATTTCTACCAAAGTTCTTTTACCTTCTATCTTCGTGATTACACCTGAATTTGTTGTTTCATTATAAGCTCCTGTAAATACATTTCCCATCTTTTTATCTGTATAGAAAAATGCTATAGCTGCTCCATCACTAAATATTTTATCATTTGTATAAATACTCCATTTTCCTTCTACTGTATTATCTGCGCTACTACCACCAAAGATTGGAACTCTTCCAACGATATCTTCAATTCCTTTGATGTATTCTTCTTCCTCCGCTGGTGATGCAACCATATAGAAGTAAGCTGGTACACAATCTTCTCCTGCATTTTTCATTGCTTCTTTTGCTAATTTTCTTCCTGTTTCTCTTGGGTCTTTTCCTCTTTCAGAGCCTGCAACCCCTACTTTTAAGTCTGGGTCTCCTAAAGCTAATATTCCTGTAAATCCTTTTTCTCCTGTAACAAATCCATCTGGTGTAATAATTCCTGCACTAGATGTACAACCAATTATTGGTGCAGTTCCAAGTTCTGATTTAGCTCCTTCTAAAACTTCTTTTACATCACTATCTACTGATGTATATAAAAAGGCAACTTTAGTTTCTACTAAATCTACAACTGCTTTAGCTGCTGTTTCCTTTCCTTGTTCATAACTATTTTCATTTGTACTCCATGCCACGTTTGATTTTAACATAATTACTCCTCCTTTGTAATTTTATTCTACCCAAATTATAACATATTAACCTTTTTTTACAATTAAAGACACACAAACGTAATGTAAATGTAACATAAATGTATTATTTAAAGTAAACTTCAGAAAAAAACAAAAATAGGTAGTAAAAATCATCATGAATCCTACTACCTATTTATTAAAAAATGAAAGAAAATTATTTTAAAAACACTTTATTGCCACTCTAAAATCGGATAACCATTATTTATATTATTAGTATCTTCTTTAAATGCTCCTTCGCTATTTACAACACTTAACACACTTGGAAAATCTTCAATGCTATCCCATTCTGTAACACCTGTAACTGTTTCACTTCCAGCTACACCTATATCATAAGTTCCTTTTAAATAAAAGCAATTACTAAATGTTATTAAATTACTTCCCGCTATACTTCCAACTTGGCTACTGCTTAATCCTTCTGCTTCTATTGAGCCTGTATTATAAGCATTATTTACACTTGTATTAGTAGCATTATTAGTTATACCTCCAGTAATTCCCCCAACTCTTAAATCTGTACTACTATTTTTACTTATTACATTTCTTAAATTAAAAACATTATTTATTGAGGAATTACTATTTTGACTTCCTATTATTCCACCTATTCTAAACAAATACGTATCACTAGTTTTGTCACCGTTTTTGACACCTATAATATTACCAGCATTATAACAGTTTGTTAAAGTCGCTGAAACCAAACTGCCTGCAATTCCTCCAACATTTCTATTCATATTACTTGAAGTAACACCTTGTATATTTGCATTATTATAACAATTTCTAATATTTGAACTAGTATTATTTTCACTAGAAGCTCCTATAATTCCTCCAGCTAATACTTGAGTATTTCCACCATCTGCATTTATATTTCCTCTATTAAAACATTTTTCTATATTAACTTCTTCGCTGTCACCCGAATTTTCTGCTGATGCTTGCCCTGCTATTCCTCCACAAGCAATATTAGCATTATTTTGTGTTCCACTAATATTTTTACATTCTATACTTGCCAAATTATAGCAATTTTCAACATTTGCACTTCCTTTAGTTGCTCCACATATTCCTCCAACAAGCATATATCCCTTTCCGATAGCATTTATACTACCTGACACATAGCTATTATACATATTATTGAAATTAACTCCGACTAGCCCTCCTACTATAGTATTTGCTTCTCCTTGCACTATTATATTAGTATTTACAAGACCTATATTTTTAATTTCTCCATAATTTTTAGTAAAAAGTCCAGCTACTAAATTTTCATCACTATTCACATTTATATATAACGAACATATTGCTTTATTATCTCCATCAAAAGTTCCATAAAAACTATTTGTTCTATCTTGATTTCCTATTGGACTAAAACCTGTTCCTGATGTTAAAGCTTGTTTTAATGGTCCGTTATATCCATATTGTGTAAAATCTGTTCTATCTGGGTCTACATATGATTTATCTGAATTAAAATCTAAGTTTACTCCTAATTTTACTGTTTTTCCTTCATAAGTAGTTCCGTTTGTTGTTACATCATATGAGAAAAAAACTAAATCTTCTATACTATTTATTACAAAAGTATCTGTTCCTTCTTGTTCTAATTCTCCTGGATTTTCATCTTTTACTTGTGGTATACTAATATTATTTTGATATTCATTAATTAGTGATTCCATGCTTGCTAAATCTGACATTTCATTTTTTTCCGCTTGTTCTGTTTCTTCTTTTGCTCTTTGTGCTTGTGTTAATATTCCATTTTCTCCTGTTAGCATTGCAATTGATACTCCTGCAAGTATTAGAAGTACAATTATTGTAATAACAAGTGCAATAAGAGTGATACCCTTCATATTTTTAAATTTTGTTTTCAACATTTTAAATTCTCCCCTCTTTAGTTAATTTCTTATTTTTCTTTTTGTTTAATTTTTATTAACTAAATGCCTATTTTTAATAGTATTTACTCTTTTTACAAATTTAAACAAGTATATATATTTAATTTACTATTTAAGACATTTTTGTCGTATTTATTTGTATAGTTTTTTAGGGTATTTGTAAATACCTTATATAAAAAATCATATTACATTTTTGTTACAATATTTAAATAAAGTGACTAAGTAATTTTTTAAATTAAGCATTTTTCGTAGGGGAATTAGGGGTCGAAAAATGCTGGTAAGCACAGCTTAAATTTAAAAAATTACTATTAACCCCTAAAAATTAAAACACATAGAAAAAGACCTAAATTAATAGGTCTTTTTTGTGTGTTCAATTGTAAACTTATTTTGAAAGACTTCGTCTCCTATTTGTTAATCTCCTAAATTTATGCCTATATCTCTTACTGTTTTCATTAAATCATCATCCATTGACACTTTTCTTAATTACAATGTGTTGTATTTCTTCTTTCTAATCCTATTAATGAACCAAAATAAAAATATTAAACAAAAATATACTCTATTTTTAATTTTTTACAAGGTGTATTTTTTGTTTGATGTTATGAATTGATTTTTACAAAATAAATATTGACATATAGATAAATTTGCGATATAGTCATTTCAGTTGGATTTTTCCCCTTTTCTATGGGACTTAAGTGCATAAAATAATATTTATCAAGCATAAATATTATTTTATGCACTTGGTCCAAAAGACATAAGTGTAATACTAAAGAAAAGGGTGCAAAACCTATGAAGATTTACATAGGAATAGGGTTTGTTATTCTTTGCATTTCAGTTTTAGTTGGCATCATTGGTATTTTTAAATATCAATTTAGTTTAAGCAAGGAAAAAGTCGATATTAGCCCTACCCAAGCTAATACCGACAACAAACCCAAAAATTCAACTTTTGAGTGAGGCTAAGCCTTACTCATTTTTATTATATAATAATATTCAAAAAATCAATAATTATTATATAATTGTAAAATATGTGTTATATTTTTGTAACATCTTTTTACTAAGGTTATTATACTATTGCTTAACACAAAAGTCAATATTTATTTAAATGAATTTTCACATTTTTAGGCACTCTCCTTCAGAAATCCCTTAAAACAAAAGTATAGATAGAAAAAATAAAAAAGTAAAAAATAAAGAAAAAAATAACGTTTCCGTATATAAATTTCTAATTCTCTGTACAGGAAACGTTAATCTTATACTATTTTAACCTTTGTCTAATCTCCTAAATTTATTCCTATATCTCTTGCTGTTTTTACTAAATCATCATCCATTGTTACTTTTCTTAAGTTGCTTTCTTCTGTATTACCTGATACTGCTCCTATTTTTGTGTTATTTCCTACAACATCCTCTAATGGCACTGAATCTAGTTTACCATTTTTTATTACAGCAAGTGTTCCAAATTTTCCTTCTAATGCTAATTCCATTGCTTTTGTTCCATATTTCGTTGATAATACTCTATCAAATGCTGTTGGTGTTCCTCCTCTTTGCATGTATCCTAATGTTGTGTTCCTTGCCTCTAATCCTGTTAATTGTTGTAATTGTTGAGCAACTACTTGTCCTATTCCACCAAGTTTTGTATTGTCTACACCAGCTCCATTATCTCTTGTTCCCATTATTGTAAGTTCTCCGCCTATTGGTTTTGCTCCTTCTGCTACTACTACTACACTAAAGTTTTTTCCTCTTTTCTTTCTGTTTTCTATCTTACTTGCAACTTTGTTTATATCATATGGTATTTCAGGGATTAATGCTACATCTGCTCCTCCTGCTATTGCTGATTCTAATGCAATCCAACCTGCATATCTTCCCATTACTTCTAATACCATTATTCTGTGATGTGTTGCTCCTGTTGTGTGTAGTCTATCTAAGGCTTCCATTGCAACTGATACTGCTGTATTATATCCAAATGTTATTTCAGTACAAGCAACATCATTATCTATTGTTTTAGGCACTCCTATTACATTTACACCTTTTGTTGAAAAATCTCTTGCTGATTTTTGTGTTCCATCTCCTCCAAGTGTAAATATACAATCAAATCCAAAATCTTTTATATTTTGAATTGCTTCATCTGATAAATCTTTATATTCTACACTACCATCTTCATTTACAACTTTATAATTAAAAAGGTTAGCATTTGTTGAAGAACCTATAATTGAACCACCTTTTGGTAAAATTCCTAAAGCTTCTCCACCTTCTGCTGTACTTAATAATTCAAACTCTTTTTTTATTAATCCATTATAACCATCTATTATACCATAACATTCTACTCCATGATTTTCTGCTGTTTTTACTATTGCTCTTATTACTGCATTAAATCCTGATACGTCTCCTCCATTTGCAAGTATCCCAACTTTTTTTAACATAAAAATTCCTCCTCATATTAGTTTATCAGTATTATTATATCAATAATTTATTTTTTTACAACAGTTTTTTATTATTTTCATTTTAATATTTCTTTATCTTTTTTCTTTCTCCTTTTTATTTTACATATTCATTTAATGGTTTTACTCTATATTTTAATTCATCCATTTCATTTGTTGGTACATAACCTGCCTTAGCATTCATAACATCTGGTATTCTATTTACTACTGTTGCACATGTTAATTCTACTGTATTTGGTTTTTCCACTACTATTGTTGTAGTTGGTTCTCCTTCTATTGTCCATTCATTTCTATCAAACTCATCTTCATCATATACTTTTCCTATACATTGTGTTTCTAATGTAATTCCTTCTTTAGTTTTTGTTGTAACAACAGCACTCATTCCTGTTGCGTCACCTTTTTTTACGGTCATATTTAATGTACTTGAAAATATATCTCTTTTTGCTATTTGTGGCACACATTCTTGCGACTGTGATTCTACTGTTAATCCTAGTTTTTCACATAACCATCCATTTACATTCCACATATATGAAGGTGCATATTCTCCACTTTCTATTACTTTTCTTCTTTCTTCATCACTTATTCTATCTAAACTTGCAACTTTCTTGTCAAATTCCTCAAGTGTAAGTCCTGCACCATGAGCTCTTGCTAATGCAATTCCATAATCTTCTACATTATAACTTGAACTTCCTTTTATTTTTGTTATTTTATGTGTTGAACCTCCAATTGCAGAAATTAATTCTCCCCAATATATATCTTGGTATCCTGTTCCTGTAATTGTACAATTATTCTCTTTTGCTAATTTATCTATTGTAGAAGTAACTCCAGGATTTGAGTTTTGTGGGTAAAAAGCTTCTTCACATGTTGTTATTGCATTTAATCCTAATTTTGCACATAACATTAAAGCTTCTTTAACATCTTCTATTAAACTCATTGTTGTAACAATTACAACATCTGGTTTTGTTTCACCAAGCATTTTTTCTGCTTCATCTACTCCAACAACTTTAACTTCTTTATCTTCACATCCCATTATTTCACCAATATCTTTTCCTATAACATCTGGATTCACATCTATTGCACCTACTATTTCTCCACCTTTTTCATATACATACCTCATTGTATACACACTCATTTTTCCAGTTCCATATTGAACAACTCTAACTTTTCTATCCATAAATAAACCTCCTTAATTTCTTTTCCTTATTATGCCATTATTTTTCATTTTTATTACAGAAAAGAAAAAAGATTGAAGTTAAACTTATTAAATTTAAACTCCAATCTAAAATTATTTGAATACCACTTAACTTTACTTCATTTATTTTATTCCATAAGCCACTTAGCTATATCCATTATTTCTATTCCTTCATATTGATAATTTTCATGTTTTGTTCTAGCTATAATAACTTTAGGATAAGCATCTTGTATCTTTAAAAGAGAGTTTACTTCTCTTTTAAAAGTTGTTTCATTACTTATATCATCTGATACTTGTATGTAAATCTGCTTTCCTTGTTTTTTTGCTACAAAATCTATTTCCTTTTGATATAAAGTTCCTATATATATTTCATAACCTCTTCTTAACAATTCTATTGCAACGATGTTTTCATATATTCTTCCATAATCCATATTACTTGTTCCTAATAAAGCATATCTAAAAGAATGATCTGCTAAATAATATTTATTTTGTGTACTAAGATACTTTTTCCCTTTTATATCATACCTTTTTACTTTATAAAACGCAAAAGCATAACATAAATATTCTATATAATTATTTATTGTTTTATCAGTTATACTTACATTATTAGAATTCAAAACATTTGCTATGTTGTTAGGAGAAGTTAAATTTGAAATGTTATCCATTAAATAATCTGCTAAATTTTGAATTATATCTGCATTTCTTATTTTATATTTTTGTTTTATATCTCTTACAATTAAAGTATTAAATACTTCCCTAATATATTGATATTTTTCCTCCTGAGTTTTATATAAATAAGAACCAGACATTCCACCTTCAAAAACATATTTATCAAATGCTTCTTGTATATATTGATATTTATAATATTCTTGATATTCCTTAAAAGAAAAAGGGTATACTTCTATTTCAAATGTTCTGCCAGTAAATAATGTTGCTAAATCACTACTCATTAAAAAAGCATTTGAACCAGTTATATAAATATCAAATTTTTCTTCAGCATGGAATCCATTTATTGCTTTTTCAAACCCTTCACACATTTGTACTTCATCAATAAATAGAAAATTTTTCATATTTTCTTTATAATTATCTTCAACATAATTTATTAATTTTTTATATTCCTTTAAATCTTCGTATTTTGGTAAATTATAATTAATATGTATTATATTACTATTTTCTATATTTTCTATTATATATTTTTTGAATAATTCCAATAATTTTGATTTTCCACTACGCCTAATTCCAGTAATAACTTTAATGTCAGGTGTTCCTAAAACATTTATTAATTTATTTAAATATTGTTCTCTTTTTATTAATTTCACACAAATCACCTCATAATAATTATAATATTCCTATTCCGAAAAGTCAAATTTTTTTCATTTTTTCGGAATAGAAATATTGTTCTCAAATAGTATTAATTACTTAGTAGGCATATTTATCCCTGTTAAACATTCATCATAAACAAATTGTTTTAATCCTTCTATATCATTACTCTCATAATATTTTGTAATTAATTCACCAAATTGAAATAAGGCAACCGCAATCCCATTGGCTTTAGAGAGACTGTTCAAAAAGTCGAACTTTTTAATTTTACAAAAAATGTAAAAAAATTCTTACCACTTTTACATTGACCTTTTATATAAAATAGCAAAATCAAACCACTTTATATAATAATTTAGTATAAAAATAGGAAATACGTTTTTGTAACATAATTTTTTGAATATTTTTGTACTTTCTAAACAGTCTCGCTTTAGACCATGGGTAGTTCACTCCACAATATTTCTTTTAGCTAAAAAACATTTTGTTCTCTTGTCATATTATATTTATCTTTCAACATAATATTTTCCTTCTAAATATTTATATACTTTTTTTACATTAAAATAAGTATAAGTAATTTTTTAGATTAGGTGTTTTTACGTAGGGAAATAAAAGGGTAGTAAAAACACCGGTAAGCGAAGCTTAAATCTAAAAAATTACTCCAATTCCCTGTTTAAATATGTCCCAAAAGGAAACGTCCCCAACAGGACATTATTCAAATAATGTTCTAATCTTCTTAATCAAATAATGACTTCCACCATCACTGTTATCTTGTACATTTTCTACCATACTGATAATTAGCATGTCAGTTCCATTTGGTCTATCTATAGTATAACAATCAAACCATCCTAAAGTACCACTTTCTGTATCCTCACTTGATGTTTTTAATTCTGCTGTTCCTGTTTTTCCTGCAATTGTTGTACCTGATATTTTCATATCATTTGCTGTACCCTCAGGGCTTTCAACTACTTGTATTAAATCATTTTCAATAGTATCTGCTGCTTCTTTTGTAAATGCATTTTCTATTAAAATTTCTCCATTTTTTTCTTCATCATATTCAATTCTTGGTTTAATCATATTACCATCATTTGCAAATGCTGAATAAATAGCTGCCATATGTATTGGATTTACTAAAATGTCTCCTTGACCATATCCACTATCTGCAAGTTTTGTCTCTCCTTCTATAATAGTTTCATTATCACTTGCATATTGAGATTTAGCAAGTGTAAGTGGAAAATCTAAGCTTTGGTTAAATCCTATTTTATCTAAGCTACTTGTAAATGTATTTGCACCCATTTTTAATACTGACTGAGCAAAATAGATATTATCTGAATGTAATATTCCATTTAGTAAATTTTTGGGTCCAGAGTAACCTGTTAAAGTTGTTACATTATAATTTCCCCAAGAGCTATCTTTTTGCCAACTTGTGCCTGTATATCCTAAATCTTCATTTGGGTCAATTGTACCTGTTGTTAATCCAATTGCTCCTGTTATTGGTTTAAATGTAGATCCTGGACAATATTTTTGTGTAAACCTATTAAATAACGGTCTTGCTTCGTCATTATTTAAACTGTTCCATTTATCAATAGTTAAGCCAACAACAAAGTCATTTGAATCATAAGTAGGTGTACTTACTAACGCAAGTAATTCTCCTGTTTTAGGTTCCATTATAACAAAGAAACCTTTATCATCTTTCATTTGTTCATATACTTGCTTTTGTAAATTACTGTCTATTGTTAATTTTACATCTTGTCCATCTTTTTGTTCTTGTTTTGCTAGGCTTGCAATTCTATTTTCATTTTCATCTACTATGTAAATATCAGTACCGTCAATTCCTCTTAATGTATCTTCATATGCAAGTTCTAATCCTGCTTTTCCTATTAAGCTAGTTGAAGTATAACCTTCTCCTTCATGTTCTTCTAATTCTTCTGCATTTATAGATTGTACATATCCTATTAAATGTGCTGCTTCTTCTCCTAAAGAATAAACTCTTCCATCTTCTTTATTTATCATAACACCTGGAATTTGAAGCAACTGCTCTTTCAATTCTGTATTACTATTTACTATCTTTTTAACAGGAACAAAAGTATCATCTTGAACATATGAAGCATTTAAACTTTCATTTATATAATCTACAGATACACCTGTTAATTCTGATATTCTTTGAATATTTTCGTCTCTATTACTACCTAGTTTTCCTGGTACTATTCCAACTGATGCAATATCACCATCTTCTGCTAAAGGTACATCATTCCTATCTAATATACTTCCTCTTCTTGCTTTTATTGTAGAAACTCTTACCTTATCTGTATCTCCTAATTGTGGAAATATCATACTTGATGACCATTTAAGTCTTAATTCTCCATCTTCTTTTACCACATTTGCCGTGTTATCAAATTCTACTTCACCTGCTGATGTATACATTTTCTCGTGATAACTTATATCATAACCATTATCAACCTTTTCAATATTATTTATTTCTACTTGTATGTTACTTGCGTCAATTCCTTCATAAATATTTTGATTTCTTGTTACAAAATCTTCCTTACTCATATTCATATTAGCTACTTTTGAATATAGACCTTCATAGTTTTTGTTATTAATAAAGCTAAAATAATCATTAATTAAACCTTTTGCTTCTTCTTGTTCTTTGTTACCCATAATTATAACACTTGCTACAATTGCAATTACTATAACTACTATTGCTATAATTATTCCGATTAATACTTTTTTATTTTTCATGTAAAAGTCCCTCCTTTATCTCTTACAATTTTAATATTTTTTATTCTATATATTACAAATTTCATTCCTTATCTTTTATTTTTCATTTTTTATTATTTGCTTTTTCTTATTTTCTAAAAAACTATCCTTATTAATATCAACTATTTTATAGGCTTCAACATTCTTATTTTTAAATACTACCTCTTGTTTTTTATAATTACTTTTATGTGTATTGTCTAACTCATAATTTTCACCGATTTTTATTTTTTCTCCAAAGTCATAATCAAGGAAATATAATTTTTCACTCTTCTCTTCTTCGAAAAATACTCTTTCTCTTTGATAGTCAATATTTTCTACTTCAATAACTTTTAAGCACATTTTTTTCTTTTTAGTAAGTCTTCTATATAGAAAAATAATAAAAATTAATATTTCTATTGCAAAACTCGTATATATTACAGCATTATATTTACCTGATATAGTATTTATCGCTGAGTCAGATGGCAATTCCTTATTGTAAACCACTGGTATTTCACGACCTATATAATATTCACTTTCACTTGTAACATAAAATCTTACATACGACTTCACACGTTTTTCACTATAATATTTAATTCCGTCTACTTCATATTCTACAATTATTGTTCCCCAATAAGTAATTCTATAAAAATCACCTCTAGAAACAATTTGACTTGTATTTACAATGTCAACAATTACTCCCAATGTTTTTTGCTTATTTTTTATTGTTAAGAAGTCATTCTGTATAAAAAATAATATTATAACTTCAATTACAATTATTATTCCAAATATTATAATATATTTCAAAAAATTTCTTCTTTCATCTCTCATTATCTTTCCCCTTTATTCTTCATAGCTCTAAGAACTTTTTTATATATTCTACCATAAATAATGGTATATTTATTTAATTATTATATTTTTGTAAATTTTTCATTGAAAAACGTATTCTTACTTTTGGATTATATTTTTCATTATATTATAATGTTCTAAACTTACACTATTTATATTCTAATCTGATTTAACTTCAATAGGAATAATGTTATTCTTATATTGTATAATATAATCTATTTCATACTTATTGTCAAAAGTAAAATAATTTGCTTTTAAGCCACTTGCAAGTATCATTATAACTTTATAATTTTTAAACTAATTTTCCGGCTTTTTCTATATCAATAGACTGCTTTAAATATTCTAAACAATCATTTCTAAATGTTTTTTTAGTATAATTACCATTCCTAAATAAGTCTTTATATTTAACCCAAACAACATTTAAGGTAATTCTCATAAAAAACTTTCTAATTCCCCTTACAATTTTATTTATGAACTCATTTCTTCTTACTCCTATTTTATGTAATGTATATGATTGGAAAACTACATGTCTTAATTCGTCATGAAGCATTTGAGCACAAATATCTTTTAAAAGTTTTGAGCCTGTTGCATTTGAAAGAGCAGTGTAATAAGAAAGAGCTATCATCTCAGCTGTAACTAATACAACCACTTCACATTCTAATCCCATTAACTTTCTTAAAAATCTAAACACATTATCAATCCAATTATTTTCAATTGGTTTTATGTCATATACTTCCATATATTTTTTCAAAGTCATAGAATGCCTATTTTCTTCTAATATAAACCAATCCATTGCTTTTATATATGCTTCATCATTTGTTTTTTTGCCAAACTTTTCTACAACTTTTTTTAAATGTTTTCCTTCTGATCCTTCTCCTATTTGAAAAGCCCTAATTGATGGAGTAATTAATTCTTTTTCTTCGCTTATTAATTCTTTATTATTACTATAATCTAATTTCATTAAATGTGAATTATTATGGTGAACTACCCATTGTCTAAAGCCAATGGGCTTCCTGCTTCATAGACCTCGCAACCTACTATCTCCACAGGCGTTAATTCGGGCAGTCCCTGCCCTATAATATTTTTCTCTATGCCATTTTTCTTAGCCCTTCCATAAGGAT
>CALXEW010000017.1 GCA_944387435.1 uncultured Clostridia bacterium | reverse complement strand
TATTACTTTTACTATTGCTCCACATGATTTACATTTTTTTATTATTAACTCATTTTTCATAATAAAACCTCCTTTTCAATTTGAATTATATCATGCCCATTTTATTTTGTATAGTTTTTTTATAAATTATCCCAAAGCTATATCTAGTACCATCATTAAAGCAAATCCAATTGCTACTCCGATTGTTCCTATATTACTATGTTCACCTTCTTGTGATTCAGGTATTAATTCTTCAACAACTACATATATCATTGCTCCTGCTGCAAATGATAATAAATATGGTAATATTGGTGTAACTAAACCTGTTAATAATATTGTTATTATTGCTGCAATTGGTTCTACCACTCCTGATAACATTCCATAAAGAAACGCTTTTCCTTTTGATTTTCCTTCTGTTTCTAATGGCATTGAAATAATAGCTCCTTCTGGAAAGTTTTGAAGTGCTATTCCAATAGCTAATGTAATTGCTCCTGCAATTGTTAATCCAACTCCTCCACTTACTGCCCCTGCAAGAACTACACCAACTGCCATTCCTTCTGGTATATTATGAAGTGTTACTGCTAAAACAAGCATTATTTCATTTTTTAACTTTGCTTTTACTCCTTCTGGCTTTTTACTATTCAAATGCAAATGTGGTATTATAGTATCTAAAAGTAATAAAAATCCTATTCCTAGTAGAAAGCCTATCAAAGCTGGAAACCATTCAATTTTTCCTTGTTCTACAGCCATATCCATTGATGGTATTAGTAAAGACCATACTGACGCTGCCATCATTACTCCTGCTGCAAAACCTAAAAGTAATTTTTGAACTGATGGCTTGATTTTATTTTTCATAAAAAATACCATTCCTGAACCTAAGGTTGTTCCTAAAAAAGGTATTGTTAAACACATTATAATTGGTAGTGTCTGATTCATATTTTCTCCTTTCTGCATTTATTCTTTTGTTAATTTTTTATTTATTTTGTAATATTTATTTTTCTTTTTTCATATAATATATAAGAAAACTATTGACATTTATGTTCATTAGTAGTAAAATTAATAATGTACTAAACATCGCGGGGTGGAGCAGTTGGCAGCTCGCAGGGCTCATAACCCTGAGGTCGGTGGTTCGAGTCCATCTCCCGCAACCATATTTATTGATATTGTAAGGTTTTTTATTTATAGCCTTACAATATTTTTATTTTTCCAACTAGATTATAAATAAAAAATACATAGAAATATTCATTTTCATAAACTTTTTTGACCTTTTCGCAAAATTCGACACTTTTTTCATTCTTCTTTTTATATAATAGACTAGATACAAAAGAAGATAAGAGGTGATATTTTTTGAAAAAGACAACTTCTAAAGTAAGGAAATGTGGTACTATTACTGTTTCTGTTTATAAAGACACTTCTTCAGACCGTCCTATTTTTAAGATAAACTCAGACAATGATGAGGTTTTACCTGTTTCTTATGTAATAGAAGATACGTTGTATCTTTACTAAAATTTAGGCTGACTTTTTGTTAGTCTTTTTTAACGTTCTATAATATCATTTAAATAACTTATTTTTTTGTTTATTCCTTGTTCTATTGCTTGTTTTATTAACATTTCTAAATGTTCTGGTTCTGGGTAATCTTTCTCATCTAAAGCTGCTAAAACTAATTTGTCTCTTAGACTAAACCTTAGTATTTTTCCCGTTTCTTCATCCTCTTTTCTTCCTAAATGGTCTAGTAAACTACTCATATCCATTTCAAATCCATGTTGTTTAGCAAAAATACTAGAAAATGTTAGTGTTGCTCTAGTATTTCCATCTCTAAAAGGATGTATCCTCCAAATTCTTGCAATAAACCTCGAAAAATTTTTAGTTATTTCATCAATTCCTTTTCCTTCCCAATTAAACTCATTCATTTCATGCATAGCCTCATCTAGTCTATGCTCTATATCTTCTGGTCTTGCATATTCCAAACTTAATCCTGGAATAACAACTTCCGTCTTATATAGCGGTACTGTTCTATATTCTCCTGCCCAATCAAATATATCTTCAAAAATATGCCTATGAACTCTTTTTAACAGTTCTGAATCACATTCTTGATGTATTTGTCTGTTTGCATTAATTAATTTTACATATCCAATATCTGTTTCTGCCTGTTGTAATTCTTTATAATCAGTAATTCCCAACAAATTTTTTAAAGTTCCGTCTTCTAATACATAAGGATCTTTCATTTTTACCTCTTTCTATATTTCTCTATTACTTTTTTTTGAACATCTTCTAATTCCATTTTTCCATCAATATATTGTTTTACGAGATCAATTACCTCTTTTGATGGCATTTCATTACTTGCAATTGATATTCCAAATGCATTTTTTGCAATTTTTTTTCTTTCTTCTTTACTTGTATCTTTTATTAAATAATTCATTTTTTACCTCAAAAATCCATTTATAATTTCTTGTTCAGCCTCTTCTTCTGAAAGTCCTAAGGTCATTAATTTTGTTATTTGCTCTCCTGCAATTTTTCCTATTGCTGCTTCATGTATTAAATTTGCATCAACATTATTTGCTGTAACTTCTGGTGTTGCTGTAACAATTGCGTTATCTTGAATTATTGCATCACATTCACTATGTGAAAAACATTTTGCATTTCCATATACTTTAGAAATAAAGTATTGCTTTGAATTATCTGCTGCTACAGACCTTGACGTAAGATGTGTACTAGAGTCTGCTCCATTTAATTCCACATTAAATATTGTTTTTGCAAATTGCTCTCCATGTGTCATTATTTTTTCTGTAACAACAAAGTTAGCCCCTTCTTCTAGTACTCCTTTTGTTTCTCTTACTGTAGAATCAACACCTTTTATCTGAACACTTTCCATTTCTAAAGAACTTTCCTTTTTTAAGTAAACTTCAGTTACTGGATTCAATATTCTTTTTCCTGTTCCTTCTCCTTCTCCATAATGTTTTTCAACATATTTTACTTTAGCACCTTCTTCTAAGAAAAATCTATGAATTCCATCATGCTGTGAGTCTTTATGATGGTCATTATGAATTCCACAACCTGCTACTATAAACACATTAGCATTTTTACCAATATAAAAATCATTATATACGACGTCTGTTAGTCCACTCTCTGTTATAATTACAGGTATATGAACTAATTCAAATTTAGTATTTTCTTTAACATATATATTAATTCCTGGTTTATCTGTTTTTGTTATAATATTTACATTTTCAGTTACTTTTCTTTCTATTCCTTGTCCATTTTTTCTAATGTTATAAGCTCCTTCTTTTATTTTCTCAAGTTTAGTTATCTCACCTAAAACCCCTTCGTCTATACTATTTAATAATTCATCATTTAATTTTGTATCTGCCATTTTTATTTTTCACCTGCTTTCTTTATCCTACAACATTTTACAGTAGGCTTTATTGCTTCTTCTAATATTTTTTTACTACTTCCTATTTCAGCAATTTTTCCTCTTTTCATTAATATTACTTCGTCAGCAATATTTAAAATTCTTTCTTGGTGTGAAATTATCAAAGTAGTACCTTTTACTAATTCTCTCATATTTTCAAAGACTTCAATTAGATTGTTAAAACTCCACAAGTCTATTCCCGCTTCTGGTTCATCAAATATCGTAAGTTTTGAATTTCTTAATACTACAGTTGCAATTTCTATCCTTTTTAGTTCTCCTCCAGATAAAGAACCATTTACTTCTCTATCTACATATTCTTTTGCACAAAGACCCACTTGTGATAACACATCACAAGCTTCTTTTTTTGTTATATATCTTTTAGAAGCTATTTTTAATAAATC
Organism: uncultured Clostridia bacterium; assembly: GCA_944387435.1. Classification (GTDB taxonomy): domain Bacteria; phylum Bacillota; class Clostridia; order TANB77; family CAG-508; genus CAG-269. The sequence goes on along the minus strand of CALXEW010000017.1, from coordinate 32,684 downwards.
ATATACTGTAATTCCCTTAAATTTTACTGGTTGTTGGAAAGCAAAACTTATTCCCAATTTTGCTCTTTCATTTATTTCTAAATCAGTTATATCTTTTCCATCAAAAATAATTTGCCCAGAATCTGGTTTTTCTATCCCCATAATCATTTTAACTAAAGTTGATTTTCCTGAACCATTTGGCCCTGTTATTGCTATAAATTTATCTGTATCTATTTTTAAATTTATATTGTTTAATATCTTTTTATTATCTCTTGTAAAACAAACATCTTTTAATTCTAACATATATCTTTTACTTCCTCCTTTTTAATTATTTACATTTTTCTTTAATCTATTTTTAGCTGTTACTTTAACACATCTCCTACATTTTTCACTGTTTGCATCATATCCACAGTCCAGGTCTCCTAGATTTAAAACCTCTGTAATGTACTTATCAAGTTTTAGTGCTGTACTTTCAGACATTGCATGTTTCATTGCTTTTGCTTCTTCAATTGCTTGTTTTTTATCTATTTCAAGGACTTCTACTAAAAACATTTCTAGTATATCTTGTCTTTTAATTATCCCAACAGCAATCGTTTCCCCTTCTTCTGTCAAAGATATATTACCATATGCTTTGTAGTTAGCCAGTCCCATTTCTTTTAATGTATTAATACCTTTATTTACACTTGGCTTTGTTATTTTTAATTTGTTAGCAATATCTGTTACTCTTACTTTTTTATTATTTTTCTCTAAAAGATATATCGTTTTTAAATATTCTTCTTGGGAACCAGTTAGTTTCATAGTTTTCTCCTTTTTGTTAGCTTACGCTAACATTCTACTATGAATGGTTAACTTTGTCAAGAAAAAAGCTATAATTTCTTATAAAACAAATTAAAATTTCTTTTTTAGATTTCTATTAAATCTTTTATCTGTTCGAATTTGCTATCTCCTATTCCACTTACTTCTTTAATTTCTTCAATTGATTTGAATTTTCCGTTTTCTTCTCTATAATTTATTATTTTATTTGCTGTTGATTCCCCTATTCCTGGTAAAGTATCTAATTCTTCTTTAGTTGCTGTATTTATATTCACTTTACTATTTAAATCATTTTTATCTGTTGTATTTTTATTACTTGTATTAGTGTTTCCAACATAATTTCCACTCTCTTTTTGGTTCTCTACTTCTTCTTTTGAGGGTATATATATTTTCATTCCATCTTCTAAGAGCTCAGCCAAATTAACATCTTTCATATAGGCATCCTCTCTTACTCCTCCAGCCAATTCTATTGCATCAGCTACCCTACTATTTTCTTCTAGTTCTACAATTCCTTCTTGTTTTACTGCCCCTGATACATGTACTATTATTTTAGCAACTTGGTCTATATCTTCAGTTTTTTCTTCTGTCTTGTTTTCTACTATTTCCAAATTTTGTTCATCTATATCAAATTCTTCACTTGTTTTTACAATCTGCGAATAATATATAATTCCTAATGTTATAATAGAAATTATTATAATTAATAATATTTTTTGCTTTTTATTAATATATTTCATAATATCACTCTTTTCTTAATTATTTTTTATACATTTATTTTTCTATTGAAAATTTTGTCGAATTATTGTATATTATTAGAATGTAGGGGAACTAAGGAGAATAAGAATGAAAATAAAAAAACTTTTTATAACTTTAACTTTTATATTTTTGATACTTTTTTCAAATGCTTATGTAACTGTGAGTAATGCATCAGAAGCTCCTTCTATTGATACAGGTAGTATATATTTGATGGATAATAGAACAACTAAACCTCTTTATACTAAAGACGCAAATACTAGAATGTATCCCGCAAGTACTACTAAGATTATGACTGCAATACTTACACTTGAAAATTGCAACTTAAATGATATAGCAACCGCAAGTTATGATGCAGTAGCAAGTATTCCAGAAGGTTATTCTATTGCTGAGATTCAAGTAGGAGAGCAATTAACTATTGAGCAATTATTAGAGCTTTTACTTGTACATTCAGCAAACGACGCCGCAAATGTTTTAGCAGAACATGTTGGTGGTTCTATAGATAGTTTTGTTAGTATGATGAATACTAAATTAAATGAATTAGGCTTAGAAGACACTCATTTTACTAATACTTACGGATTACATGATGATAATCATTACACAACAGCACATGATTTAGCTTTTCTTATGAAATATTGTCTTCAAAATGAGACTTTTAGAAAAATAAGCGGGCAAGCTTCTTGTGCAATACCTGCAACTAATATGTCAGGTCCAAGAAAATACGATTCTACTAACCAGCTTTTAATCGCTGGAAATGAATACTACTATCAGTATGTATTTTCAGGAAAAACTGGATTTACATCTCAGGCTAAACATTGTTTAGTTACTGCTGCTTATAATAACGACCTAGAATTAATTTGTGTTGTTCTTGGAAATGATGATAGATTCAATGTTACACGTGAACTTTACGAATATGCTTTTTCTAATTATGAATTAAAAAATATTATTAATGAAAACGATGTAGTAACTAATATAACTATAAATGGGGCTTCAAATAATACCAAAAACTTGGATGTATTAATTTCAGAAACAATACCTGCTTTAGTAGAGACAAATGACAATTCAGAATTAATACCTATAATTGATTTAAATACTAATATTTCTGCTCCTATATCACAAGGAGATGTCTTAGGTAAAGTTACATATTCTATAAATGGAGTTAACTATACCAGTAATCTAATTGCATCTCATGATGTAGAAAAGTCAAATTCAATAGTTTATTTAATAGTTACACTTATAATTATCATTTTTATATTTATAATTTGGAAAATTACTAGAAAAAAAGAAATAATTGATTAATAAAAATATCAAAATAATATACTGAAAATAAAGTTTTTATAAAGATAAGTTATCAAAATAGATAACTTATCTTTATTTTTTAATTATAATCTCTTCCTAAGATAACTGTTACATCAACTTTGCTTGAGCTTGATTCGCTATTTTCAACAGTTCCTGCACTCAAAGCTTGTTCTATTCCCTCTAAGACTGCATCACCTATATTTTTCTTATTCATTATAATTGTTTTTGAGGTTGTATTTGTACTTCCTGTTCTTGTTACATTATATCCTGCTTCTTCTAATGCATTTACTGCTTGTTGCAAATTACTACTTGTTCCAGTTCCATTTATTACCTCTACTTTTATCTCTGATTTACTTTTTGTTGAAACTGTACTTGAAGTTGTGTTGCTTGTATTACTTGAATTTTCTTCTGTTGTTTCTTCTGTTTTATCTCTATCATAAAATAACTCTTGTACTAAGGCTGCGGTTTCCTCTTCATCATGTATAAATACCCATGTACCAACTTCGTTTTTGTTTGTACTTTCCCCTGGTAATGTGGCTGTTAATAAATTAGCTGTATTAAATTCCACTGCATATGGTATATAATCTTTAATTACGTTAAAATCAACATTAGTTATTACATTTTGTTCTGCTACATCTAATATTTCACCAAGTTTAAATATATTTTCTACTCTAGCTGTTTGTTTTATTACTGCCATTATAAATTCTCTTTGAGTTCTCATTCTTCCTAAGTCGTTATCTCCATATTCTTCTGGGTATGAAGTTCCATCATTGTTATGTCTAAAACGTACCAATTGTTCTGCTTTATCTCCATCAAGCATTTGTTCCCCTGCTTTTAGATGTATGTGTAAATCTTGTGATGTATCATCATAATCCATATCTATAGGAACATTAAATGTAACCCCACCTATTGCATCAACTAATTTTATAAATCCTTCCGTTTTTACTATTACATAATACTCTAAGTTTAATCCTGTTATATCATTTACTGCATCTAAAACATCTTGTGGATCTTTATTTCTACTGTATATAGAATTAATTTTTTGATACGCTGTTGCTTTCGCCGGATTTTTACCAGTATAAGTATCTCTTGGAATAGATAATAAGGTTGCTTTTTGTGTATTTGGATTATATGACGCAACCATTATTGTATCTGTAAGAAGCGCTCCTTCCTCGTCAGTACTTATTCCTAATACTAAACATTTAAATTCTTCTAAATTCTTTTTAGTATTTTCATCATGCCCAACTGCCGTTGCAATTAATCCACTTAAATTCCAGCTATTTCCTCCTGTTTTATATACTCTGTACGCAAAAACTCCTCCTGCTATTAATAGTAATAGTAAAATTATTAATAAAACTTTCTTCCATTTCTTTTTCTTCTTTTTTACATTTGGATTTTGCTTTGTTTTTACATTAGTTGTCTTATTTGACTTCCCCTTACTATTTTCTCTTTTGTTTTTATTGTTTTCTTTCAAAATACTCAACTCCTAAAATTTTCATGATAAAAGTATAGCAAAATTTATTACATAATGCAACAAATATAGACATTTTTTAGAAAAATACATTAAGTATGTTGTATTCTAACATTGCTTTTGCCAAATACGTTTGACCTATATATTCGTTTAAAGCTCCTTGTGGATTGAATGTTATTATTAAATTTATAATTAATAATATAACATATACTATTAACACTCCTCTTAATAATCCATAAATAATTCCTCCTGCTTTATTTGCTTGTTTTAAAATTGGTAACTCTGCCACCCAGTTTGCTATTGCACTTATAAATACTAAAGCAATTCTTAGTATTATAAATAATATTATAATTGTTCCTCCATATATTATATTCATAGATAAGCTTCTTGCTGTTTCTGACACTGCACTATTTTGAATATCACCAATTAAAGTACTAACTGCATCCGTTTCCTCGCTTCCCACTATTTCTTCTAATTTCGTCTCTATACTTCCTTGTAAACTTTCGTCTATTCCTGTTGTATTTATTATTAAATTTCCTATAGGTCTATATAATATAAAAGCTATAACTAAAGCTACAACAAATGCAACTAAATGTATTCCTAAAGATACTAATCCTTTTTTGTATCCAAAAAATACTGATAATAATATAAATAAAACAATTACTCCATCAATAATAATTCCCATAATAATCTCCTATAAATTTATAATTTCTATTTTATCTCTGTAAATAATACCAGCAATGCTATCTGAAACAACAATAGTTGTTATTTCTTGGTTTGCTATGTATCTTTTAACAAGCCATCCTCCAGTGTTTATAAATTCTATTTCTGTCCCTAAATTTAATGCAATTATACTTCCGTTTGTATAAATTTCTCTTGCAACATAATTTACAGTATATTGTTTTGTTTCTTTGTTATCAATATTTACTATGTTTACAACTGAGTCTGCTGTAAATAATCCAGAAGATTTTTCTTCTACATAACACATATTATTTTCTAGCTCTACTGATTGAAATGTTATCTTTTTATCTTCACTGTCTACTAGCGATGTTTCTTGGTCATTTTCTATTACTGTTATAGAATCTGTATACATACAGACTAATCTTCCTCTATCTTGATATTTTACATTAGTTATTAATTTGCCTGTTTCACTATTATACGTTTTTTCTAAAGATTCCTCAGTTTGTCCCTCTTCTGCTTTATCTACTGATATTACTTTTATATTTGATTGTACCATTGTTCCTGACGTATCTACTTCTGCTATTGCTAAATACTTATTATCATTTGATACACTTACATCTACAGCTCTTGTATTTGCTAAGAATGTAGTAAACATTTCTTTTCCGTCCGGATTGTACATTTTTATTACAGTTTTATAACTTGTTCCTGTAATGGCTACTGCTACATATCCATTCTTATTTACATATATTTGTGAAATATTTCCATCTACTTCCCCTTGCCAAGATATATTTCTATCAGCTATTAAATAGAATTTTTGTCCTTTGTTTTCTGCAATTGCTAAAAATCTATTTGCTGAGCTAAATATTGGGCTTGATATTTGTACATCAAGTGTCGCTTCTTCATTTCCTGTATTTCCATAAATGGTAAATTTTGTTTGATTTAATATACCTATATATCTATTAAAAGCATAAATATTAGCCTGTTGTTCTTCATTTAATTCTATTGTAGCAACAGTGTCTTGTTCTACTTCTTTTCTAAATATATTTCTATCTATCCAATCTCGGACGACTCTATTTGATATATATAATCCCCCAACAACTGTTAACATCACAATAATAATAACTACTACAGTAGTTACTATTATTTTCTTTTTATTTATTTTTTTTACTCCTTCTACTGTTTCTTCTTTCCATATATCTTTCATAAAATTTCTCCTTAGTTTTTGTGTTTTTATTTTACTATAAAACATAATAAAAAGCAAGGAAAACCTTGCTTTCTATAAGTCTAAAATTCTTAATTTTTTCTTATCGAATTTATAAATATTCTATTGGTATATAATTATTATTTCTATCTATTGGAAATATATCTTGTTTCATACATATCACTCCTCCATTTCCAACTTGCATCCCAAACTTTTTAACCACATCAAGTTTTTTTATCGCATCTGTTTTTGGACTGGCACTTTTTTTAATCTCAATTGGATAAACTACATTATCATATATTATTAACAAGTCTATTTCTTTTCCATTATTATCTCTATAATAATATAGATGTTTTTTTGCATCTTCTCCATTATTAGAAAATGATTTTAATATTTCTGTAACTACATAAGTTTCAAATATTGCTCCATTATATGCACTTTTTTCTAATGTTAAGCTATCTAAATATCCCGCTAAATAGCAGCTAAGTCCTGTATCTGTAACATATATTTTAGGCCTTTTTACTACTCTTGCCACTGTGTTGTTTGAATATGGCTGTAGCAAAAAGACTATTCCTGTATTTACTAATATAGATAACCATTTTTCTCCTGTTGTATTTGTTATTCCTATATCTTTACATATATCTGTTATATTTAATTCTTGTGCTGTTCTTGCCGCTACATTTCCAATAAATTTATAAAATTTTATTTCATCTTGTACATTTATTAATTTTCTAATATCTCTTTCTATATATGTTCTTACATAACTATCAAAGAATTTTGCTCTACTCATATTCTTATTAATAAAAATCTCTGGATACCCTCCATTTAAAATTTTTTCAAATAATTTAGAAATTGTAAGCATTTCTGTCTTCTCTTTTTTCTTTAATAGTTTTGAATCTGGTAAAAATATTTCTCCATCTAACCCATTCATTTCTCTATTACTTAAAGTATATAAATCTAATATTCCAACTCTTCCCGCTAATGACTCTGGTGTTTCTTCCATTATTTCAAAAACCTGAGAACCAGTTAAATAAAACAAACCATTTACCTTTACATTAGAATCTTTTACTCTCTCGTGTCTTTTCTCATCTACTATTATTTTTATATATGATAATATATTAGGTGCATATTGAAATTCATCTATTATTAACGGTGTTTCATAAGTCCTTAAAAATAATTCTGGATCTTCTTTTGCTAAAGCTCTTGCATCAAGACTATCTAATGTTACATAATTTATATTTTTATTTTCAGTTAATTCCTTTAACATAGTTGTTTTTCCAACTTGTCTAGAGCCTGTTACCATTACGACAGGAAAAGTTTTTTCCATTTCTTTAAATACTTTTTCTATACTTCTTTTAATATATGGCATATTATCACCTCTATTTTAAAGTTTAACTTTTGATTCAAAAAAATAGCAAGTCTAGCTTGCCATTTTTCTACTGCCACTCTAAAATTGGATATCCATTATTTATATTATTAGTATCTTCTTTAAAAGCTCTATCTCCATTTACAACACTTAACACAGTTGGAAATTCATTAATACTATCTATCTCTTGAATCCCTGTAACTGTTTCACTTCCGGCTGCACCTATAGCACAAGTTCCTTTTAAATAGAAACAATTACTAAATGTTATCAGATTACTTCCTGCTATACTTCCAACTTGAGAAAGATTTAAATTGTTTAGTTCAATTATTCCAATATTATATGCATTGTTTATATCTACATAGTTTTCACTATTTTCTACAGCATATCCTACTATTCCACCTACTGCGTAAGTATCCTTATTTTTTATCACTATTTCGCCTATATTAAACACATTATTTATTGTAGAGTTATTAGTACGTTGCTGTCCTATAATTCCTCCTATTCTAGCTCCATATATATCCCCTGTTATTTTTCCGAAATTGTAACAATTCATTATATCACTCACACTAGAGCCTCCAACAATTCCAGCTATATAAGTTAATCCTTGAGTCGTCCCCCCACTGCCTTCTATTTCCGCATTATTGTAACAGTTTTTAATATATCCGTCATCTAAATGTCCACAAATTCCGCCTATATTTATATAATTATCTCCACCATTAGCTACAATTTTTCCTTTATTGTAACATTTATTTATATTAGCTTTTCCTTGCCCTACTATTCCTCCACAACCTATATCTGCACTTCCCCATCCTTCCTTAATATTTGTAGCATTTATATTGGCTAAATTATAACAATTTTCAATATTAGCTTCTTCTTGCATTACTCCACATAATCCGCCAACAGGCATCCATGAACTTCCTGTTACATTTATATTACCTGTGATATAACAATCATAAATATTATTATGACCTACTCCTGTTACTCCCCCTACTGATGTTGTTATCCCTTTCACCGTAATATTGGTATTTACTAATCCTAAATTTCTAATTTCTCCATAATTAGTTGAAAATAATCCTACTCTTATATTTTCATCTCTATCTATATTTATATATAATGAACATATTGCATTATTATTTCCATCAAAAATTCCATAGAAACACTTTGTTCCAGTTGATGCTATTTCTCCTATTGGACTAAACCCTATTTCTGTTGTTAATGCTTGTTTTAATGGTCCATTATATCCGTCCAAAATTTGTTCTATCTGGGTCTACATATGATTTATCTGAATTAAAATCTAAGTTTACTCCTAATTTTACTGTTTTTCCTTCATATGTGTTTCCATTTGTTACGTCATTTGAGAAAAATACTAAATCTTCTATACTATTTATTACTAAAGTATCTGTTCCTTCTTCTTCTAATTGTCCTGGATCTTCATCTGTTACTTGCGGTATACTAATATTATTTTGATATTCATTAATTAGTGATTCCATGCTTGCTAAATCTGACATTTCATTTTTTTCTGCTTGTTCTGTTTCTTCTTTTGCTCTTTGTGCTTGCGAAAGTATTCCATTTTCTCCTGTTAGCATTGCAATTGATACTCCTGCTAAAATTAACAATACTATAATTGTAATCACAAGTGCAATTAGTGTTATTCCTTTCTCTTTCCTAAACTTTTCTTTCATTTATCTTTTCCTCCTTTGATTTTTTTATATTTTTTTAAACTTAATAACTATTTTAAAACACAAAAAAGACAGCAACAAAACCTAACTCTTAGGTTTCATCACTATCTTTTTTATCTACTTTTTTTATTATTTTATTTATTAATAACCTACTTGTGTGTGTGTGTGTGTGTGTGTACAGCCTCAAGGCTTACATGTTCTATCATTTTTATTTTTCTCCCTTTCTCTTTTGTCTTATCATGTATGTATTTTATCAATTAATTACCTCTTTGTAAATAGTTTTTTCATTTTATATAAAAATAGCAAGTAAAAACTTGCCATTTTTCTATTGCCATTCTAAAATTGGGTAGCCACTATTTATATTATTAGTATCTGCTTTAAATGCTCCTTCTCCATTTACTACTTCTAGCACACTTGGAAATTTATCTATACTATCTAACTCTGTTACTCCTATACCATTGCCATATCCTACGCCAACACTATAAGTTCCAGTCCAAAAGTAACAATTGCTTAATGTTATATCTTCCCCAATATTTCCTATAATACTACCTATATTTTGATTAGTCGTATTTTTTAACTCAATTATTCCTATATTATACGCATTATTTATTGTTGCATTATACGCAGGAAATGTAGCTCCTAATATTCCAGCCGCACCATAATAACCACTTTCATATTTTCCATTTTCTAATGTTATTTTACCGACATTAAATACATTTGTAACATTTGAATTTTCACTTGCCAACAACCCTAGAATACCAGATATTCTCCCTTCCTGTGTATTTACTGCAATTTCTCCTAAATTGTAACAATTTACTATGCTTAAGTTTTGTCCGCTATTTCCAAGTCCACCCGTAATTCCTCCACTATTAATAATGTATTTGCCAGTACTTTCTACTTTTGCCTTATTATATGAATTTCTTATACTTTTATCGCTTCCTAAATAGAAGTTTCCACAAATCCCTCCTGATTGTACAGAATTATTACCTCCTTTTATGCTTATTTTCCCATCATTAAAACACTTATTTATGTTACATCCCTCTGTTCCTACTTGACCTACTATTCCTCCACAAGTCAAACTTGAATTTCCATTATCTTCTTTTGTATTTTCACATTCTATATTCGCAAAATTACAACAATTTTCAACATTGTTCCTGCTTACTCCAGCTATCCCTCCAATTGACATCCAATGATTGCCCTTTACTCTTATATTTCCTGTCACATAACAATTATATATATTATTATAGTTATATCCAGTTATCCCCGCAACAGATGTTGTTGCTCCTTCTACTGTTATATTAGTATTAACTACACCTAAATTTTTAATATCTCCATTATTATTCGAAAAAAGCCCTGCATAAACATCTTCATCACTATTCATATTTATATATAGCGAACATATTGCTTTATTATCTCCATCAAAAGTTCCTGAAAAACAATTTGTTCCAGTTGATGCTATTTCTCCTATTGGACTAAATCCTATTCCTGATGTTAATGCTTGTTTTAATGGTCCATTATATCCGTCCAAAATTTGTTCTATCTGGGTCTACATATGATTTATCTGAATTAAAATCTAAGTTTACTCCTAATTTTACTGTTTTTCCTTCATATGTGTTTCCATTTGTTACGTCATTTGAGAAAAATACTAAATCTTCTATACTATTTATTACTAAAGTATCTGTTCCTTCTTCTTCTAATTGTCCTGGATCTTCATCTGTTACTTGCGGTATACTAATATTATTTTGATATTCATTAATTAGTGATTCCATGCTTGCTAAATCTGACATTTCATTTTTTTCTGCTTGTTCTGTTTCTTCTTTTGCTCTTTGTGCTTGCGAAAGTATTCCATTTTCTCCTGTTAGCATTGCAATACTTACTCCTGCCAATATCAGAAGAACTATTATAGTTATAACTAAAGCTATAAGTGTGATTCCTAGTTCCTTTCTTTTTAATAGTTTTTTGTTCTTGTTCATTTTCCTTCCTCCTTTAATTTCTATTTATTTTTTAAAACTTAATAACTATTTTAAAGCACAAAAAAGACAGCAACAAAACCTAACTCTTAGGTTTCATCACTATCTTTTTATCTACTTTTTTTATTATTTTATTTATTAATAACCTACTTGTGTGTGTGTGTGTGTGTGTGTACAGCCTCAAGACTTACATGTTCTATCATTTTTATTTTTCTCCCTTTCTCTTTTGTCTTATCATGTATGTATTTTATCAATTAATTATCTCTTTGTAAATAGTTTTTTTCATTTTATATAAAAATAGCAAGTAAAAACTTGCCATTTTTCTATTGCCATTCTAAAATTGGGTAGCCATCATTTATATTATTAGTATCTTCTTTAAAAGCTCCATCTTCATTTACAACACTTAAAATAGTTGGAAATTTATCAATACTATCCCATTCTGTTACTCCTGTAGACGAACCACTTCCGCCTACACCTACATTGTAAGTTCCTTTTAAATAAAAACAATTACTAAATGTTATTAACTCACTTCCTGATATGCTTCCCGCTTTTTTATTACTTAAATCATTTACTGCAACTGTTCCTATATTATAAGCATTATTTATGTTTACATTAGTAGCATCATAACTTATTCCAACAATTCCTCCTATTGAAAAACTATTATTATTACTATTGCTTTTACTTGCTACTTTTCCTACATTAAAAACATTATCTATTGTAGTACTGTTCTCTTGGTCTCCGATTATTCCACCTATTAAAACTATATCTCCTGTTGCATTTCCATTTTGTATTCCTATAACATCTCCAGTATTATAACAATTTGATAAAATCGCATAGTTTAAATAACCTACAATTCCTCCCACTTTATCTGGCCACTCGCCCGAACCACTTCCTTGTATCTTTGCATTATTATAACAATTTTTTATATTTAAATTAAGGCTAGTGTCACTTTTAGCTCCAATAATTCCTCCAGCTACAACTAAAGTATCTCCAGCATCAGCATTAACATTGCCTAGATTAAAACATTTTTCTATGTTAACTTCTTCATTACTGTTTGCATTTTCCACATTAGATTGTCCTAGTATTCCTCCACAAGCAACACTACCTGTATATGGCGGTTCACTACTGTTTGTACATTTTAGATTTACCAGATTATAGCAATTTTTAATATTTGTATTTCCTTTAGTAGCTCCTCCTATTCCTCCTACAACAACATAGCCATCAGCGATAGCATTTATATTGCCTGAAGCATAACTATTATATATGTCATTATAACTAACCCCTACTAGTCCTCCTACTATAGCATTTGATTTTCCTTTTACTATTATATTAGCATTTACTATCCCTATATTTTTAATTTCTCCATAGCAAGCTCCAAAAAGTCCTACTACTAAATTTTCATTGCTATTCATATTTATATATAATGAACATATTGCATTATTATTTCCGTCAAAAGTTCCATAAAAACTATTTATTCTATCTTGGCTACCTATTGGGCTAAACCCTGTTTTTGTTGTTAAAGCTTGTTTTAATTGTCCACTATATCCGTCCAAAATTTGTTCTATCTGGATCTACATATGATTTATCTGAATTAAAATCTAGGTTTACTCCTAATTTTACTGTTTTTCCTTCATAAGTGTTTCCATTTGTTACGTCATTTGAGAAAAATACTAAATCTTCTATACTATTTATTACTAAAGTATCTGTTCCTTCTTGTTCTAATTCTCCTGGATTATCATCTGTTACTTGTGGTATACTAATATTATTTTGATATTCATTAATTAATGATTCCATACTTGCTAAATCTGACATTTCATTTTTTTCTGCTTGTTCTGTTTCTTCTTTTGCCTTTTGCGCTTGCGAAAGTATTCCATTTTCTCCTGTTAGCATTGCAATTGAAACTCCAGCTAATATTAAAAGTACTATGATTGTAATAACCAACGCAATTAAAGTAATACCTGCTGTATTGGTTTTAGTTTTTTTGAAAACATCTTTTTTGTTTCTCATTCTTCTTTCTCTCCTTTTTTCCTTAGTTTTTCCCTTTTTCTTTGCCTTATTCATAATAAATGATATTATTATTTATTGCTATTTCTATACATACTATATATGTACATAGTATGTTATGTATGTATTTTATATTTTTAGTTGTAATTTGTCAATGATTTTTCAATATGTTTATGCATAGTATGGCTTTACTTAGTTGTTGCAAGCCTTTTTTCGTGTTAATATTTTTTAGAGGTGAGCGTATGGAAGACTGGGGAGAAGTTAATTTAGAATTGGATGAGTTTTTAAAATCACATAATATTAGTCGTTCTAGTTTATCTAGAAATGCTCAAATACATTATGGTCAATTATTAAAATATTGTAGAAATGATATGCAAAAAGTAGATTTAAATATACTTGCAAGAATATGTAAAACGATTAATTGTGAAATTGGAGATATAATAAAATATACTCCACCAGAAGAGGACAATTAATCGTTTTATTTTACCTCAAATTAATCTTTTACTTTAAAGTTTGCATTAAATAGAGGATATCAATGATATCCTCTATTTAAGTATAATAATATTTAAAATAATTTTTGTTAAGAATTTAAATAATTACTTATAATAAATATATTATACCATTTTACTTCTTGAAATCACCATCTTCATGAAATGAAGACTTTTTAATTTCTTTGTTGTAATAATATTAATTATCTGATTTTAATTTATTATATAATTTTTTTATTTTTTACTTAAAAAATACCTCTTAAGATTAACTTAAAAGGTATTCTATCTTTATATTATTTTATTTTGAAACAAATTAGGCCCGTCCCCCATTTGTATCATTTTTTTCTTCTTCTTACTTGCCATACTATAATTCCTACTAAAATTATTATAATTGGTACAGCAAATATGATAATTCTAATTATTAAATCTTGTTGTTCTGTTGCTGTATATGTTACTGTTCCAGTAGATTTTCTTGCTGTAATATCTTCTGGTCTATCAACTAGGTAAGCAATTGAGTTTAGTACTAAGTCTTTATTATATCCAAGCTGTAATCCTGCATATTGTGAATTTTGTACTATTTGATAATCTGAAACAAAGTAATTTTCTCCATATATTATTAATTTTGATGTAACAGCCTGTTCTCCTGTTTCTTCATTTGCTTCTGTTATAGTTTTATCAAGTTCAGCTCCTACAACAAAACTTCCTGTTTCTTCTCCTTCAACTGCTGAATTTTGTTGGTTATTAAAGTTTGTTCTAAAATATGCTCCATCACTAGTTACTGCTAAATCTACTTTATTTACATTTTGTGCTTCTAAATTATCTTCATTAATATTAATTTTAGTTGCATTTACAAAAATTGGTCCAGTTGTATTATATAAATCTTTTGTAACTTCAGTATATTCTAATTCTGGAATTATTAAATCAGGTGAATCTGTAGCCATCCTACTAGTATCAGTTTCTCTAATAACACCTACTTCAAATGGGTCAACTCCATAGATTGCAAGTATTGAGTTTACATTTGGTAAATCTTGTTCTTGTGCTATCGCTGCATTTAACCATAATATATTTCTTCCTGAATTTATATAATCTTTAATCGCTTGTGTTGCAATATCGTCAAAGTCTTTACTAGGTGTTGTTATTATTAATGTATCACAATCATCTGGGATTTTTCCTGTATTTAGTACATTTAATGTATCTATTTCATTTACTTCATTTGATAAATACATACTTAGTAAATACATATTTTGATTTAATGAAAAATCACTATATCCTTCTAAGAAATATACCTTTGGAACTTCATCTGTTGTAACTGATAAAATCGCACTTGTTAATTTCTCTTCAGCAATACTTATTTGTTCATATGTTGTTGTATCATAAGTATATAAATCAGATGCTGATAACACTTGTGATTTATCGTCACATTCTACAATAATTCCTTCGCTTCCACTTTCAATTCCATATTTTTCTACTAAATCTGGTCTGTTGTTTGCATCTACTGCTTCAGCTGTAATTTTTTCATTAGCACTATGATATTGTTTTGCTAAATCTAAATTAGAATCATCATCACTATATCCCACAAAATAAATGCTAACATCTTTATCAATATCTTTTACTCTTTCTTTACTTTCATCTGTCAAAGTATATAATTGTTCTTGACTAAAATCAAGTGGTGCTAAATCTAAATTGTGTATAACCATATTTATTGCTATAAATATCATTATTAAAACTAACACTAAAATTAATGTTTTGGTTCCATTAATTAGCCATTTTTTCTTAATTATCTGTATAAATTTATTAGGTTTTTTATCCTTTTTTTCTTTTTTATCTTTCTTAACTTTTACTGGCTTATTAGTATCTTTTTTCTTTATCTCTTCTTTATTCTTCTTTGACACTTCTTCTTCCCTCCTTCTACCTTACGCTTTTTCTTCTTTGCATAAATACAATTGTAAGAAGTAAGCATAAAATTGTAAATGTTATATAAGTTACTGTATCTGCAATATCAATTTGTCCTGTTGGAAATTTTGAGAACAAATTAATTAATGAAAAGTCAGTAAATATACTACTAAAGTTCGGTAAGAACCATGTTAATATAAAGAAACCTATTGTTATAACTCCTGCAATTATTTGATTTTCGGTAATACTAGAAGCCAATATACCAAAAGAAATATAGCTAATTGCAAGTAGTAAAAAACCAAGTAATGTAACCAATGCTGTAGTAATATGTGGTGTTCCAAAAAAGCTTAGAATTCCAAAATATAGGAATGTACAAAGTTCTGTAATCAATACGATTATTGTGGCTGCAATAAATTTTCCTAAAACCATTTTTGTTATACTAAGTGGTGATGTAAGAAGTAATTGCTCTGTTCCATTTTTTCTTTCCTCTGCAATTGTTCTCATTGTTAATATTGGAGTAATAAATGTAAGAATAGTTGCTCCTGAATAGAATATGTATTCAAAGTTAGTGCTTGAATATTGGAATACGTCTACATAAAAGAATATGCTAAACATTATTAAAAATAATCCAATAAACACATATCCTACTGGTGAACAAAAATATGTCTTCAATTCTTTTTTTATAACCGCAAACATTATTTATTACCTCCTTCTATTATTTTCATAAATGCATCTTCTAAAGTACTATCTGCTTTTTTCATTTCAAATATAGTTATATTTTCTTTTGCAAGTTCTGTAAATAATACTTTTCTTAAATCTACACCATCTTCTGACTCTATCATATATTGTTTTGTTCCATCTTCGTTCTTTTCTATTAAATTTATTTCTTTAATGCCTTCTATCTTATCTTTAATATCCTTCATTTTATCATTTACATCTTCTACTGTTAGATAAATACAATTATTATTAGAAACTTTATTTTCTAGATTTTCTGGTGTATCTATTGCAACTAATTTTCCCTTATTTATAATAATAACTTTATTACATATTTGACTTACTTCTGATAATATGTGAGAACTTAATATAACTGTATGTGTTTTTCCTAGTTCTTTAATTAAACTTCTTATTTCTGTTATTTGTTTTGGGTCTAATCCTACTGTTGGTTCGTCTAATATTAATATTTTAGGCTCTCCAACTAATGCTCCTGCCATTCCCACTCTTTGTTTGTAACCTCTAGATAAGTTCTTAATTAGTTTCTTTTGAACATCTTTTAGTCCGGTTTGTTCAATTATCTTTTGAACTTTTTCCTTTCTTTCTTTTCTGTTTACTTTCTTAATTTCAGCCATATAAGTTACAAACTCTTTTACTGTTAAATCTGTATAAAGAGGTACTCCTTCTGGCATATATCCAATTTCTTTTTTTGCTTTTTTAGGCTTTTTTAACATATTGTAACCATCAATAATAATTTCTCCATCTGTTTGTTCAATAAAGCCTGTTAACATATTCATTGTTGTACTTTTACCAGCACCATTTGGTCCGAAGAAGACCTACAATTTCGCCTTCATTAATTGTGAAGCTGATATTATCTACGGCTACAAACTTTCCATACTTTTTTGTAACATTTTTAACCTCTATCACAAAAAATTCCTCCTTTTCCTTCTCATATTAATCGAATATAATATTATCATTTAATTTTTTTAAAGTAAAGTAATTCACAAAAATTTCACATTCTAAAAACCAAGTATCCGTAAAAGTTTAGCGTCTATTGTGAACAAAAGTAGCATATTAATTATTAAGAGGTGTGTTAATTTATGGAGTTTGTTTATACATTTTTTGTTAGTTTTTTCCTTGTTTTTCTATCAGAACTTGGGGATAAAACCCAGCTTTTAGTACTATCTTTCTCTACTAAAGATAGAGCAAAAAATATTTTACTTGGTGTTGCAATAGGTACCTTTTTTAGTCACGGGCTAGCAATTATTTTTGGTAGTAAACTTGGTTCTTTGGGTAATGAGACTTTTAGGTTTTATCTAGAAATCTTTACATACATATCTTTTCTTGTATTTGGAATTATTGGTTTTATTCCAGAAAAAGAACAAAATTTAAATAATACAAAATCTTCTTTTTTACAAAAAATAACTAATATAAAACTAAACTATATATTTATAATTGCAATTAGTATTATTATTGGGGAACTTGGAGATAAAACTTTTCTTGCTTCACTAGGATTAGGTATTAAATACCCTACATATAAAATCTCTTTGATTTTAGGTTCTATAATGGGAATGGTAGTAAGTAATTCTTTTGCCCTTTTCTTCGGAAGGTTTTTAGGAAAGAAATTTAACCCTAATTTTGTAAAAGTTTTATCAAATATTTTATTTTTGCTTTTTGGTGGACTTGGGCTAATTACACTGATATTCTAAAAAAATTATACATTATGACAATTTATTTTAAATAAAACCCTATTTTTTACTTCAAACTTATTGACACCATTGTTTTTTTGTGGTAATATATAAATTGTCATTTGAAATGGGTCAGTAGCTCAGGTGGATAGAGCACAGGCCTTCTAAGCCTGGTGTCGGGGGTTCGAATCCCTCCTGGCTCACCAAAATATTGATACTGTAAGAGTTTTGAAATGTAACTCTTACAGTATTTTTCATTTTCTTTGCTTTTCCTATATTAGTTTTATCATAAGAACAAAATTTTCTAAATTTAAATACACTACTCCCTTTACTTTTATAAATGCTAAACTTGAATTTTAAAATATTGACAAAAACATTATGAATTTGATAGTATGAAATTAATTTATATAGAAGGAGGATGTTTTTGTAATATGTCTAGTGATACAAGTTATGGTTTTTCAAAAGTAAATATTAATATTGATGATATAAAGGTAGATAATATCTCAAGAAATTTTGAATTCAGTGATTTAATACTCCCCTGTCTTGGATTTAACAATATTTATGTTCCTTATATATTAATTGCTATATTTCTTATATTGCAAATAATCTTTTTGAAGAAGTATAAAAAAATCAAAGAATATATATGTATTGATTTAATTGTAATTCTTTTAATAGCAATATCTAACTTAATTATTGGCAAGTTTCGTATAGGTTTAGGTGATGAAGTTATACCAATAGAAATAACTAATATTGTAGTAAACTCATTAATATTAATTATAGGAATTATTATACAAAAGAGGGTAAACAAATATAGTGAAGAAAAAATAGTAAGATTCAAAAAAATAGCATTTATAAGTATTATTATATTTATAACTATATTTCTAATAACATTAAAATTGGATAATAAAGAGATGAAAATGCATGTAGTAGAAAGCCAATGGGGATTTGGTTATACTATAGATAAGAAAACTTACGATTACGAACTAAAAGAAGGAGATATCATAGGAAATACAAAATTTAAAGTTATTGATATAGACAATGACGGAGTTTTATTAGAATATACTAGAGAATATTATGAAACATCTAACGATTCCCCTAATGGAGTATATAAAACAGAAGTTGTAAAACAAAAGTTAAATTGGAATGTGAATTATGAATATAAGAAAGCTGAAAATCCATTTTTAGAAGTAGATGGTGGAACAGATTATTATGTAAGATTAGAAAAAAATGATTAGTCAAAATTTGATTTATACTATTATTTATTTTAAATGGTAAACTAAGTAAAAATATATTGAAATAAGACAACCTCAATCCCATTGGCTTTAGACGATGGGTAGTTCACTTTTTTCTTATATAATGGTAGTATATAGAAAAAATTTCAAAGGAGAAACTTTTATGAAAATATTAGAAAATAAAGAAAAACTAAAAAACATACTAATAGTTCTTATAGTAATTTTAATGTGTGGAATTATATTCTTTTATGAAACAAAAAAGGTGGGATTTCATGAAGATGAAGGTTATTCAATAGCCTCTTCTGTTAATCCAACTAACGGTCTAATGACTGCATATGAAGAAGGTGTAAATGGACCCGTTTGGAAAACTCGTGATTTTGTAAAAAACTATGTTACATTAGCACCAGAAAACATTTTTAATTTTTGGGCTTTATATCATAACCAAGCAGGTGACAATCATCCACCACTATTTTATACTTTAGTACATTTTTCTACCTTATTATTTAATGGTGAATTTACCAAGTATTCAGCATTTGTAGTCAATATTATAGCATTTATATTAAGTTGTTTTGTAATTAGAAAAATACTTAAAGTATTAGATAAAGATAATCTGACAATTGGAGTTTTAATTTTTTATGGACTCTCTATGGGAACAATGTCTATGGTAATTTTCCAAAGAATGTACATGTTACTTACATTCTTTATATTACTTTATTTTTACTATAGCATTAGGATTTATTTAAATGACTTTCAATTATCAAAAGAACTGCTCATAAAACTTGGATTTACCACAGTATTTGGTTTCCTTACCCAGTATTATTTTGCAATTTATGCTTTTTTAATTTTTACAATTATGGCTATAGCAATGATAAAAAAGAAAATGTACAAAAACGCAGGAAAATATCTAGGTTTCCATGTTTTATATGCAATTATAGGTATCTTGTTATTTGTACCTTGTATATATCACCTTTTCTTTACTGATAGAGGATTAAAGAACTTAGCTAATAGTGCATATTTTGAACATCTTATTGACTATGTAAAACATTTTGCTTATGCATTTTCAATTAATGATAATATGATATTAATATGTACAATATTACTAATATTCTTTGCTGGTATTATTTATTGGTTTAAAAAGTCAAATAAGAAGTTTATAGTTCTAATCACAATTATACCAAGTATAATTTACTTCTTTATAGTTATAAAACTAACTTCTTTCCAAGAACTTAGATACATAATGCCTGTTATTCCTTTTGTAGCACTTAGCTTATTTTTCATATTAGATAAACTACTACAGTTTAAATATAAAAATGCTGTTATTATAGTAATTGCTATTGTTTTAGTTATTAATGGTATGATTTTCTCTAAGCCTAAATTTTTATATGAAGAATATTCAGAGTGTTTAGAAATTGCTGAAGAAAACAAAGATAAATCTTTTGTGTACATTTATGATAATTTCTTTAATCACATGCAAAGTCTACCAGAAATGATGATTTATGAAAAAACATTAATTGTTAATGTTAATAATAATGATATGCAATATCTTTTAAATAATGATGAATTAAACTCCGAAGATTCTTATATCTTATGTATAAAATCTTATATGGATAATGATTCTATATTAAATGAAATAACAAGCAATACTGATTTTAAAAATGTAACTAAACTTTTTGAAGGTGGTAATTCCTCTGAAAAAATTAGTAATAATTTATACTTAGTTTCAAAGTAAAAATAAATATAAAATAAAAATAACATTGCCTTTTACTGTGCAATGTTATTTTTATGGGTTATTTAAATATTATATTAATTTCATGTATGTCGTTTGACAACATCCTCTCTCTAAAGTATAATAACAATAAATAATTTAAGGAGGCAAATAATGTTATTAAAAGATGTTTTAAATGGCATAGATATTATTGATTACAAAGGAAATTTAGATATAGATATAACAAATGTTTCTTCTGACTCTAGGCTAATAAAAGAAAATGGATTGTTTTTTGCAATTACTGGCTATGTTTTAAAAGGAACTGATTTTATAGATAGTGCTATAAAAAATGGTGCAACATGTGTTGTTGTAGAACCAGATGTGGATTTAAATTTATTAAATTATCCAAATGTTACATTTATAAAACTTGATTCTATTAGGAAAAACTTAGCAATATGTAGTTGTAATCTATATGATAACCCATCTAAAAAATTAAAATTAATTGGAGTTACAGGAACTAAAGGAAAAACTACTTCAACTTATATGATAAAAGCAATACTTGAAAAACACGGATATAAAGTTGGGCTAATTGGAAGCATTGCAACATATATAGGAGATAAACAAATTAAAATTAATGATAGAACAACTGGTGAGAGTTATGAAATCCAAAAGATGCTAGATTTAATGGTTAAAGAAAATGTCGATGTTGTAGTTTTAGAAGTTTCTTCACAGGCTATGAAATTAGATAGAGTTGTTGGTTGTAATTTTGATATAACTTTATTTACAAATTTAAGTGAAGACCATATAAGTCCAAAAGAACATCCTACAATGGAAGACTATTTTCAAGCAAAACTTTCTTTACTAAAAATGTCACCTACTTGTGTTATTAACTTAGATAACGAATATACAAGAAAAGTTCCTAAGCTTCTGCCAGATAAAAAAATTATAACATTTGGTGTAGAAAATAAAGCTGATGTTATGGCAAAGGATTTTAAATATACAAACTCTTCTGTATCTTTCACTTTAGTTACATCTGAATATGAAAAAGAAATAGAAGTTTCTATTCCTGGAAAATATATGGGATATAATGCATTAGGTGCAATTGCCATAAGCAGATATTTCGATGTATCTTATGAAAACATAAAAGACGCATTAAGTAATGTTAGCGTTTTTGGTAGGAGTGAAATGGTCCCAAATAAATTAGGCTATAAAATAATGATAGACTATGCACACACTCCTGCTAGCTTAGAGTCTATTTTACAAACTGTAAAACCATATACAAAAGGACGCGTTATCTGTACTTGGGGTGTTGGCGGTGATCGTGATAGTAAGAAACGTCCTATTATGGGAGAAATTTCAGGTAAACTTGCTGATTTTACAATTCTTACATGTGACCAAGCACGAACAGAAGACCCTGCAAAAATAGCTGCTGAAATAGAAGTTGGTTTAAAGAAAACAGGTGGAAAGTACAAAATTATAATAAACAGAACAGAAGCCATAAGATATGCTATTCATATGATGAATAAAGATGATATCTTAGTACTTCCTGGTCTTGGAAATGACCTTTATATTGAATATATGGGAGTAAAATATCCATATAATGAACGTATAGTAATTGCAGATATTATAGACGAGATGATAAAAGAAGAAAAAGCTGGATAATTTCCAGCTTTTTAAATGTCTATATATCTATTATACCATCAAACACCTTTGTTGCTATTCCTTGCATAAATATTGTTTTAGATTTTTCGTCTAAATTAATATATAATTCTCCTCCTCTTAATAATACTTTCACTCTTTTATCTGCAATATTTCTATAATTACTAGCAGTAACCGCAGCACAAGCTCCCGTACCACAAGCATATGTCTCTTTTGAACCTCTTTCCCAAACTCTCATTTTTATCAAATTTCTATCTAATACCTGGACAAATTCAACATTTGTTTTATTAGGGAAATTAGAATTATTTTCAATTAATGGTCCGTACCTTTCTATATTTACCCTATTTACGTCTTTTACCAAAATAACTGCATGTGGATTTCCAATAGATACTTTATTTATTATAAATGGTTGATTTAAAATATTTAATCTTATAACACCTTCTATTTTAGGTATTCCCATATTAACTTTATATTGCTCTACTACTCCATTCCTATTTTTTATAAATTCGACTTCTTTTATCCCACATAAAGTTTCTATACTAACTTTATTTTTAACAGTCATTTTATTATCATATATGTATTTTGCAAAGCATCTTATTCCATTCCCACACATTTCCGCTTCAGACCCGTCACTATTGAAAATTCTCATTTTAAAATCGGCTCTATCGCTACTATCTATTAAAATAATACCATCTCCACCAATTCCAAAATGGAATTTACTAAAATAGCGTGCAACTTTTGGTAATTTTTCTTCTACTAAAAATGGATACTTATTTTTAATCATATCTATAAAAATATAATCATTACCTAATCCGTGCATCTTTGTAAATAATATCTTACTCATAGTGCCCCCCTTTTTTGTTAATATATTATTCAATAAGACATTAATTTGTGATTATATTAGTAAAATACTAACCACTTAAAGTAAGTAAGTTTTACCTTCTATTCTATAAATTTCTATTTATTATTAATTTTTTATTAATAATATTTTCTTCACTTCATTTTTATTATATAATACATTTAAAGAAGGTGATAACCTATGAAATTATTTAGGAAGATATTATTAATTTTACTTGTTCTTATATTAGTTTCAGGAACAGTTTGTTTTATAATTGGATATAGTACATACTCAAAAGCTCTAGAGGAAAAACCATTAATATCTCGTATGGAAGAAATTGAAAATAGTGATAATTTCGTTTCTTTTAATGATTTGCCTAAAAATTATTTAAATGCTGTTGTTGCAGTAGAAGACCACAGATTTTATGAACATGGACCAATTGATTTTATAGCAATAGGGCGAGCTATTTGGGTAAATGTTAGTAATTGGGAATTACGAGAAGGTGGAAGTACAATAACACAACAGCTTGCCAAAAATGTAGTTTTATCACAAGAAGAAACCGCTTCAAGAAAGCTTGGTGAAATTATTGCAGCTTTTGATATAGAAAAAAACTATTCTAAAGATGAAATACTTACTTTGTACGTTAATACTTGTTATTTCGGAGAAGGCTATTATGGAATATATGAAGCAAGTATGGGATATTACAACAAAGAACCGAAAGATTTAAATTTAGATGAAGCAACAATGTTAGCACGGAGTTCCTAACGCTCCTTCAGTATATGCTCCAACAGTTAATCCTGACTTAGCTAAAAAAAGACAAGAACATGTATTAAATGCAATGGTTGAATATGGTTATATAACACAAGAAGAGGCTAATTCAATCTAAGCCTCTTCTTTTTTCCATTCCATTACATATTCTTTTTCATTTGTTTCTTTATCTATTTGTATTTTTTTATTTATAAAACCAAGTGCTGTATAAAATAATATAGCATTTATATTTTTCTCATAAACTTGTAATTCTAATCTGTCATATTTATCTTTCACATAATTTATCAATTTTCTTCCTATTCCTTGTCTTCTATACTCTTTTCTAACAAAAAGAGCTCCTATAAAATAATTATCTAATAAACTAATAAATCCTTTTATTTCATTGTTATCAACATATACGTATGTTTCTGATTTTTTTAGGTATTCATCTTTTACTTTATTGAAATTTAATAACCAGTAATCCTTATCAATGAAACTATGTGCTTCAAAATTCCCCTTAGTCCATATTGTCATAACCTTTACAGTATCTTCTTCTCTAAATTTTCTTATCATATGTTCTACTCCTTTTACTTTATAACTACCCCCAATAATTTAGATAATTGAATTGCTTGAATTTCATTTACAACCATACCTTTTACATCTTCTATACTTACTACTATTCCATTTATATCACATGTTGTAAAATCTATTTTATTCAAATTAGTTTTAAATAATTGGCTATTTACAAAATTATCCTCTTTAAATTTAACATTTTTCAATTTAGTTTCACTTATACTACTATCTTGTAAATCACTTTTATTAATTATAACATTTTTAAATACAGATAAATTTAAATTTATATATTTTAAATTACTTTCTTCTATCTTTATATCATATAAACTACTTTCTGTAAAATCGCATCCAATTAATTTGCAGTTTTTAAATGTCACTCTTACAAAACTTGCACCTACAAACTTACTGTTTGAAAAATCGCAATTTTCAAATTTGATATCACTAAAATTTGCATTTTCAAAGTCGGAATCTATAATTCTACAATTCTTAAATTCACATTTACTAACATCTAAATTCTTTAATTCTAAATCATTTTCATTTACATCTTTAAATTCATAATTTTCTATTTCTTCTAACTTAGAACAAATTGTATAAAATTCATTTTCTTTCATATTTCCCCCTATTTTTTTAAGTATAAACCATAGTTTGTTATTTATCAATATTATTTTATTTTTTTAAGCAAAAAGCAGTATGCTTTCAATAATGAAAGCATACTACTTCTCTCCCATATAAACCTATGGGAATGTGTCAGAACACTCAAGTTTTAAGACAAGGATTTTTCCCAACTGACAACCTCGTAATCTCCATCTCTTGTGATGTTATAACCACCGTCGTCTTTGAGTCTCTTCCTGGCCTCATAGGAAAGTTCCTTTACCCTGAAACAAAACTTGCCTTGCTTGATAGTTTTCTTACGCTTTTTCTTGAGTTTTTTCCACTCATGCTTCAGGTAGGCCTTCCTCGACTTTTCAGACCTCTTTCTTGCTTCTTGAGCACTAAGCATCTGACAACCTCCTAAAAATCGTGCTTAGCGATACTTTACTATTATAATTTGTTTTACATAATATGTCAAGCAAGTAAAAAGCAACTTATAATAAAAGATAGGCTATCTTATTTTTTTATTCTCATTCTTTGTTTTCTGTTTCATCTTTTCTAACTCTAAATTAGATAATTCTTTTGCTGAAAAATAATCGCCATTACTAATACAAGAAACTATTAGTTTTAAAAAGTCAATATAATCCTCATCTCTTACCATTTTTCACATACCTTCTTTTCTTATTTTTATATCAACTCATAATTCTTTTGTTTTTGGGTATAACTAATAGTGTACCTTAGCAAGATAGATATTATCATATGCGATACATAATTTCAAGTGTTTTTGAAAGTTTTTAGTAAAAATTTCCATATGATTTTATTCCTAGTATTAATGTGTTCAATATTTAGAACTTGCTTGTTATACTATTGTTGATATTTCTAAGGCTTGGAGGTATTAAATATGGATTGTATTTCAAAATCTGATATCGATAAACATTTTGGTAAAGTATTAAGAAGTTTTCGTAAAAAAGCAAAAATTACTCAAGAAGATTTGGCTGAACAATTAGGAATCTCTTTGAAATATATTTCTAGAATTGAAAATGGTAATAACGGTGTAAAAACTCAAAATTTGATACAATATATGAATATTTTAGGAGTTCCACCAAATATTTTATATGGAAAATTTATGACACATCCAAATGTGAAAAAAAATATGGAATTATATGAAAAAATCACTAATCTTTCTGATGAACAAAAAGAATTCGTTTCATCAATAATTGATTTGTTAAAAAATTTAAAATAAATTTTCCTTTTATTTACAAAAATAACGCATGGAAAACCACGCGTTATTTATTTTTTAATTTTACTATTTATTATTCTTGCCAAAAAGCTTTATAAGTTTTGTATGCAGAATATATATCAAATTTACTTGTTACTTCATATGGTGCATGCATTGAAAGTACTGGAACACCACAATCTATTACATCTGCACCTTTATTAGCTATGATGTATGCGATTGTTCCGCCTCCACCTATATCTACTTTTCCTAATTCTGCAACTTGATATCTTATATTATGCTTTTCTAATATATTTCTCACCCAAGCTACATATTCAGCATTAGCATCAGAAGCTCCTGATTTCCCTCTTGAACCTGTATATTTATTTAAGCTAATTCCTTTTCCTATGAATCCCGCATTGTGTTTGTCTGATACTGAAGCATATAATGGGTCAAAACCAGCGTCAACATCTGATGATAACATTTTAGAAAAGCAAAATACTTTATCTAATAGATTTGGCCTATTTACTCCTAATTTATTCAATATTTCAGATATAAAGAAATCAAACATATGAGATTCCATACCAGTATTTCCTATGCTTCCTATTTCTTCTTTATCTGACAAAATACATATTGCTGTATTTTTTACATTTTGAAGTTCCATCATTGCATGAAGTGAAGTATAGCTACACACTTTATCATCTTGTCCATATGCTGCAACCATGCTTCCATCTAATCCTAATGTTCTTGCTCTAAATGCTGGTACTAATTCTATTTCTGCACTTGTTAAATCTTCTTCTGTTATACCATATTTTTGATTTAATATATTTAATATATTTAGTTTTACACCTTCAGAAACTTTTTTGTCTCCATCTTTATAAGGAATGCTACCAATTAAAAGACTTAAATCCTCTCCATCTATTCCATTTTTTAATTTTTTCTCCATTTGCTCTTGTGCTAAATGTGGTAACAAATCTGTTATTGTAAATATTGGGTCATCTTCGTTTTCACCAATATCAATTTCTACTACTTCTCCATTTGTTTTAACTATTACTCCATGCATACTAAGTGGTATAGTTGTCCATTGATATTTCTTTATTCCACCATAATAATGTGTTTTAAAATATGCTAATCCTCCATCTTCATATAAAGGATTTGGTTTTAAATCTAGTCTTGGTGAATCTACATGTGACCCTATAATATGTAGTCCATTTTCAATATCATTTTCTCCTATTATAGCAAGATACATGCTCTTTTTTCTATTTATAAAATAAACTTTATCACCTGGTTTTAATGTATCAAAAGTCATTATATCCTTATAGCCATTGCTATCAGCTAATTCTTTTGCTCTTTTTATAAACTCTCTTTCTGTCTTTGCCTTGTTTAGAAAATTCATATAACTTCTAGATACTTCATTTATTTCTGCTTTTTCTTCTTCACTTACATTTTCCCATCCTGTAGTTTGATTTCTAAATAATTTTTTCTTTAATTCTTCTCCCATAAAATTGCCTCCTTATTTTTAAAATTATTTTTTCTTTACATAGTATATCACTATAATTAATATTTTTCCATAATTTTTATTATTTATTCTAAAAAGTTGGTTATACTACTTTTAGAGGTGAATTTTATGAACTCTTTATGGCTTTCTAATAATGAAGTTTTAAAAAATATTAATGTAAAAAACGAACTTACAGAAGATATTACAACTGATATTTGTATTATAGGAGCTGGCATATTTGGTCTTACATGTGGATATTATTTAACAAAATTAGGATATAAAGTAACTATCCTAGAAAAATCTGAAATTGCTTCTAAAACAACCGGCCATACTACAGCTAAAATTACAAGTCAACATGGATTATTTTATGATTATTTAGTTAATTCTTATGGACAAAAATTTGCAAAAGATTATTTATATGCAAATGAAGAAGCTATTCAAAATATCAAAAATATTATTGATGAAGAAAATATTAATTGTGATTTTAGACTCCAAAATGCATATGTTTATACAACAAAAAAAGAGGAAATCTCTTTAATAAAAAAAGAGGTAAATGCTGTTTCTACCCTAGATTATAATTGTGAACTTGTTACTAAAACAGGACTTCCTCTTGATGTGTTAGCAGCTATTTGTTTTAGAAACCAAGCTGAATTCCATCCAGTAAAATATTTAGCTAGATTATCTAAATGTATTACAAAAGCAAACGGTGAAATTTATAATAATACAACCGCAGTAGATGTAAAAACGGATAATGGTGATTATATAACATACACAAAAGACCATAATATAAAATCCAAATATGTTATTATTGCAAGTCACTATCCTTTTATTAATTTTCCTGGTTTATATTTTCTAAAAATGTATCAATCAACATCTTATTTAATTGCTGTAGATACTAAAAAAACTTTATTTAATGGTATGCACATATCTAGTAGCACTCCTGCTTTTTCTTTTAGAACTGCAAAATATAATAACAAAGAACTTTTATTAATTGGCGGAATGGATCACAAAACTGGACATCCTAGCTCATATAAAGATACTTATGGTAAATTAGAAGAAATTTCAAAAAAATATTATCCTGATTCGGAGATTTTATTTAGATGGAATACTAGAGATTGTATTTCTTTAGATAAAATACCTTATATTGGTTCTTTTTCCACTAGCATGCCAAATATGTTTATTGGAACAGGTTTTAAAAAATGGGGCATGACTTTATCTAATATAGCTGCTAATATTATTGTAGATAAAATTTCAGGAAATTATAATAAATATGCTTATTTATTTAAACCTTCTAGGATAAAACCTATAAAAAATATAGATGAACTAAAAAATATGGTTGTTCAATCTACTAATTCTCTTCTACTAGATAAACTTAAAAAAAGTAATATGGATTTCGAGAAAATAAAAAATAATTCCGGTAGTATTATTGAAGTTAACGGTGAAAAAATAGGTATTTATAAAAATCCTGATGGTAAAATTTATGCAGTAAAACCTATATGTACACACCTAGGTTGTCTGCTTTCATGGAATGATATTGATAAGACTTGGGACTGCCCTTGTCATGGTTCTAGATTTAATTTTGATGGTACAAATTTATATGACCCTGCTTTTAAAAATTTAGATATTTATGATTTATAAATTATTTGCTAAATTTGTTGACTTCTAGCATTTTTTTTGCTAAAATGCTTTTAGAATAAATCATATATTTATATGTTTATTTTTTGTTTATTGAACTAGATTTCTTCTAAATAAGTAAATCTAGTTCTATTTTTGTATTAATTTATAAAATTTCATATTTTAAAACTCTTTGTCTGCTTGTTTTATAATTAAACTTATCAATTCTTTTTCTGACATTAATAATCCCATTATACCACTATTCCAAAATATATAATTTTCTTTAAAAACATAATTACGCCTATCAAAATATTCTGGCTTAGTAATAATATTTTTAAAATATGTAGAATATATCCACATAAGTCTATTTAAAGCTTCTAGTATTTCTTTAGCTCTATAATTATATATTCCCCATAAATTATATTTAAAATATGAAGAACTTTCAGAACTAACTTCTTTATTAAGAGAATGACACCATAAACATACAGAACTAAAATCATTATGAGCACATGAGGAATAGTATCTATACATTCTTGTTCTTTGTTCCTTCATTTTCTTTTGTAATTCTTCATTTAGTATAGTTTTTTCGTATTTCGATAATTCCTCATTTAATTTTGACATTCTTGTATTTTTTTGCCAAACAGAATATGAATTCTCAAGTCTAGCAGAATCAAAATATTCATTTCTTTTCTGTTTGTTAATCAACATTACTAAAAAAATATATAATAATTCTATTAAATTTCTAAACAAATTATTTGCTTGAAATTCAAACCCATTATCAATCAGTTTTATAATAGCAATAATATCATTTGATATATTAGTTAATAACGATGAATATATTATACTATCATTTTTATACTTATCCTCTATAAAATCATAGCTAACATGTATTGACATAGCTATTAGTCCTGTTGCTAACGCATATAATCTTGCTATTTCTTTAGCTTCTTTATATTTAACTTCTTTTATTTCTTTTCCCTTTTCCATATTATAAAACAATTTTTTTAATTCTTTATAACTTGCAACTTTATATTCTTCATTTTTATTTTCCTTAAAAAATTTTTTATAATAAAAATCATAATCGGATTTTTTCACTTTTTTCTCTCCTTTAATATTTTTTAATTAACAATATTTTAATATTATCTTTTCTAACTCTTTATTATTTTAGTTAAGCTTTATATGAATCATAACCACGTGTAAAACGCGTGGTTTGAACAAGCCCTAGAAGAGCATATAACATTTGACGTAATGACTACTTTCGCCAACCCTTAAAAGGGTTATGTGCTTCTCTCTTTGTTAATTTATCTTCTAGCATATCTTCTTTTTCTTGCTCTCTTATATATTTTCTTATTGTTGCTTTGTTTAATCCTACTGTACTTACATAATATCCTCTTGCCCAAAAATTACTATTTCCAAATTTATATCTTAAATTTGTGTGTTTGGCAAATATCATCATTGCACTCTTTCCTTTTAAATACCCCATAAAACTTGATATCTCTTGCTTTGGTGGTATTGATAATAGCAAATGTACATAGTCTGGCATCATATGTCTCTCTATGATTTCTACTCCTTTCCACTTACATAAATCTTTGATATATCCTTGTATATCTTCTCTTAACTTATAATATATTATCTTCCTCCTATATTTTTATAGGCTTGAACACCCATATTATATCATATAAGAGATGCCTTTCTATAAGTTTTTAATCTCACTCGCATAGCGAGCGGTTTTTGTTTCACTTCGTTCCACAATGCTTAAGCTTAATAAAAAAATAATTAAAACTCTATATTGTTTTAACTATTTTCTAAATTTCTAATTTTTTGTTTTAATTTATTATCTAAATTAAATTCCTTAGATTTTTTTAATAAAGAATAACATAGGTTTAATAGAAATTTCCTGTCAATGTTATCTTTTGCCTCTTTTTCTATTGCATCTATTATCATCTTTTTATAATATTCATTTTTATTTATATAGCAATTATTTTTTGAACAATCCTCTTCATTTAATGCAAAATACGTTTCACCAATATTTATATTTTTCTTTTCTCTAAATCTTAAGCATTCATCTTTTTTACTACATTTTTCATTAATACAATAGCTCAAAGAATTATCTAACATTTTATTCACACCTTTTATAAAAAGTTTAGATTTATCATTTGACAAAATAAATAAATCTGTGTATAATAAGTATAGGAAATGGAGAAACCACAAAGTGGTTGCCGAAATCAAATAGATAAACCATTCACTCGGTCAAAAGCAGAATGGTTTATTTTTTTATTGCCTATGTAGTATATACACGATAACGATGACTAAGGCAAAATTTATGATAGTTACTCCTACTAATCCAAAGAAAAGTAGTTTAATGCTTGTTAATAATATTGTTTCTACCATAGCACCACCTCCGCTGTCAATCTCACAACAAATAGCTGTGGAACAAGTATGTACACATCAAAGAGTTAAGGTGGCAACCAACTCCGCTTATTCTCATTTCCTATGTTTATAAATATATAATATTTTTTTGTAAAAAACAAGCGAACACACAAAATTTTTATTTACTAATTCTCTTATAGGTGAACTACCCATTGTCTAAAGCCAATGGGCTTCCTGCTTCATAGACCTCGTAACCTACTATCTCCACAGGCGTTAATTCGGGCAGTCCCTGCCCTATATTTTTTCTCTATGCTATTTTTCTTAATCCTTCCATTAGGATATTTGTCGCAGCATTTATATCCCTGTCATGTTTTATTTTGCACTTAGGACATGTCCATTCCCTAACTGATAAATCTTTTGTATCTACATTCTGATATCCACATACAGAACATAGCTGACTACTAGCATAAAAAGTATCTATTTTAATATACTTTCTTCCATTCCATTTAGCCTTATATTCTATTTGTCTTATAAGCTCATACCATGATGCATCTATTATTGATTTTGCTAAATGATGATTTTTTACCATATTCTTTATCTGTAAATTTTCTGTAACTATCACTTGGTTTTCGCTGATAATCTTACTTG
>CALXEW010000016.1 GCA_944387435.1 uncultured Clostridia bacterium | reverse complement strand
TTGGTACTTTTCGTACCGCTTAGGTTTTTCTCTAAAGGATTTTTGTTTATTTTTCAATGTACTTTTTATGTTCCCTTGTGCGGAACGATTTTTATTATACATTAACTTTTTTTCTTTGTCAACACTTTTTTTATATTTTTTTCAAAAAATTTTATAAAACGATTTTTACACTGTTTTTTTATATAAAATTTCATGCTTATCTATCTTCTACTATAGTTAGAATTAACTGGTTTACAAGACCATTTTCATCATATTGAACGCTTATATTGTATTTATTATTTCTACTATCTTCCAAGAAAGTTGTTAAGGTATTTACGATTTCTTCATTTCCTTGGTTTCTCATAATTGTTAATCTTAACTCATTGTCAGATACAACTTCCATATTTGCTATATTACTTTTTACTGCTTGAATAGATCTTACTACACTTTCGCCTGCTATATTTTCTCCTTGCAACAATTCAAAATCAGCATTAAATCTATTTTTCTCTGTCTCAGTTATTCCCTCTGAACCTAAAACAGTTGAATCTTTCATTAATCCAAGTTCTATTAGCATCTGCTCTATATCCTGATATGCTACTTCTTGTCTAATTGTTTCTAATTCACTATCTAAGCTAGTTCTTACAGTGTTAATTATTTCTTGAGTCTGTGTTTCATCTAAAGTATTTAGCATAACCGCATTTTCATTATTAAAACTTTCCATATTATTTATACTTTTTATTTCTGTATTTCTAATTACATTTATATCAACTTTTTTATCACTAACTTCATATATAAGGTCATAATTCTGTTTTCTTGATTGATTATTTATTTCTTCTGTTTTATTAAATGTAAATGCAGTTGCTTTTTCACTATCATTAACTTCTATATTTAATGTATTTGAATCATAATTTAATGTAATTCTATATTTTTCACTTTCTCCATTTGAAACTAATATTTCAAAAAAAGTTTTCCCAGATATATTTATATAATCTATATTAGTTTGATAGTCTTGAGTTTCAACTCTAGTTCTTAATGTTTCTCCTTCACTTTCATATACTATAATTCTAGTTTCGTCGCTTCCTATATTACTTTGATTTATTCTATTAATTGTTCTATCAATACTACTTATTAAATCTTCCCTTAAATTAATGCTATTATTTCCTAAAGTAACTTCATCTATTTTATTTTGCAATATATCTATTTTTCCTAATATAGTTTCATCTTCTTCAATAGCTTGTAAAAGATTTACATATATATTATTTAATTGTTCTTTTGTTAAACTTAATATATATGCATTAGCAATATAATTTTGTCCATCTATAGTTATTGTTTGTCTACTTTGTTTACTAAAGTTTGTATCTAATATATTTTGGTTTACTATTCCAATATATTTTTCTCCTAAAGACGTTAGTTCTTCATCACTAAACTTCATATCATTTAAAAAGTTTGTATTTAAAGTTATTGTATCTGGTATATTTTGCAATTCTTCTTCACTATATCCTATTTTTCTGAATAATTCTTTTAAATTAGTATTTCCAGATACTAAATATTGATTAAACAAATCTGAAAATTTTATTCCATAATTACTTCCTGAGTGCAAATACTCTGCTTGTGATACTTGTTCATCATTTTTTAACAATTTTATAGCGCGATAATCATATTGGTTATTGTTATCAGTCTGTCCTTCTATTGTGACTTTTAGTTGATTAATCCCATTATTTGTATTTTCTTCGGTAGTTCCTATATTTTGTGTATAATTTACTTTAGCTTCAATTGTTTCATTATAAGGATTAGTTTCCAATTGCATATCATATTCTGTTTTACTAATTATATTCTCTAAAGCTTTTAAATTATCAGCATTTTCCCCCATATACTTTGCAAATAAAGTCTTACTAGATTTGAACATATCTGTATTTAAATATAATACAACAAATGTTGTTGCTAATATTAATAAGATTACTACTATTATTACTATTAAAAATACTCTTCTTTTTTTTCTAGTCATCATTTTTTATTTTCTCCTTTCCTTTATTTCTTTTGTATACGTTGTTTTAAAACTTCATATATTACAATACCTGTTGACACAGAAGCATTTAATGATGTTACTTTTCCTAACATTGGAATTTTAACTAAAAAGTCACATTTTTTTGTAACTTTATCACTCATTCCGCTTCCTTCATTCCCAATAACTATTCCTATAGGACCAGTCAAATCTTGTTCATAATAATATTTATCAGTATTAATATCAGTTCCACATATCCATAAACCTTCTTTTTTTAGTTTATCTATCGTATCTGATATATTTGTAACTCTTGCTACCATCATATGTTCTACAGCTCCGGCTAGAGACTTTTGCAACAGTACTATTTACTCCTACGGCTCTTCTTTTTGGTATAATTACTCCATGCACTCCTGCTGTTTCAGCGGTTCTTATTATAGAACCTAAATTATGTGGGTCTTCTATTCCATCTAATATTAATACAAAAGGATCTTCTCCTTTTTCTTTTGCTCTATTTAATATATCTTCAACTTCGCAATAGGAAAAAGGCGGAACTAAAGCAATTACTCCTTGATAGTTTTTGTTTTGTGCCATTTCTTCCATTTGTTTTTTATCTTTTTCTACTATTATAACTCTTTTTTCTTTTGCCATGGCTATTATCTTATGAATAGAGCCATGTTTTTCTCCCTTTTCTACAAATATTTTATTTATATCTTTTCCACTTTCTAACAATTCTATAACACTATTTCTTCCTTCAATTTGGTCACTATAGTTTTCTTTATTTTCCATTTACATTCTCCTAATTATCATCATCTAATTTTAATACTGATAAAAATGCCTCTTGTGGAATTTCTACATTTCCAATTTCACGCATTTTCTTCTTTCCTCTTTTTTGTTTTTCCAGCAATTTTTTCTTTCTAGTTATATCTCCACCATAACATTTAGCTAAAACATCTTTTCTTAAAGCTGAAATAGTTTCCCTTGCAATTATTTTTCCACCAATAGCTGCTTGGATAGGAATTTTAAATAATTTTCTTGGAATTACTTCTTTTAATTTTTGAACCATTTTTCTTCCTCTATCATATGCGCTATCTTTATGAACTATAAAACTTAAAGCGTCAACTATTTCTCCATTTATATAAATATCTAATTTTACCAAATCAGCTCGTCTATATTCTTTAAATTCATAATCAAGTGATGCATATCCTTTTGTTTTTGATTTTAGATTATCAAAGAAATCATATATTATTTCATTTAAAGGCATTTCATATATTAATGTAACTCTACTTTCATCTAAATATTTCATATCTATATAAATACCTCTTCTTCTTTGACAAAGTTCCATTATATTTCCTATATAATCTTTTGGTGTAAAGATATTTGCTGTAACATATGGTTCTTCTATATATGAAACTTCTTGAGATGGTGGTAAATCTTCCGGATTATATAGTTCAATAACTTGTCCATCTGTTTTATAAACTTTATAAATAACTGATGGCGCTGTTGTAATTAACCCTAAATCAAACTCTCTATCTAATCTTTCTTCTATTATTTCTAAATGTAATAATCCTAAAAATCCACATCTAAATCCAAAACCTAATGCTGCTGATGTTTCTGGTTCATATTCTAGTGCTGCATCATTTAGTTTTAGTTTTTCTAATGCTTCTTTTAATCCTTGATACTCACTTCCATCTACTGGATATAATCCACAATATACCATTGGAGTTACTTTTTTATATCCTTTTAATGGTTTTTCTGCTGGATTATTTTTTAAAGTTATTGTATCTCCAACATGTATATCTGCTATATTTTTTATACTAGCTGCAATATAACCTACTTCTCCTGCTTTTATCTCTTTAGTCGCCATAAGAGAGCCTGGCATGAAATATCCAACTTCAGTTACAACAAATTCTTTATTTGTCGCCATTAGTTTTATTTCGTCTCCAACTTTTACTTTTCCGTCCATCACACGAACTGATGCAACTGCTCCTTTATAACTATCATAATAAGAGTCAAATATTAAACATTTTGTTTTTGCATTCTCATCACCTTTAGGACAGGGCAAATCTGTTACTATTCTTTCTAATACTTCTTCTACATTTAATCCTGTTTTTGCCGAAATACAAGGAGCATCTCCAGCTGGTATTCCTATTATATCTTCAATTTCTTGTTTTACTTCATCTACTCTTGCATTTGGTAAGTCTATTTTATTAAGTACAGGTAGTATATCTAGATTATTATCTATTGCTAAATACACATTTGCTAAAGTTTGAGCTTCAACTCCTTGGCTACTGTCTACTACTAAAATAGCTCCATCACATGCAGCTAAACTTCTTGATACTTCATAATTAAAATCAACATGTCCAGGTGTATCAATTAGATTTAATATATACTCCTCACCATCTTTAGCTTTATACACCATTCTTACCGCTTGAGATTTTATTGTGATTCCTCTTTCTCTTTCTATATCCATATTATCTAATACTTGGTCTTCCATTTCTCTTTTAGAAAGTGAACCTGTCATTTCTATTAATCTATCTGCTAAAGTAGATTTTCCATGGTCTATATGTGCAATTATACTAAAATTTCTTATATTCTCTTGTCTCATCTTTCCTCCTCTTGCTATTATTATGAAAAAATTTTAACATAAAATTAATAAAATCTCAATAGTTTTGATATCCATTATATAAATTATAAACCTTCGTATACCCCATATTATTTAACTCTTCTTGTGCTTTTTTACTTCTTGTGCCACTTGAACAATATACAACTATATATTTATTTTTATCTGGTAATAAATCACTTGCTTTTTTCTTTATATCATATTCTGGAAGAAGTATAGCACCTTCCATATGCCCTTCTTCATATTCTTGCTCACTTCTTACATCTACTAATATTGCTCCTTTTGATAATACTATATTTAAATCTTTTTCATCTATATCATATTCCTCAATACTGCGATTCTTTTTTCTTTTAAATAAAGATTTTAGTTTTGATAACATTAAAACACCTTCTTTTATACATTATATGTACATTTATTTTAAAAGTTATCCACATCTTAGAAATTTATCCACAAGTATATTTTCTACATTATATCTTCTTTTCCGTTATTTTTCTACATTTTTAGTTTTACATTTTTATGACAATAATATTTCTAATGATATTATTTAACTTCTGTTTTTTCGTCATTTTAAGTGATTTATATTTATTTTACTTGTTTTTTCTTCATTTTTCGCACTTTTTTATTACTTTTTTATTTCATTTTTCTTACAATTATGTTATTTTTTCTTAGTTATGTAACTTCCTTTTTTCGTCTTTTTGTAATATTATATGTGCATAACCATGTTGTGGAAACTGTGGATAACTTTGTGAATAACTATAGATAGTCATTTTGCGTTCACGAGTTGTTCACAATTAAAATTGGTTTATATAATATTCCTTATTTTGCAATTTTTTATGTGTACCTGCTGCTGTTTTTGGGGACGGGGCAAAAAAACAGCAGCAATATTAATTGCTACTGTAAAAATAATCCTAAAATATCCTCTGTTCACAAAATGCTACTAACCCAATATTTATTTTTTGTTATATTTTCTCTATTTTAAAGCAAAATACACAATTATTTATTAAAAAATAAGCGTGTATAATTTGGTGCATAAATTATACACGCTCTTGAATTTTGCTAAATCTTCTTCTTTTCTTGTCGCATTTTCTGTCTCATTTTTGTCTCTTTGTGTTTGTGTTAGTATCCCATTCTCTCATGTTAGCATAGCAATATTTACTCCTGCTAAAATTAGTAAAACAATAAACTCAGGACTCAGTGCTACTATAAAGTGTGGAACGTGATCCGTAGTAACTAATCGAACGGTACGGATAGTTTTTTGCACGGTAAGTCGCTCTCGTGTCAGTAGTACTCGTAGCAATGTAGGAGCCTCCGACGATTAACTCTGCTGGTTGTAGCTGTGACCTCTAATGTCCAATCATCTACATTTCCTGCTAAATCATATATATTTTTTACATCAAAACATCCCGTCGCTGTTGGAGCTGATGTGTCTGAATATCCATTATCTACTTCGCTTATATTTCCGAAATTTCCCATTCCTACTGAATTTGTTATATAATAATTTCCATTAGTAGTATTTACTTTATTTGGTACGTCTTTCATCCATATCATTATTTGGTCCCATTGACTTCCCCATATCATACTACTTTTTACATTAGAACTTTTCGTTAATTTCAAATCATCATAATTTTTTTGTTGTGCATACATTCTATACCATTGTACATCGCCAATTCCATTAGTTGTCCCTTTTACTACTTTAACAACATTTGTATTATCTTGCGTACTATCTGGTTTCATATTACTTGTTTCATATCTTCCTACCCAAAATCCTTCTTTTGATTCTACTCCTTCTATCATTTCTTTATATTCTGCTTGTAAACCAGTTTTTGTTACTCCTTCACTTACATAACTTCCTGTATCATCACCTACGACATCTGGTTCTCTATTACTTGATGTTGTTGTATAATCATATGGTGTTATTTTTAATATTCCATTTTCTTCTGTAAAATCATATAATATTCCACTATATGTTTCGTCTGCTTTCTTTACTGCCATTGGGTATACATTATTTGTTGTTATATAATTTTCTAAGTCTCCTCCTATTTCTTCTTCTGTTACTATTGCTTTTTCTACTGGTATCCACACAAATTGGTCATATGTTTCTTGTACATCTTTTATTTCATTTAAATTTGTATCTGCATCCCAATCTGTTATTTTGTCATCATTTGTTATATAAATTACAAATCCATCGTCTACACTTTCATTTTCTCCGTCTATTCCAGATACTGTTGCTCCTCCTGGTATTGTTATCGATTTTCCTTCTACTTCTATGTCAGTATCTGTATCATAATGTTTTCCAGCAAAATCATTTTCATCTGTTGGTGGTGTTGTTCCAGTTGTTGGATCTGAAATATTTCCATTTTCATCTATTGTATATGTTCTATTAGTATCTGTGAAATTTACTGAAATTGTTCCATTTCCTTCATCTGTTGCATTTGCCTTTGTATCATTATAACCAAAGTTTCTATTTAAATCGACTGCATCTACATCTCCACCATTATTTTCTGTTTTTGCTCCATTATATGCTAGTACTATTTGTTCTTTTTCTTGTGCAATACTTGTATTTGTGTTCGCTTTTTCCGCTTGTGTTAATATTCCATTTTCTCCTGTTAGCATAGCAATACTTACTCCTGCTAAAATTAGTAAAACTATTATAGTGATTACTAGTGCAATAAGTGTAATTCCTCGTTCCTTTCTTTTAAATTTTTCTTTTAATGTTTTCTTTTTTTTCATTTTTGTATTCCTCCTTCATTTTCTTTGGTTTTATATTTGAAATTTAATAACTTAAGAACGCAAAAAAGACAGCAATAAAACCTATTTCTTAGGTCTCATTACTATCTTTTTTATTTATATCTATTCTGTTTATATTTACTAATAACCTACTTGTGTGTGTGTGTGTGTGTGTGTACTCCTGCAAGGCTTTCAGAGATTATTCTAATCATCTACTTTTCCTCTTTTCTTTAGTTTTATTGTTTTTTATTTATCTATTATATTTGTATTATATATTAAAACAATCATAATTGTAAATACTTTTTTGATTTTTTATTATATTTTTCCTATTTTAACGCAAAATAAACAATTGCAATTATTTCAAGTATTGTAATTAGAGGAAAACCTACAACAAACTGTACTTTTTGTGTTTTATGACGAAAAGCATACATACCAGCTGTAGTTCCTATTCCTCCACCAATTGCTGTTATTATAAATAAAGTCTTTTCTGGTATTCTCCAAGCTCCTTTTTTAGCTTTTCTTTTATCAAGCCACATAATAAAAAAGCCAAATAAATTAATAATTACTAAGTAAATAGTTATATTTTGCCATGTAAAAATTTCTTGCATTTTCTTTTCCTTTCTATTCTCATTTTTATATTACCTACTGTCTTATTTATTCTTTTTTATTTTCACAATAACCAATCAATTACATTTTTGTGAATAATTCCTTCTTGTAAAAAATTATATTTATCCATTGTTAAAACATATTTAGGATAATTCTACTCAACATATTTATATGCCAAAATCCCCTTCTTGAAATTTTGTCAGCAATTTTGTTCAGTACAGTAAACAAAATTGTTGTTTTTTATCTTTTTGTTTAGTAGCTTTTTAAATCATTATTTTATTATAATATTATTTACACTTTAATGTATTTTATATTTTTTATTTGTAAATGATTAAAATCTACTAAATTATGCTTTTTTTATTTCTATTTTGCTTACAATTATTTCTTCAAATAAACTAAAAAAGATTATTAAAGCAAGTTTTTAGATTAGGTACTTTTTCGTAGGGAAATTAAGGGTAGAAAAAGTACCGGTAAGCGAAGCTTAAATCTAAAAACTTGCTACAAATCCCTGCAAAAGATGTGTCCCAAAGTGAAACGTCCCCAATAGGACATTATGCGAATAAGCTCATCTGGTTGCTTTGACTCATACCTTTTAAGCATCCATAATTTTTAAGTAAGTCTGTAACTGAATTTCCTACTTTTGAGCGTATTTTTAAGTCATCAATTGACATGAACTTACCTTCTTCTCTAGCCTTTGCAATACCTTCAGCTGCAACAGTTCCAAGACCTGGTATACTATTTAGAGGTGGTCTTATTGCTCCATCTTCTACCAAGAATTTTGTTGCATGAGATTTGTAAAGGTCCATTGGTAAGAATGTAAAACCTCTTTCATACATTTCTAGTACCAACTCTAAAATAGCATACATATTCTTATCTTTTACTGTTGCGCTATTTCCTTCTAAGTCTATTTGTTTCATTTTATTTTTTACCTTTTCTTCTCCAAAAATCATACAGTCACTATCAAATTCATCTGCTCTAATAGAAAAATATGCTGCATAATATGCTAAAGGCTCATGTACTTTGAACCATGCAATTCTAAAGGCGTTTGTAACATATGCTGCTGCGTGTGCTTTTGGGAACATATATTTTATTTTTTCACAAGATTTAATATACCAATCTGGCACATCATGTTCTTTCATCAAAGCCTTATATTCTTCCCATTTAGGTTCTTTTCCTTTTGCTACTTTTCCTTTACGTACAGATTCCATTATTTTAAACGCATCATTTGGAGGTAATCCCATTTTTATTAAGTAAATCATTATATCATCACGACAACATATTGCATCTTGAAGTGTTACTGTTCCTTGCTCTATTAAACTCTGAGCATTTCCAAGCCACACGTCTGTACCATGTGATAGCCCTGATATACGTATTAACTCGTCGAATGTTGTTGGTTTTGTGTCAACTAACATTCCCCTTACGAATTTTGTTCCAAACTCTGGTATTCCAAAACTTCCTACTTCTGAATGTATTTGTTCTGGTGTTACTCCTAAAGCTTTTGTTGAACTAAATATTGACATTGTCTCTTTATCATCTAACGGTACTTTTCTTGGATCTATTCCTGTTATATCTTGAAGCATTCTTATTACTGTCGGATCATCATGTCCTAGTATATCTAGTTTAAGCAAATTCTGATCTATAGAGTGATAATCAAAGTGTGTTGTTATTATATCTGAGTTTGGGTCATCTGCTGGATGTTGTACTGGACAGAACTCATATATTTCTCTTCCTTTTGGTACAACTATGATTCCTCCTGGGTGTTGTCCTGTTGTTCTTTTTATTCCTGTACAACCTGCAGCTAATCTTTGTGTTTCTGCTCTATTTATTGGTATATTTCTTTCTTCAAAATATTTTTTTACATAACCATATGCTGTTTTATCTGCTATTGTTCCTATTGTTCCTGCTTTAAATGTTGTTCCTTTACCAAATATTACTTCTGTATATTTATGTGCTTTTGCTTGGTATTCTCCTGAGAAGTTTAAGTCTATATCTGGCTCTTTATCTCCATTAAATCCAAGGAATGTTTCAAATGGTATATCTAGACCATCTTTATCTAGTTTATGTCCACATTTTGGACATGTTTTATCTGGCAAGTCATATCCATTTTTATATCCATAATCTGTAAAGTCCGAATATTTACAGTTAGGGCATCTATAATGTGGTGGAAGTGAGTTTACTTCTGTTATTCCTGTCATGTTTGCTACAAATGATGAACCAACAGAACCTCTTGAACCTACTATATATCCATCTTCATTTGATTTCCACACTAGTTTCTGAGCAATTATGTACATAACTGAGAATCCATTTTTTATAATTGACTCTAGCTCTTTATCTAATCTTGTTTGTACTATTTCTGGTAATGGGTCTCCATATAATTCATGTGCTCTTTTATATGCTATATCTTTAATTGTTTGTTCACAACCTGGAATATGTGGTGGACATTTTTCTGGTGATATTGGACTTATCTTGTCACACATATCTGAGATTTTATTTGTATTTGTTACAACTACTTCATATGCTTTTTCTTTTCCTAAATAACTAAACTCTTCTAGCATTTCTTCTGTTGTTCTTAAATACAATGGTGCTTGTTGGTCAGCATCCTGATATCCTTGTCCTGCTTCTAATATTCTTCTATATATTTCATCTTGTGGGTCCATAAAGTGAACATCACATGTTGCTACTACTGGTTTATTTAGCTTTTCTCCTAGAGCTACTATCTTTCTATTAATGTCCCTTAAAGCCTCTTCGTCTTTTACTG
The DNA here is from genome assembly GCA_944387435.1 of uncultured Clostridia bacterium. Taxonomy (GTDB): domain Bacteria; phylum Bacillota; class Clostridia; order TANB77; family CAG-508; genus CAG-269. Next base: position 29,350 of record CALXEW010000016.1, on the reverse strand, counting down.
TTTCATTTCTTATTAAGAAATTATTATTTCCTATTGGTTGTATTTCTAAATAATCATAGAAGTTTGCAATTTCTTCTATTTCTTCATCTGTTTTTCCAAGCTCTATTGCTTGGTATAGTTCTCCTGCTTCACATGCACTTCCTAAAATTAATCCTTCTCTATATTTTTCAAGTAAACTTTTAAGTATACGTGGTCTTCTATAAAAATATTTTACATGTGAATATGATACTAATTTATATAAATTACGTAATCCTATATAGTTTTTTGCTAAAATTATTGCATGATATGTTTTTAATTTCTTATATTCTTCTTTCTTTGCTTCTTCTGTTCTACTAACTTTATCTATATCGTCTACTTTTTTTGCTCCACGTTTTTCTAGCATATCTAGCATTACTTTAAATACTTTTACTGTAGTATCTACATCATCTAAAGCACGGTGAGCCACCTCTACTTTTATTCCTAAATTTTCTGCAATTTTTCCTAATTTATATTTTTTATATTCTGGGAATAAGTCTTTTGCTAAACTTAAAGTATCTATATATGTATAATCAAAATCATATCCTAAATTTTTAGCATTTTGTTTTAAGAAGCCTACATCAAATCCTGCATTATGTGCAACAATTACTGAATCTCCTAAAAATTCTAATATTTTAGGAAATACTTTATCTATTGTTTCGCTATCAGCAACCATTTCATCTGTGATATTAGTTACTTCTGTTACTCTTTCTGGTATATGTTTTTCAGGATTAACAAAACAACTAAATTCATCTATTACCTCTCCATTTTTTAATTTCATTATACCTACTTCTGTTATTTTTTCTGTTGTTGCTGAAAATCCTGTTGTTTCTAAGTCTAGTACACAATATGTTGTATCTAAATCTTGTCCTTTTGAATTTTCTACTGCTGGATTTTTATCTGGTGCTAAATAAGCTTCCATTCCATAGATTATTTTCATATCTGGATTATCATATCCAAGAAGTTTATGTGCTTCTGGGAAGCTTTGAACTACTCCATGGTCTGTTATTGCAATTGATTTCATTCCCCATTTCATTGCTCTTTTTATTAAATCAGTGGCTGATGTCATGGCATCCATTTGACTCATTTGAGTATGCATATGAAGCTCTACTCTTTTTACTTCACTATTGTCTTGTCTTATTTCCTTTTTCAAACCTTCCGTTTCTATTATTGTATTTACCATTACTGTTAATTCATTTGAAAAAGTATCCATAGACGCTGTTCCTGAAATCTTCACTCCTTTAGCACCTGTTATTCTTTTCATTGTCTTCTTTGCTCTATCTTTTTCTAAAAATGCTTTACATGTAATTGTACTTGTTCCATCATATAAATCAAAACTAAATAGTGTCTTTCCTGATTTCAATGTTCTATCTTCTGAATATATTACTTCTCCTTGTAAAGAAATTTTACCATCGTCTACTCCTAATTCATCTATTTTTACTAAAGGTTCTGTTATATTCATTGAACTTCCATATATAAGAGGTGTACTATCATCTTCTTCCGGCATTTTTGGAAATTCTGTCTCTGTTTCTATTATAGTATTTGCAATTACAGTTACATCCCCTGCATATGAATCCAAACCTGCCTTACCTATCGCCTTTATAGCTTTTGCATGTTCTATTTTTTCTATCATCTCTTTTCCTTCTTTTAAGTCTTTTGAAAAAGATTTTATTGTAATTCTTCCTGTTCCATCATAAATATCAAATATTAATATTCCTTTTCCTGATTTTGTTTCACGTACATCTGCTGTTACAACTCTTCCTTCTAATGTTACTCTTCCTGAATCCGCTCCTAATTCTTTTACCATTACATGTTTTTCTTTTGCTCTTGATGGTTTTCCCATTATATATTCCATATTTACCGGTTCTACTTCAGCCTCTACTTCTTCTGGAATATAATCTTCGTCTGTTGGCATTTGATAATCTGGTTCTACATATTCTTGAACTGGTATTGTTTCTTCTTCATGTTTCTTGTTTTCTTCTTCAATACGAGCTACAATAAATGCTTCTTCTTCCTCAAGTTTTTCTTTTAATTTCTTCATTTCTTCTTTAGATAGCTCTTCTCTTAATTCAATATTATATTTTTCTCCAAAAAGATTCTCCAATACATGTACAAGTTCTTTATCAGTTTTTTTTGCACGTAAAAAATCTGCTCCTTTTATGTGCATTCTAACTAATATATCCTTTTCATTCACTTCTACATCACTTTTTAACAAAAGCATTGGTTTCATTAATGGATATTTATGTGACATATATGCTATAATATTTTTCCATTCTTCTACAATACTTTTTTTCTCAACTGCATCATGGTATTTTATTTTCATATCTATATTACTAAAATGGAATCTTTCTTGCAAAAATTTTTCAAAATACCATATTTCTTTTATTTCTATGTATTCATCATAATACAATACTACTTCTAATGTATTTGTTTTTTTTAGTACATTCAAAGCCACTATTTGTGCATATTTTATATTAGAATTTGCTTTATAATCACTAAATATTTCCCCTATTTTTTTTGCCCCTGACATTCTTCCATCTCCTAACAAAATGTATTCTAACATAAAACAAAAACTAATTAAAGCGAACAAAACAAAAAACGAAAAAAATTTATCAAAAACTTTTATATACAAATTGTTTTTTGTAACACATTTTTATAAATTTCATAAGATATATCATACAAAGGAAACAACAAAAGAAAACATATTAGTTAATTGGAAGGGGGTTTTATGCTATGCCAGAGAACAGAGGATGCGGTGGATTCGGATTTGGCGATGATTGTTGCTGGATTATAATCCTTATACTTTTAATTTGCTGCTGTTGTGGTGGTAATAGAGGTGGATGTTGCTAATCCTTCCTTAATATAAAAGGATTCCTATTTGGAATCCTTTTTAGCTTTTTTTATTTCTTCTATTTCTTTTTCTGTTAATTTAGTAATATTACTTATTTGTTTTATAGAAAAGTTATTTTTTAACATTTCTTTTATAATTTCTATATCTCTTTCCTGTCTTCCTTGTTCTATCCCTTGCTCTATTCCCTGTTCTATTCCCTGTTCTATTCCCTGGGCAAGACCTTTTTTTGTTGCATAAGCAATTGCATCTGCCTCATCCCTTATGGCTTTTAATCTAAATTCATAATTATTTCTTTCCTCATCACTTAAGCTCATAGAAGCTAACTTCTTATTTATTCTTTCTATTTCTTTATTTATTTTACTTACTTTCCTCACTTGCCCCTCACTCCCTATAAATAACCATAGCCATTGTTCTAACTTTGTATGTATTTCTGGTTTCTTCTTTCTAAACTTTGGTAACTCTATAATATGCATTTCCAAATATTCACTTGCGTAAACGTCTTCTTTTTTATATCCCATATCTACTACTTCTTCTGGCTTCGGCTCTTCAAATATCATTTTAGCTACTGAATGATATTCATTTCTTTTATAATAGTTAAAATTTAAAATACTTATTACAATCGACTTTTTAGTTTCAGTATATAACTCTCCTTCTTTTAAACTATTTGCATAATTACTAGCTAAATAGTATGGCATTCTTTGCTCTATATTATGCTCATTTTGCATTTGTATTTCTACATCTACCACCATTTCATTATTTAATGTTACTTTTAAATCTAAAATTCCAAATTTACTATCATAATAATTTTTTGGTATTTCTGGATTATTTATTTCTATATTCCTTATTTTAACATCTAATATGCTCTCTAAAAAATCTCTTAAAGCTTCTTTATTTTCTTCTTGTCCAAAAATCCTCTTAAATACATAATCAGATGTTAAAGGTAATCTATCTTGCATGTTATTCCTCCTTTATTTTAACATCTTTATTAACTTTTTTCAATAGAAAAATAGATTTTATAGATAAAATTTAATTTGATAATTAACTTGTAAATAAATAATATTATTGATTCAAACATTTATAAGATTTTAATACTTAATTTATCACTGAAAAATAAATATTATTCCTCATTAAATTGTAATATAAATTTTTAAAAAACTTTATTGATTAAAATTTGTTCTACTGCAGTTTAACAATTCTATATTAACATATTATTTTTAAAAAATTTGTCGAAATTTGTAAAAACGTTAATTTTTTTTAAAATAAGGTGCAATATATGCACCTTATCTTTATTTAAATCTCTTTCCTTTATGTTTTCTTTTTGAAGCTCTTTCCTGGTCATGATATGTATTATTATCATAATCATCTAAAAATTGTTTTCTTGCTTTTTCTTTAGTCCATTCTTCTTCATTATCTTGTTCTATATCTTGCTCTTCTTGTTCTTTTTCATCTTCTACAAACTCGTCATCATTTAGTCCTGAAAATGGAACTGTATATTCTTCTGCCCACGCCTTATTTCTTCTATGTCTAATAATTAATGTAATTATAATTATTAAAGCAATTGCTCCTACTACAGCACCTATAACTATCATTCTTCTTTGTTCTTCTTTTTGTCTTTCCTCTTCTTGTTCTCTTGCTATTGCTTCTTCATCAACTAAACTTTTATTTAAAGCTACTTGATATGTAGCAATATTATCTCCGGAGTTATTTGTTACTAAAATAGTAATAACATTTTCTCCTTCTTGTAAATTATCATTTCCCATTATATCTACTGTATAATCAGAATTTGTTGCTGTTGCATTTACATCTAACTTTGTTTCCTCTCCAATATATTTTGCTGTATATTCATAAACATTTGTGCTAAACGCAGGAGATAGTTCTAAATTCTCAATTGTTAAAGTTGATAATCCCTCTTGTGTTTCACCTGCAGTTGCATTTTCACCTGACTTTTCTCTTGTTACTTGTATTGTATAAATCTTTTCTGTTCCATCTTCTGCAGTTACTACAATTGACAAATCATTTAAACCTTCTTCTAATTTCTTTGTTCCTAAGCCACTAACCTCAGCGTTACTATCTTGAGCCGTTCCGTATACTTCTACTTCTTCTACATCTGCTGGTACTGTTACTTCATATGTTGTTGTTCCTGATTTAAATCCTGTAAAATCATATTCTGTTGGTCTAATACCTAGCATAGATAAGTTTGCATTGCTTGATTCTTCACTTTGTGTTGTAGCCCTTGAAGTATTACTACTTGAACTAGCACTACTATTGTTATTTGAATTACTTGTATTTGACCTATTTGTTGCATTTTCTGTCGCTGCTAAATATTTTACTCTTTCGGCTTTTTCTAGTTTAGCCGAAGTTGTAACAGCAGCTCCTATATAAAACATAATGCTTATCAATAATATTGCAACTATTAACAAAACCAAATTTTTTATATTTTTCTTTCTATCGTTCATAAATATCCTCCTTAACTTCTCCTTAGTTTTATGAGGGTATTATATCATTTTCGATTTTTTTCGTCAACAAATTTTCAAATATTACAAATTTGTCTAAAAATAATTTTTTATGAAAATATTTGTATTTATTTAGTTTAATGATATAATTAATAAAAAAATTCTAGGAGGATGGTTTAAAATGATAGAACTACTTGCTCCTGTTGGAGATTTTGAATGTTTAAAAGCAGCAGTTCAAAATGGTGCTGACAGTGTTTATTTTGGTTCTAATCTTTTTAGTGCCAGAGCATTTGCTCATAATTTTAATGGTGACACTTTAAAAAAAGCAATCGACTATGCGAAAATACGTGGTGTAAAAACAAATTTAACACTAAACACATTAATTAAAGATGATGAATTTAAAGATGCTACTATGCTTGCAGCAAAAGCATATGAATATGGAATTGACGCAATAATAGTTCAAGACCTAGGTTTAGCAAAAAAATTAATAGAATTATTTCCTGATTTACCTATACACGGAAGTACTCAAATGACTGTCCATAATTTAAATGGTGCTTTAGAATTACAAGATTTAGGATTTAAAAGAGTAGTCTTAGCACGAGAACTTTCATTAGATGAGATTAAATATATTTGTAAAAATACTAAAGTAGAAATTGAATGTTTTGTTCATGGTGCATTATGTATTTCCTATTCAGGACAGTGCCTATTTTCTAGTATGCTAGGCGGACGCTCTGGAAATAGAGGTAAATGCGCTGGTCCTTGTAGACTTTCATTTCAATTATTAGAAAATAATAAAACCATTGATTCTGGATATTTGCTAAGTACAAGAGATTTATGCGGTTTAGACTACATTCCTGATTTTATACAATCTGGAGTTAAATGTTTAAAAATAGAAGGAAGAATGAAATCTCCTGAATATGTAGCAACTGTTACCAAAATATATAGAAAATACCTTGATTTAGCTTATTCCAAAGAAGAATACAAAGTTTCAAGTAAAGATAAAAAAATTTTGATACAAGTATTTAATAGAGGTATGACATCTTCTGGGCATTTAGATAATAGTACAAATAAGAAACTTGTATATAAAGAAAAACCAAATAATATGGGATTATATATAGGTACTGTTAAAAAATTCAATAAAAACAAAGGTTATATTACCCTTACTTTGGAAGATAAAATTCAAATAGGAGATACTATTGCAGTTGAAAACCGTACAGGTAGCTATAAAATTTCAGAATTAATGTCAAATGGAAAAAATATCAAAGAAACATCTGTTGGGCAAACTGTGACAATAGGAAGAATTAAAGGAAATATACAAAATGGATATAAAATTTTCAGACTTGCATCTAAAGAACTTACTCAAAAAGCAAAAGAAAGCTATCAAGGCGAAAATAGAAAAGTTGCTTTAAATGCTTTAGTAACTATTAAAAAGAATCAGCCTGTCTCTATACATGTAACATCTTGTAGTAATTTAGAACTTTACAAAAATTTATCAATTACATGTAATTTAGATTTTATTCCAGGACAAGCCAAAACAAGACCATTAGATAAACAAACTGTAATAAATCAAATTTCAAAAACCACCGCTTCTCCTTATTACTTTAAAAATATAAAAGTAAATATAGACAATGATGTGTTCTTGCCAAAATTAAGCATATTAAATGAACTAAGAAGAACCGCTTTATCAAATATAGGAAGTATCGCACAAGCTCGCATACATAGAAATTTATCTAACAGCACTTTAGATAAAATCTCAAAAGAAGAAAACTTAACATTAAAAAATATGAGAACAATGGTAAAACATTCTAAAACTAAGTTACCCAAAATTTCTTTACTATTAAATGTTCTAAATCCAAACTACAATTATAACGAATTAGAACATATAGATAATGTATATATTCCTTTAAAATACTTTACAGATAAGAAATATGAAAGTTCTTTAAAAGATATTAGTAGACGATTTGATACATATATTTACATGCCAACTATTGTAAAAGGAAATTATAAAAATCTATTTTTAGCAAATGCTGAACAAGCTGTTAATAAATATAATATTCAAGGTTTTGTTATTTCCAATATTTGCAATATAAAATTATTAAATAGTTTATTTAAAGATTTAAATAAATATTTTAAAATAATTTCTAATTATACCTTTAATGTATTTAACTCTCATACTGTATTAGAACTAAAAAAATTGGGAGTTAGCAAATTTACTATATCACCAGAGCTTGATAAAAAGACAATGATGGAACTTTGTAATTATAATTATTTACAAAAAGAATTAATTGTTTATGGCAAAATACCTTTACTTAATATGAATTATTGCCTACTTGGAGAAGCAAATAAATGTTATCCAACTTGTAAAGCAAGGTGCCAAAATGATAAAACATATTATTTAAGAGACAGATTAAATATGAAGTTTGAAATTATGCCAGACAATATTCAAACAGTAACCACTTTATTTAATAGCAAAACAACATCTATTTCCCCTCATGATTTTAATGCTGATTTTGCAAGAATTGATATTTTACACGAAACAATTCCTGAAATAATTAATATTATTGATACAGTAAGAGCAGGCAAAAAGTTTCAAGGAAATGATTATACAAGTGGTAATCTTAATAGAGAAATATAAAAATACAAGCTGTTTTTTGGGACGGGATCAAAAAACAGCTTTACTTATTATCTTCTCTTATCCTTTTAGCTATACTTTCCATTGTTCCTCTTGTCATATCTAAAACTTTTCTTATTTGTATATATTTTACTTTTTTCACATCTTTTAAAAATTTTATTAACTTTATTAGAATCTCTCTATTTGAAAAAACTTTGAACAAATCTATTTGTTCTTTTTTTACAAATTCTGAAATACCCTGTCTTACTTTATAATCTATGTTTTCATCGATATCATAAAAAACATAATCAGTATAAACATTATTAATTATATCATTATAATCATTCTTTGAAAAATATTCATTTTCTTTTAATTCATTATTAAAACTTTTTTGCTTATAATAATTATATGATGAATATTTATATTCTTCACATTTTTTTATAATTCCTGCCTTTATTGGATTCATATGTATATATTTTATGCAATTTAAAAAATATCTTTTACTGGTAATAGGTTCACTTACATATCTATCCCTAAAAACATAACCTTTTCTTCCATTTTGCATATAATTGTAATATCTTGCATATAAACAATTTATGTCATGCATTGCTTTTGATAAATTTTGTATTTGCTCAGTAGTACTTAAGAGAAAATGTGCATGATTATCCATTATACAATATGCAATAATCTTTATATTATATTTTTCATAATATTTATTTACTAATTTTAAATACTGATTTTTATTTCTTTCTTTTAAAAAAATATTTTCTTTATTTATTCCTTGTACAATTACATGAAAAAAAGAGGCTTTATTTATCTTTCTCGCTACTCTTGAAATTTTAATCATCTCGCTTTCTTTAAATAAATTTTGCCCCTATTTTCTATTCCCTATATTTTTCTGTTTTTTGATCCCGTCCCAAAAAACAGCTTTACATTATTTGCTTACTACTTAAATCTATCAACAAGTCCATATTATCATCTTTGGCTGCTTTATTTTTTCTAATTGCTCCACATTTTTCACATCTAAACACTATCACATAACCCTTTTTACTATCAATTTCTAGACTTACAGGCTCCAAGTCACCATGGCACGTTTCTTGTCTATCTCCTGGATTTATATCAACATGTTTTGAATGTAAACAATATGGACAATGATTTCTAGAAGAATAACCTAATTTTGGAACTTTCCTTCCACAATTTTCGCAAATAAATTCTTCATCTTTTTTCACAAAATTTTTATGTTCCATTTTAATATTTAAATCTCCTCTTTAAATATATTTCATTTTATAATATATAGTAATTTTATAAAGCTGTTTTTTGAGCCCGTCCTAAAAAACATCTTTAATATTTAAAATCTCCTCCACCAACAAATTCTTTTAACAATGAGTTTGTTGGAACTTCACTTGCTGGAATTGATCTAATATATTTTAATATTCCAAGTAATCTTTGTGCTTCTGCATATTCTGGCTCGTCTCTTGTAATTTCTTTCAACATTGGAGTTGCCAAACCTTTTAATACTCCTAATTCATAAATTAATGATGTATTAAATATTACATCCGCATCTTCTTGAAAAGGAAATATATTTTCAACTTCTCCTCTTGTTACACTTGCCCATCCATCTATTGTATGCTTTGCTTTATACCCTCTAAATTGATAGTCTCTTACTATCCTTCTTATTAATCTAACATCTGAAGATGATACTTTAGTGTATCTATCCATATTTAAAACAGTTAATGCACTAATGTATATTTTAAACTTTTGTTCTTTTGGTATACTACTTGTTAATTTATCATTTAAACAGTGTATACCTTCAATTACTAATACTTCGTCTTCTTTCAACTTTAATTTATTTCCATTATATTTTTTAGTTCCCTCTACAAAATCAAATTGTGGCATTTCTATTTCTTCACCTGCTAACAATTTTGTTAAATGCTCATTAAATAATTTTAAATCAATTGCTTCTATTGCTTCAAAATTGTATTTTCCATCCTTATCTCTTGGTGTATCTTGTCTTTCCACAAAATAGTTATCTACTGAAATTGTCACTGGTTTTATTTTATTTATTCTTAATTGTATTCCTAACCTTTGCGCAAAAGTTGTTTTTCCAGATGATGAAGGTCCTGCAATTAATATCATTTTTATTTTCCTATCTTTTGCGATTTTATCCGCTATATTTGCTATTTTCTTTTCGTGTAAAGCTTCATCAATCATAATTACATCTTTAATATTCTTTTGTTTTACAGATTCATTCAGCATATATACAGCATTCATTCCAAGTATTTTATGTATTTCGTTATATTCATCAAATGCCCATTTTAATTTTTTGTTTTGCATTAAACTTGGTAATTTATTTGGTTCTTCTATACTTGGATATCTAATTATTAAACCTTTATCATATTTTACTACGTTAAATGTTTTTATTACTCCTGTTCTATTTGCCATTATTCCATAGCAATAATTAAAATAATCTTCACAAAAATTCATATAAATTTTTTTATTTGATTTTAGTTCTATTTGTAAAATTCCTCTTTTGGTATTTTTCTCTTTGAAGAACTTCTCTGCTTCTTCTCTATTCATAGTAGTTAATGTTATTGGTAAATCTTTTTCTACTATTTCTCTCATTTCTTTATTCAATTCTTTTACAATTTCTTCTGTTACTTCAATATCACCTATATCACAATATATTGCATTTGCCATTTGATAATTTACTGTCGCTCTATTATCAGGAAATATTTTTCTTAATGCTTTTGCAAATATAAATATTAAAGTTCTTCTATATGCTCTTAATCCCTCTTTTGTAGAAATATCTATCAATTCTATTCTTCCATCTTCATCAATCTTCTTGTCTAAACAAAAGTATTCATTATTATATATTGCACCTATTACTGTATATTTACTTTTTTCAATTTCCTTTTTAAATACTTCTTCTATAGTTTTTCCCTTTTCAACTTCAATCGTTTTGTCTTTGTATTGTATCTTCATAATTTTCCTCCTAAAAACGTAGTCTACTTATTTATTTTATCCTAAATATTAATATTAGTCAAATTCTAAAAATGAAAAAATGAATGAATAAACATTTTGGTTTTTGGATATATTTAAAATAATATTATTTTTTAGGAGGTACATATGAATCTAGAAAGAATAAATTATATTTTATCTCATGATGAAAAATGTGATGTGTTTTACAATGAGCGAGTTGTATGGATTCAAGGAGTAAACAGCGATATTGCTAAGGTTGGTTTTGTTGATAATTTTGAAGAAAGAAATGTTCCAATAAATGATTTGTATGAAAAAAAATAATTTAGGAAGGTTTTAACCTTCCTTTCTATATCTTTCTAGTCCTATTCTTATTGCTATATTTACTAATTTTGAAATAGATATTCCATATTTTTCTCTTAAATCTTCCAGTTTTTTATATATAGACTCTCTTATAATTATTGACCTTGCTACATTTATCTCATTTTTTTCCTTTCTATATATAACAACTTTTTCTCCTATTTCCAAATCGTCTATACATGCATCTATAATCTTATTTATTGAAGCATCTAACTCTTTGTTTGAGATTTCTTTTAATTTGTCATATAAATTCCCTTCAATTTCAACAGATTTTTTTATCCATTTTTCTTTTTTATAAAACCTTTCATACCACTCCATACCCTCATCTCCTACATCAATAACTATTTAAATTTGCTATAAATATTATATAACAAGCTGTTGCTGGTTTTAATCACCTTTTAGTTCTATTTTATTAACCTAAAAAGGTTGATTTTTATTTTATTTTGTTTTATAATGTCCTAAAATATGTAAAATATTTGAAAAGAAAGGAAATTTTAATATGAGTAAAATGTACAAAAGATATTTAGAATTGAAATCTGAAGACAATTCTAAAATCTATCTATTTAAAAGTGGTATATTTTATATCTTTTTGGCTGAAGATGCAAAATTAATGTCAAGTATTCTAAATTTACGTCTTACAAACCTAAATGAAAATATTTTAAAATGTGGTTTTCCTGTAAACAATTTAAATAAATATATAAATCTAACAAAAAGTTTGGGTTTAGATATAAACATTGTAGATTCACTAATAGATACTCCTATTCCTACAAAAAACTACATAGCAAATTCTTCTATGAAAGATTTAATCACAAAATTAACCTCAATTAATGCAAATGAACTATCTATTAGAGAAGCTTATTCCCTAATTGACGATTTGATATCACAAGCAGAGCAAATTAGAAAGGAGATTGAAAATTGAATAATCCAGAAAAAATCATGAACGAAGCTGAAAAGAGACCTAGTAATACAAGTTTAAAAATTTATCAAAAATATTTAGAGCTTATTTATTATTCAAATGATATTGTAAGGAAATACCCTAAATGTGAAAATTTTTCTTTAGTTAAAGAAATTAAAAATTCTTTATATGTAGGACTTAGAAATTTAATGTATGCTATAAAATCCTATAATAAAAAAGATAAGTTAAAATATTTAAACGAGCTTGATATTAACTTGAATTTATTAAAGGTTCAAACTAGATTATCCTATAAATATAAATATATTACAGTAAAAAACTATGAAAGCTGGTCCTATTTAATTACTGATGTTTGCAACATGTTAGGGGGTTGGATTATTTCATGCCAAAAAAGATAAAAAATGAATTTTACAAAAAACTTACTTTTGAAAAAATGCTACAAGCTCATAGACGTGCAAGAAAACACAAAGCTTATAAAAATGAAGTTATTAAATTTGAATTAAATTTAGAAAATAACATAATTAATTTAATGAATGAACTAAAAAATGGTACATATCATATAGGAAAATATTTTACTTTTAAAGTTTATGAACCAAAAGAAAGAACTATTAAAGCTCTACCTTACAGAGATAGAATTGTTCACCAATGGTATATTGAAGAATTTATTAAGCCCTATATAGTCCCTAGATTTATAAATACAACTTTTGCATGCTTAGAAAATAGAGGTACTCACCACGCCGTAGAAGAAGTTCAACATCAAATGCAAATATTTAAAAGAAATTATGGAGACTTTTGGGTTCTAAAATGTGACATAAAAAAATTCTTTTACAGTATAAACCCTCATATTCTACTAAATATTATGGAAAAATACATTAGTGACAAACCTTTACTCAATTTAACCAAAGCACTTATCATAAATCCTTCTGCTGATTTCTCACAAATTGGTATTCCTATCGGAAATTATACAAGTCAATTTTTCGCTAACATATATTTAAATGAATTTGACCAATTTATAAAGCGTACCTTAAAGATTAAATTTTATACAAGATATATGGATGATTTTATTCTACTTTTAAAAACTAAAGAAGATTGTATAAAAACAAAGAAGATTATAGAAGATTTTTTAGAAAAAAATTTACAAATAGAATTAAATGATAAATCTAGATATTATCCATACAAAATGGGAGTAAATTTTTGTGGTTATCGTATTTTTACAACTCATAGATTATTGCGTTTATCTAGTAAAAAGAAAATAAAGAAAAATGTAAAAAAATGGAACAAACAATATGATAATGGTACTTTAAATTTAGAACTTACTATGCAAAGTCTTAATTCTTGGCTAGGACATTCTAGTCATTGTAATTCTTATAAATTACAACAAAAGGTCCTTAATAGTTGTCATTTTATATATTCTAATTCTACTGATTTACATATTGAAAATAATTTGTTAGAAGATATGACTGATACTACTTTTTAGTAGTATCTTTTTTAAATCTTAAAAGAAGACTTTTAAAAGTCTTCTTAATGATATCATACGTTTGGATTTTCGCTTCCTACAAGCTACTAAAACAATCACGTACTGTTTATGTGTTTATGACATAAAATCTATGCTTATGTCAAAGGAATTAAACTTCTTTGATACAAATCTAGTTGCTTTTAATCATTTACTTTTCTAGAACTTTTCTCATTTTATAGTTATAGAACAAGTTTTAGTCTTCCTCTCGGTAATATCCTTAAATATTACCCATCTGAGATAGATTTCCTTACAAATCTTTGTGTATCAGAGTAGCTACGAGCACCGGACGGAACCCATTGTTGTAATTGCTATTGCCATTCGTGCGGTTGAAATAGAACAAACCGGCATTGGACCTATCCCAATAGTTACCGCCACGATTGGAGAACGGATTGTTCAACCCAGGGAAGTAAGAGTAGTACAGTTTAATCCCTAGTAATGGATTGTAATTTTAGTACAATTAGAGCACTATTTTATTTTTATATTACTACACATATATTTCTTTTTTCATACGTTTGGATTTTCACTTCTTATAAGTTACTAAAACAATCACGTACTGTTTATGTGTTTATGACATAAAATCTTGTTTATGCCAAAGGAATTAAACTTCTTTGATACAAATCTAGTTGCTTTTAATCATTTACTTTTCTACAACTTTTCTCATTTTTATAGTTATAGAACAAGTTTTAGTCTTCCTCTCGGTAATATCCTTAAATATTACCCATCTGAGATAGATTTCCTTACAAATCTTTGTGTATCAGAGTAGCTACGAGCACCGGACGGAACCCATTGTGGTAAATGCTACCGCCAGCCGTGCGGCCGAAACAGAACAAACCGGCACCGGACCTATCCCAATAGCCACCGCCACGATTGGAGAACGGATAGTGCAACCCAGGGAAGATAGAGTAGTACAGTTTAATCCCTAATATTTATTATTTTTTAGTGCCCTTACGGGCACTATTTTTTACTTCTTATTTTTTATTCCTACCCGTATTTTACCATATTTATATTTTAAAGTCCATACCGAGATAAAGGGAATTAGGTTCAAGGAATTCTAAAGTGCTACGAGCACCGGACGGAACCCATTGCTGTAACTGCTATTGCCATTCGCGCGGTAGAAAGAGAACAAACCGGCACTGGACCTAACCCAATAGTAACCGCCACGATAGGAGAACGGAATGTACAACCCAGGGAAGTAAGAGTAGCCACTGTTCCATGATGTTGTGCCGGTACCGCCCGTAGATGTTTCTCTAATAGCATCTCCAAATATTTTTGTATTTAATGGATAGTTAGCGTTACTTGCTGCATTTAAATTTGTCTCATTACTAGTTTTACTTGTGTTATCAACATTACTATCATGTGGATATACTGTTGCATATTTTGTGCTTGTATCTCCTCCAGTTACTACACTTTTTCCATAAGTAGTTAAATTGCCATTTCCATTATTTACATATCCTGCTGTTCTTTCCCATACTCCTCCACTTAAATCATATACTCCATACATATTTAGTGTTGAACTTGCTTTTTGTCCTGTTAGTTGATCCCATGCATATATATTATTTGTTGCTGTATTTCCTGTTCTAGAATCCATACTATTTAAATTTGCTTCTGTTATTTTTACTGCTCCTTCACTAGTTGTGCCTGTTGTTAATCCTGTTATTGCATACACACTTACTAATCCTGTTCCTCCGGCTGTATCTTCTTGCCTTTTTGTATCTCCACTATTTGCATTTATATTATTTACATATGGCTCTGTTCCATTTGCTCCATACTCACTCCATCCTAAATATGCTACTGCTCCCCATTCACTATTTTTCATTAAATGTGAATCTGTACTTGAACTACTTAATCCATATATATTTCCACTATCTGTTAATGCTCTTGATATATTATATGCATCATTTATATTTGTATAATTCATTGAATATGTTATTGGTTGGAATGTTGGATATTTTATTGATGTTGTAGTAGAACCATACATTCCATCTAGCCAGTTTCTTGCTGTGTCTGTTTCTCCTCCATCATTGTTTGTATCTGTTTTATTCGTTTCTACTGTAGCTACCCATCCTGTTGACTGACTATAATTTACATTACTTGCAACTACTTCTGCACTATTATTTCCACTTGCAAATCCTGCTTCAAACTTTGCAACCCATATTCCTGTTAATTCTTCGTCCCATCCTCCATTTGCATAATCTATACTGCTTTCATCTGTAAATGCTGGATGTACGTAATAATCTGTAGATGTGTCTACCTCTTCATCTTTTGATTCTGCTCTTTTTGCTGTTTGTAAATTTCCTTCATCATCATAATATTGATCTGTGGTTCCTACAAGAAATTTTACATCTATTGTCTTTTTATTTTTATCCAATTTATATGCAAATCTTGGTATCCATACCCAGTAACTTCCATCTTCTGTTACTGCATTTGCCCATTTAGATGTTTCATAGTCGTACCAATTATTCTCATCAAATCCACTTTCTCCATCTTTTACAACCTCTCCTTTTGTTGTTCCATCTTCACTTGGTAAGTTAAAACTTACTCTTGTCATACCTGTTAATAGTTTTGGTGAGTTCACTCCTTTTGATTTTAAATAACCTCCACCTGTTCCATCAGTTATTACATCTTCAAGTTGATCTAACATAGCTTCTTCACGAGCTGCTGCCTCTTCTGTTTCTTCTTTTGCTCTTTTAGCTTGAGTTAGTATTCCATTTTCTCCTGTTAGCATTGCTATTGATACTCCAGCTAAGATTAATAGTACAATAATTGTTATTACTAAAGCAATAAGTGTAATTCCTTTAGTTTTGTTCCTTAGTTTTTGTTCTTTCTTTGTCATTTGAATCTCCCTTCCTTTTTTAGTTGCAAAATAGCTATTTAAAAGCAATTTTGTCAATTTTAATGTTTTTTTCTGATAAAAGTATAACACAGTGTAATTTTATTTTCAAGTTTTTTTCCACATTTTTGTGGATTTTTATTCGTGTTATTTTTTTACTAATTTTGATATTGTATTAAAAGAAGTTTTAATACAAATTTGCATAAAAAATATTATTTTATATAAGCTATATATGGAGGCTCTTATGAAAGAAAATTTTAAAAATAATAAAATTTTAATTGGAAAAATTTTGAAAGATACTCGTTCTTCATTAGGACTAACGCAAGAAGAAGTTGCAGAACAATTAGGACTCGCACCACGTTATATTTCTGATATAGAACGTGATAAAACTAAAGGAAGTATCGATACTTTAGTAAAACTTTGTAATATATATCATATAACACCGACTTATGTACTCCGTGACTTTTTAAATTCTGAAGAAATACAAATAGATTCTGGCTTAATTGGATTTTACCAATTATCCGAACATGATAAAGATGTTATAAGGCAACTTATCAGTTATATGAATAAGAAAAATAATCAAAAAAATAACAATCAATAACTATTAATAAATTAATACTAGAAGGATCATTCTAAGCCTTCTAGTATTAATTTTATGGCGGTTTTAAATCCTAATTTAAATTGTTCTTCTGCTTCAATTCCTTCTTTTATATTTGTTTGTTCCATATACTGCATAAAACTTTTCTTTGCCTTTCCTTCTAAATTTTCTAAAATATATTTTGCAAGCTTTATATTGTTTTTAGTTAATTTTATGTACTCCTTATTATTAGGTAATATTTGTGATAAATATAAATCATTATTATATAACTTTCCTATCACATCTTCATTTAAATATTCTTCTACTCTTTCTTTTGTTTTCATAGTACCTCCTAGAAAAAATTTTATTTAACAATAATTTAACATTTTTCAACCCTCAAAGGTTTTTCTTTTTACAAAATCTCACTTTTCATTCATGAAAATTATATTTTTTTACATAAAAAGAGATTTAAGTTTATAAAAACCTAAATCTCTCTTTCCTAAAATTCCATTTTTTCTTCTATCCAATTTTCCAATTCTGATATTTTAACTCTTATTTGTTCCATAGTATCTCTATCACGAATTGTAACTGATTCATCTTCTAAAGTATCAAAGTCTATTGTTACACAATAAGGTGTTCCTATTTCGTCTTGTCTTCTATAACGTTTTCCTATACTTCCTGTCTCATCATAATCACACATGAATTTCTTAGCTAAGTTTTCATATACTTCATTTGCTTTTTCTGATAATTTCTTAGAAAGTGGAAGTACAGCTACTTTATAAGGAGCTAACGCTGGATGTAAATGTAACACCGTTCTTACATCTCCTTCTGCAATTTCTTCTTCTTCATAGCTATTACATAAAAATGCTAAAACAACTCTATCTGCTCCTAGTGATGGTTCTATTACATATGGTACATATTTTTCATTTGTTTCTGGGTCTTGATAGCTTAAATCAGTTTTAGAATGTTCAATATGTCTTGATAAATCATAATCAGTTCTATCAGCAATTCCCCAAAGTTCTCCCCATCCAAATGGGAAATTAAATTCTATATCTGTTGTTGCTTTACTATAAAATACTAATTCTTCTTTACTATGGTCTCTTAATCTTATATTTTCTTTTTTCATTCCTAAGTCAAGTAACCATTTTTCAGAATAATCTTTCCAATATTTAAACCATTCTAAATCAGTTCCTGGCTTACAGAAAAATTCCATTTCCATTTGTTCAAATTCACGTGTTCTAAATGTAAAGTTACCTGGTGTTATTTCATTTCTAAATGCTTTGCCAATTTGTGCAATTCCCATTGGTATTTTCTTCCTTGATGTTCTTAGTACACTTTTAAAATCAACAAATATCCCTTGAGCTGTTTCTGGTCTTAAATATATTTCTGATTTTTTATCTTCTGTAACACCTTGAGATGTTTTAAACATCAAATTGAATTTTCTTATATCTGTAAAATTAGTTTTTCCACAATTAGGACAAGGAATTTTCTTTTCATTAATAAAATCTATTAATTCTTTTTCACTCATTCCATCAGCTATCATATCTTTTCCTTGTTCATGTGCCCATTCTTCTATTAGTTTATCTGCTCTATGTCTTGTTTTACATTCCTTGCAGTCTATTAATGGGTCTGAAAATCCTCCAACATGTCCTGATGCTACCCAAGTTTCTGGGTTCATAAGAATTGCTGCATCTAAACCTACTACATTTTTTTGCTCTTGGATAAATTTCTTTCTCCAAGCATTTTTAACATTGTTTTTTAATTCATTTCCAAGTGGTCCATAATCCCAAGTGTTTGCTAATCCTCCATAAATTTCTGAACCTGGATAAATAAATCCTCTGTTTTTACAAAGTGCAACTAAAGTTTCCATTGAATCTAACATAAAAATTCCTCCTTCTCTTAGCTAAGAAAAAAACTTTCCTCCTTAGCTAAACTATAATAACTTAGCTAGGGACGAAAGTTTCTCCGCGTTTCCACCCTATTTCCTAAATTAGAGAAATTCTAATTTAAGCACCTTAATTTTAAAATTACTCCAAAGCTCCCCATGCTTATTTATTACAAGCTTTCCACCATCGCTTGTTCTCTATAAATAAATTTTACAGCATTTTTTCTTCTTCAACGTAACAAATAATTATTTAATTTCATATATTTTATTATGATATAGGAAAAAAGTCAATAAAATTTATAAAAAATGTTGATAATTTGTTTTTTTTGTGTTAATATAATAACTGTGTTTCAAATATAGGGGTATAGTGTCAATGGTAGCACATCGGTCTCCAAAACCGCCTGTGAGGGTTCGAATCCTTCTACCCCTGCCAATAACTCTTAATAATAGTATAGGGAATAAAACTAAATGTTTTGTTCCCTATTTTATTTTTTCTTTTATTCAAGGAGGTGATTTTATTAATAAAATTTTAAATGGTATTATAATTTTTATTATATTTTTTACTTTATTTATCTGTGTATTTTTTATTCCTACTTTTGGAAATTCAGATATTTCTAATTCTATTCCTTCTGAAATAATTGATTTTAATCCAGATGGTTTTGTATGGCCTCTTCCTGGTTACACGCGTATTAGCTCTTATTTTGGTAAAAGAGTTTCTCCTACCTCTGGTGCTTCTTCTTCTCATTCTGGAATTGATATTCCTGCGCCTCAAGGTACTAAATTTATTGCAGTAGCTGATGGTGAGATTACTTTTAGACAGTTTTTAGGAGCAGGTGGCTATACTATTACCCTTTCTTTTTCAAACTTTAGGGTTACTTATTGTCATTGCGACCCTAACTTCATTGTTAAAGTCGGTGACAAAGTAAAACAAGGACAAATAATTGGACAAGTTGGTCCAAAATACGTATACGGTGTTCCTGGTAACCAATATTCTGATTCTACTGGTAAGCCAACAAATGGTGCTACTACTGGTTGCCACTTACACTTAGGTATCCGTATAGATGGTAAATATCAAAATCCTTTAGACTTTTTTTAAAATAATTTTTATGTTATTCCCTATTATTTCTTACAGCTTTTTCATTCTAATTATCTAAAGTGAACTACCCATTGTCTAAAGCCAATGGAATTGCGGTTGCCTTATTTCAAAAATTTTGCTAAATCTGGTTCAAAATAATTGAAAATCTTCATACTTGTATTTTTTTAACATTCTTCTATTTTTCCTTATACAATTATGCATTTATTATTCATGTGTTGCTTCTTGACAAGATAAATGGTTATTATGCATATATTCTATATATTTTTTTTAATTCTCCACTATATGATGAAACTTTATTTTTTACCAATCCTTTTAATCCGTGTTCTTCATATTTTCTAACCCATTTTTTTACTGTTGTCCATGATAGAATATTAAATTTATCAGCAACAACTTTAAAACTAACGTAATTGTTAGAATAATATTGAACTCCTTTTAATTTTAAATCATTTGAATATTTTGCCATAAAAATGAACCCTCCTTATTAAACTTTTTGTCTAATAATTTGGGTTCACTTCATTTTTATAACTCTTTAAATCATTTATGGTAATAGATGTGTCCCTAACGCGAATTTTTTTGCGCAAAGGAAACGTCCCTAACGCGAAATTACATGTCGTCGTCTTCGTCTCCACACCCAGAACATCCATGGCAATCTCCGTTACAACCATCTGGTTCGTCATCAACATCTCCAGACCAATCTAATTCTATCATATTTTTACATTCTGGACATTCTACTTCTGTTTTGTTTTCATCTACATCTATAAAAAATTCATAATTACAATAAGGACAAGTAATTTCAAAATCAAATCCTTCATCATATATATCTTTTTCTATATTGTCTATTACCTGTTGCATTTTAGACATTCTTTCTTCTATTTCTTTTTGAGTTTTTTCTAATTTGTCAATTTCTGCTTTCTTATAGTCCATAATATAATCAATTTGTTCTAACATAACATCTAAGAAACTTGAAAATCTTTTCTTTACATATTCCAAGTCTTCTTTATTTTTTATGTTTTTCTCTATATCGTCTAAAAAACTCTTATATTCGGTTTTGATTGTTCCCATTAACTAATCACCTTTCCTAAATTCTTTCCATATATTCGCCTGTTCTAGTATCTATTTTAAGAATATCTCCTATATTTACGAATAGTGGAACTTGTATTTCTAAACCTGTTTCTAATTTAGCTGGTTTTCCTGATGTTGTTGTAGTATTTCCACTAAATCCTGGTTCTGTATATGTAACCTCTAATTCAACAAATGTTGGTGGTTCTACTGCAAAAACATTTCCTTTAAATGAAAGCATTGTAACTTCCATATTTTCTTTTAAATATTTTAAGCAATCTCCTAATTGATCTTCGTTTAATGGAATTTGATCATATGTTTCATTATCCATGAAATAATATAATCCTCCATCATTATATAAATATTGCATTGCTTTCTTTTCAATTTCTGCTGCTGGAAATTTATCTGATGGATTAAAAGTTTTTTCCAATGTTGCTCCTGTTATAACATTTTTTATTTTTGTTCTAACAAATGCTGATCCCTTTCCTGGTTTTACGTGTTGGAATTCTACAACTCTATAAACATTTCCTTCCATTTCAAATGTTGTTCCATTTCTAAAATCTCCTGCTGAATATACTGCTGCCATAATTAATTCTCCTTTCAATTATTTCTTAATTTTACATATTTTACTACAAATCTTAATAAAAATCAACATTGAGCCTTTATTTTATGATATATACATATTTTATTCATTATATTATAATATAATTTTTCTCAGATTTGGTTAAACTTATACAGCCAAATTTTGTTATTTGTACTGTATCTTCTATTCTTACTCCAAATTTTCCTGGTATATATATTCCTGGTTCATCTGTTACTACCATATTTTCTTTTAGTTGTGTATCTGTTCTGTAATTAATATATGGTGCTTCGTGTATTTCCATTCCTACCCCATGACCTAAACTATGTATTAAATCATATCCATTTAATTTAAAATCATTTTCAACCATTTTTGTAAGAAGTCTTGTACTTTCTCCATCTTTCATTTCTTCTAATGTTTGCACTTGATTTTTTAATACTAAATCATAAATTGGCTTTATATATTCAGCTACACTTCCCACAAAGATTGTTCTTGTCATGTCTGAACAATACCCATTTACCTTGCATCCCATATCTATAGTTATTATATCTTGCTCTTGTATCTTTCTATCTGATGGTACTCCATGTGGCATTGATGTATTTTCTCCAGAAAGCACAATTGTATCAAATGCTAATCCATCTGTCCTTTGCTTATAATATTCTTCTATTTCTTCTGCTATTTGTTTTTCCGTCATTCCTGGTTTTATATATGTTAATAAATATTTGAAACAATTATCAGTTATTTCGCATGCCTTTTCTATATTTGATATTTCATCTTTATCTTTTATCATCCTCTGTCTTTCTATAATATGCTCTGTTTCTACCAAATTATTAATTTTATATTTTCTAATTAATTCCTTATAATCTGCATATGTAACATAGTATTCTTCAAAACCTACATTTTCACAGAACATAAAGAAATTTTCATAATCATCTTTAGATACATCATTTATATCATATACAATTATCTCATCATATAATGTAAGAATACTATGTACATGTTCTATATATCTTCCATCTGTTATAAATATATTATCTTTTCTTGTAAGAAGTAGTGTTCCTTCTGCATCTATTCCTGTTAAATATTTTATATTGACTGGATTTGATATTATTAATCCTTGCATATCAAGACTCGCCATAGTATTTCTTAACCACTGTAATTTAGAATTCATACAATCCATCTCCCTAATTTTCTATAAGACTTTATTTAAAATTATACATTCCTAAAGTAAATATTTGTAATAATACATTCTTAATTTGTTCAAAAGGTATATACATACTTATAAATGTTGCTATCACTATAAATGGTCCAAACGGTATATACTCACTTGATTTTTTTATCTTACTTAATAAAAGAACGATACTTAAAATTGCTCCTATTAAGAATGACATTAAAGTGATTACTATTATATTTGATAATCCAAAATATAATCCAAGTGCTCCCATCAATTTTACATCGCCAAATCCCATGGCTTCTTTCCCGTAAAACACCCCTCCTACTAAAGTTATAAGTAAGAAGATTCCTCCTCCTGCTAACATTCCAAGTAGCATATTTATTGTTATTGCTACATCTGATAATCCATAAAGAAATGCAAATATAATTCCTACTTCAAATATAGTTAGGTTTAATCTATTTGGTATTATTTGCTCCCTATAATCTATTACAAATACAGATAAAAGCATTGGTGTTAAAATAAGGTATTTTATTAAGTCTAAATTTGCTACAATTGTATCTTTTATCCCAAATACATATATTAATGTCACATATATTGCTGCTGTTAATAACATTAATATATAATTAGGTTTAAATTCTAATCTTTTTTCTGTAAAAAATTCTCTTGATAAAAACTTTTTATATTCTGGTAATCTCTTATTAGCCCAATTAACTAATTCCCCAACAAATAATCCTAATATTGCTGCTACAAAATAATATGCTATATGTACGTCGTTTATATACATTTTATTTTTCTCCTTTGTTATCTTTTTTGATTTTTTCTTTTATTCTATTTTCAATTGGTCTTTTCCATGCTGTAAACCAAAAGTCTTTTTCTTCTAATGAATCAACTAATATTGTATGCATTTTACATCTATTTCCACCTATTACATCTGTAAATATTTGGTCTCCTACTACTGCAATTCTAGCTGGCTGCTCACCTAACATCTTGGCCGCTTTTTTTAATCCACCTTTTAATGGTTTTTTTGCAAAAAGTATATATTTTATTCCTAATATATTAGATACTCTTTCTATTTTCTCCTTTTTATTACTGTTTGATACAATAATTAGTTTTACTCCTTGACCTTTTAATTCTTTTGCCCATTTTTCAATTCTTTCTGGCATTTCTTTATTATAATTTATTAAGGTATTATCCATATCTAATATTAATGCTTTTATTTTATTTTTTTGTAAATATTCTATTGTTATTTTTTCTATTTTATCGAAATATTCATTTGGATAAATCATTTTTTCCTCCATAAGCCAATATATCAAATATATATTATCAATATGCTTCTTTTTTGTCAAGAAAAAATAATGAAAACTTACCTAATTCCAAACCATACAGAATAATAATAAAATGTAAAAAAGAAAAAATCACTCATTAAACAAACTTAGCAAATACTTTTACATCTTTTCATTTCTATTATGTCTTAGCATTTTTATTTTAATCTACATTTCGTAATATATCTAAAAACCTTAAAATAGTATTATTTCAAATATAAAGTAATACGCGTAGAATAATATTCTTCTTGTCCCACTGGTGGATATCCTCCCCTACCCACAACTTGAAATCCTTCTGTATAGAAACCACTTCTTGAAACACGGAAATAAGTATAATTGCTTTCTAAAGTCCATTCATAATGACATCCATAAAGATCAAATATATTTTTTATTATGTCTTTTTCCTCACTCCCTGTCGTCACATTAGGATTCTTTATAGTATTTATATTGTCAGATGGTATTGTTACGTTTATACCATTTTTTTGAAACCAATTTAGCATTGCATCATATTGACTTCCCCACATCATACTACTTACTACTGATCTATTATCTTCTTCTTTTGCATATTCTTTACATTTTTTATATAAACCATACCACATACTCGTTTCTGTATTACTATTATCTGCTGTTATTATTCCATCTTCTGCTTTTTTACTTACAGGACTTGTTGCTTCTAATCCTAATTCATATCTTCCAACATAGAATCCTTTATATTTTTTTACGCTTTGTATCATTTTATTATATTCGTTTTGCAGACCTTGTTTCATTTCTTCTAATGACTCAAATCCAGCATCTTTAAAATGAATTGTATCATAATTTGAATCTAATAAAATATCTGGTTCTCTGTAATTACTATCTGTTATAGTACATCCACTTTTTACTTCTGAGCCATTTGTATCAAAATCATAAAGTAATCCTCTATAATTTCCATCTTTTTCTATTGCCATTGCCTTATTATTAGTTCCTTCTTCTTCTGATGGTGATACAACTGTCTGTACTGGTATCCATACAAATTGATTTCCAGCATCTTGCGTATCATTTTCTATATCCGAAATAACTAACCCTTCATTTATAATATCTAATCCTGGTACTACATAAAATCCTCTCGGAATTATAGCTATCTTTCCGTTATCATCTGTATATATATTATTTCCATCTATTGTAGCATTTATATAAGTCTCATAATCAGACACTCTACTCTCTTCCTCTTCTTGTGCATTCTCTGTTTCCGTCTTTGCTCTTTGTGCTTGTGTAAGTATTCCATTTTCTCCTGTTAGCATTGCTATTGATACCCCTGCAAGTATTAAAAGCACAATAATTGTAATAACAAGTGCTATAAGCATTATTCCTTTTTCCCTTCTTTTTAATATTCTTTTGTTTCTTTTCATCTTCTTTTTCCTCCTTATCTTCTTCTAATTTATATTCTTAAATTTGATAACTGTTTTAAAACACAAAAAAGACAGCAACAAAACCTACTTTTTAGGTTTTATCACTATCTTTTTTATTTATTTTTCTTATTTTTTTATTTATTAATAACCTACTTGTGTGTGTGTATGTGTGTGTACAGCCTCAAGGCTTACAAGTTCTATGTCTTTCATTTTTTATTACTCCTCTTTAGTTTTCAAATGTAAAATTATAATACATCAATTATCCCTTCTTGTCAATAGCTCTATTTACAAAATCTATGTCTCCCTATAGTTACAGTCATAGGTCTTGACCAAATCCATTTGTTCGTTGCTGTTGAAGGGTTAAAATAATATATTGCTCCATAAGTTGGGTCCCAACCATTTAAAGCATCTTGTGCTGCTTTCTTTGCTGTTGAGTCCGGAGATAAATTTATTTGCCCATCCCTTACTGCATCAAAAGCACCTGATTGGTATATTACACCTGATATTGTATTTGGAAATGAACTACTTTTTACTCTATTTAAAACAACAGCTCCCACCGCTACTTGTCCTGAATATGGTTCTCCTCTTGCTTCTCCATAAATTATTCTAGAAAGTAAATTCAAATCACTAGAATTACTTGTTGACGAAGATGATGAAGAACTAGAACTATATATTCCCATGGCTCTTAATGTTGCTGGTCCCGCAATTCCATCTACTGTTAACCCATTTTTTCTTTGGAAATATTTAACCGCTTCTAAAGTCTGACTACCAAATATACCATCTACATTACCATTATAATATCCCCATCTTTTAAGTTTTTCTTGTATTTGTCTAACTTCATCTCCTCTAGAACCATATTTAGATAAAGCTTGTACCTCGCTGTTATTTGTAAAATACATAAAAATAACTGTAGAAAATAGTAAAATTATAAATGTAACTACTAAACTTACCTTTATACTTTTTCTACTCAAAGTCTTTGCTCTTATTTTGTTTGTTTTTTCTGCTTTCTTACTTTTTATTTTTTCCTTTTTTCTCTTAAACATAAAAATCACCCAAACGATAAAATTTCTTTTTACTATTTTTATCATTTAAGTGATTCATTATACATTTTATAGTTATTTTTCTATTTTACTTTTTTGCTGTTTTTTGCCCCCGTCCTAAAAAACAGCACTTTTATGAACAATAATTACAAAGAATTGCTTCTAATCCTACTTGAAGGTCTATTAAACCATTTTTATAATTAACGTCTAAATCTCTTAGTGCTTGTAAAACATTTTTTAATTCTTTTTCTGTAAAATATTTGCCTTGAGTTTTATATTTATTAACAAGAAAAGTTTGATTCGGTTTCAAGCTTAAAGAAGTTACAATATCTTTATTATATTTAGTCGCCAATTTTAAGAAATAAAGTTTCTTAAAATGATTATAAAGCATAACCAAAATTCTTTGTATTGGTTCTTTATTATAAATTAAATTCTTTAACACTTCTAAAGCCTTTGCAGTTTGTTTTTGGCCCAAGTTGTCAGTTAAATCAAATATTATTGCTTCTAGTTTCTTTATTGTTAAGCTATCTACATCTTCTTTTTTTATAGTTCCACCATTTCCCGCATATTCTATTAGTTTTCTAATTTCATTTATTACATCTTGCATATTAGTACCACATATTTCTATAAAATACCTTAAAGTACTATCCTCTATTTTTACTCCATATGCACTACAAATAGCTTTTACTCTTTTTTCTATTTGAATTGGTTTTTGAAAATCAAATTTACAAACATTTCCTTGTTTATCTATAGTTTTAAATAATTTTAATCTACTATCTGCATCTTCTTCAACAAAAACTAATATAACACTTTGGTTTATTATATCTATATTTTCATTTAAATAGTCATTTATTTTTTCTTTTAAAGAACTTAACTCTTGATTTTTTCTTTTTCCTTCGCTTTTAAATAGCCCTGTATTTCTCGCAATGATTAATTTTTTCTCATAGCCAAATGCTGGTGTTTCTATATCTTGAATTAATTCTTTTACATTTGTATCATCTATTAGTACATAGTTTATACCTTTTATGGTTTCGCCAAATAATTTTCTTATTCTATTTAAATTACTTTCTAATAAAAACAATTCCTCACCATATAAAAGGTATATACTATTTAATTTTTCTTGTTTTAATTCTTGTTCCAACTTTTCAATACTAATCATTTACATCCTATCCTATTACTTTTGGTTTTTCATTTCCCTTTGTCAAATCAATTAATGAATTTAATACTTCTTTACAATTTTCATCTGTTATTTTGCTAATACATCTTTCAAAACATGATGCATCTAATCCATATGCTGATGCTTGAAGAATAAATTCAAGCTGGTCTAGGTTTTTAACAAATTTAGCCTCATCTGTTTTTGCTTCTTCAAATTCTTCCCATAATTCCAAAAAATCATTATCAAAATCCAAAGAGTTTAAAATTTTCTTTATAGCTTCTCTTTCTTGATTATGTTTATCTTCTTTACTCACCTTGTCATAAGGTGTATAATCTCCTACATATACTTCTCCTAGTTCATGTACTATACACATTTTCATACACTTTAGTGTATCATAAGGTAATTTGTACTTCTCAATCATAGTAAGAGCAAGTAATGCCATAGAGAAAGAATGGTCTGCAACAGATTCACATTTATCTTTATGTTCTAGTCCTATTCTTACTTTTAACCAACCTTGTCTATAAATATTTGTGAACTACCCATTGTCTAAAGCCAATGGGCTTCCTGCTTCACAGACCTCGTAACCTACTATCTCCACAGGCGTTAATTCGGGCAGTCCCTGCCCTATATATTTTTTCTCTATGCTATTTTTCTTAATCCTTCCATTAGGATATTTGTTGCAGCATTTATATCCCTGTCATGCTTTGCCTTGCATTTAGGACATGTCCATTCTCTTACTGATAAATCTTTTGTATCTACATTCTGATATCCACAGACAGAACATAATTGACTACTAGCATAAAAAGTATCTATTTTGATATACTTTCTTCCATTCCATTTAGCCTTATATTCTAATTGTCTTGCAAGCTCATACCATGATACATCTATTATTGATTTTGCTAGATGATGATTTTTCACCATATTCTTTATCTGTAAATTTTCTGTCACTATCACTTGGTTTTCGCTGATAATCTTATTAGAAACTTTATGTAGATAATCTTTTCTAATGTTACTTATTTTTTCATGGCATATTGCTATTTCTTTTTTCTTCTTTTGGTAATTTTTACTTCCTTTTTCCTTATGCGCTAACTCTCTTTGTTTCCTTGCAAGTTTTCTTTCGTATTTCTTTATTGTCTTTGGATTTTCATACTTCTCTCCTTCTGATGTAATACATAAATCCTTAATTCCTAAATCTAGTCCTATATTTTGTTTTGTATGTGGTAATTCTTCATGCTCTGTTTCTACTAGTATTGACACATAGTATTTCCCACTTGGAACTTGCAATACTGTTGCTGATTTTATCTGCCCATTAAATTTTCTGTGTAATTTTGATTTTACTTTCTTTAATTTTGGTAGTTTTATTTTTCCACCCTCATAATCTACTGCTATATTTCCATTTGTATAATTGGTAGTATATGATTTATGGTTATCATGCTTACTTTTAAATTTTGGATACCCTGCATTTTCTTTTAAAAATTTCTGATAGGCAGTATCCATATTATATATTGCATTACTTAAAGCAAACTTATCTACTTCTTTTAGCCATTT
>CALXEW010000015.1 GCA_944387435.1 uncultured Clostridia bacterium | reverse complement strand
TTAAATTTAATAACTATTTTAAAACGCAAAAAAGACAGCAACAAAACCTATTTTTTTAGGTCTCATCACTATCTTTTCTATATATTTTTTCTATTTTTTCATTTATTAATAACCTACTTGTGTGTGTGTGTGTGTGTGTGTACAGCCTCAAGGCTTACAAGTTTCACTTTTTTCATTTTCTTATCCTTCCTCTTTTGTTTTTATTCTTTCATAATTAATGCAATTACATTTTACCATAAATAACATTTTTGTAAATAGTTTTCTTAAAATTTTCATTTTAAATAAACATGTAAGTTGCTTATAGTTAAGTTTTTTATTCTATTTCATATTTGTCCATCATATGTTATAATATGTAAAAAATAGGTAAGGTGATTATATGTTAGATAAAGTTATTGATAGTTTAAAAGGTGATATTATTAAATCAACACAAGAATTAATAAGAATTCCAAGTGTTTATGAAAAGTCTAATGATACTAAAATGCCATTTGGTAAAAATATAAATTCAGCTTTAGAATACATGTTAAATTTAGGAGAAAAATTAGGATTTAGAACTAAAAACATAGATGGTTATTGTGGATACATAGAATTTGGAGAAGGTCCTGAACTACTTGGTATTATAGGACATTTAGATGTAGTACCAGAAGGAACTGATTGGACTTTTCCTCTTTTTTCAGCAACTATAAAAGATGGAAAAATTTTCGGTAGAGGTGCAATTGATGATAAAGGACCTGTTGTAGCTAGTTTATATGCTATGAAAGCTGTTATGGATAATTATAAGTTAAACAAAAGAGTTCGTTTAATTGTTGGTCTTAATGAAGAAAATGACTGGAAATGTATTGATTATTATAAAGAACATGAAGAAACACCAACTGTTGGTTTTAGTCCAGATGCTGATTTTCCTTGTATATATGCCGAAAAGTCTATTTTAAGTTGTTATATAAAACAAAATTATAAAAACATTTCTGATAAAATTAAAATAAAAGAAGTTGATTGTAATAATAATGCACTTAATGTAGTTCCAAAATTTTGTAGTTTAATTTTAGAAATTAATAATAGTATTGAAATGAATGATTTAATAAAAACATTAAAGATATTTATTAGAGAAAATAATTTTGAAATAGATATTTATAAACTTAGTAGTAATGAAGTAAAACTAACTTCATATGGCATGCAATCTCATGCAGCCCATCCAAATTTAGGTATAAATGCTATTTCTAGGTTACTTGTAATACTTGCCTTAACGTTTAGACACTACAATTGTAATTTAGAATTATTAGACTTCTTTGGTACATACATAAATACAGAACTTGATGGAAAATCTCTTGGAATTTTTTGTGAAGATGAATCTGGAACACTTACTTTAAATGTTGGTGACTTTTCATTAGAAAATAATGTTTTAAAAATTGGCATGAATTTAAGAATTCCTATCAATACACCTATTTCTAATATAGAAAATTCATTTAAGACTTTATGTGGTAAATATAATAAGATAGATTTTGAAACAACTTATACAGAAGATTTTCTATATATACCTAAAGACGATAAATTAGTTCAAACTTTGTGTAAAATCTTTAATGAAGAAACAAACTCAAATACTGAGCCTATTGCAATCGGTGGTGCAACATATGCCCGAGCTTTCAAAAACTGTATTTCATTTGGCCCAAACTTTCCTGGCCACAAAGATATGTGTCATCAAACAGATGAATATATTGAAATCGATAACTTAATTCTTGCTTGTAAGATTTACGCAAAAACTATAATAAAATTAGAAAAATAGAAAATTGATGTTTTTTGACCCCGTCCCAAAAAACATCATACAAGAAAAACCAGTTATTTGCTAACTGGTTCTTTTTGTTTTATATAAAGCAATCTCTACTGCTAATTATATAAATTTTCCCCGCCTTAGCCGTAATGCTATTAATTTTTAAGGACCTGCTCCTAAAAACAGGTGGGTGCCTACCTAAATACTCCTGGGCTTCTTACTATATACTGTAAGCATGCACGCCATATTTGAGAGATCGGCCCCTCTTAATGTGTGTTGGTTCTAAAAATTAAGTCTACACGTACTACGCAGGGCAATATTCTTTATTAGTTTCTTCTTTTAAGTTGTTTTTATTTTAGCATAATTAACATACAATATCAAATGTAAATTTTCTTTTAAAAACTTCTTTATTATTTATTATATATCATTACCTTCTTTTTTTGAATTTATTCTCTTTTAATCAAGCTTTTTTGATATTTGATTTTTTTATTTCTTTGTGGTAAAATGAATTAAGTTCGTGAGGTAGAAAAGACACTTTTCTACCTCTTTTTTCTTTACATTACATATAATAATATACAGAAAAATTGTAGCAAACTTCCTAATAATATAAATAGATGAAATATTGAATGCATGTATTTATGTTTCTTTCCTATTCCGTATAATACCGCTCCTACAGTATAAGCAATTCCTCCTAATAATAATAGTACAAATCCAGCTGTTCCCAGAAGCTGTGGTAATAATCCTATTTTAAATACTATACACCATCCCATAAGTAAATAGCATATCATTGAAAATACTTTAAATTTTTTTATATCAATAGAATTTAATACAATTCCAAGTATTGCAACTGCCCAAATCACACCAAATATTACCCATCCAGATGCGGTATCATATTCACGAATTGTACATAATGCAAAAGGTGTATATGAGCCTGCAATAAGTAAAAAGATTGAACAATGATCTAATACTTGAAATACTCTTTTAGAATATCTTTTGGGACTTAATCCATGGTATATACTAGACATTGTATATAATATAATCATTGTTACACCATATATAGCTCCGCTTACAATTCCATATATATTACCATTTATTGCTGCAAATACAACACATAAAACTGTTGCAACAATACCAAGTGCAGCTCCTACTATATGTGATGTCATATTAAATATCTCTTCTCCTTTTGTATATTTGGGCAATATTCTATCTCTTAATTTTATTCTTTCCATACTTCACCTCTTCTTATTTTTAGTATTATACCATATTTATTTTTTTACGTGAAGTTTTTTTATAGAAATACTTTCTTAATATATTATTAACAAAAACTTTTTATTTTTATCTATATTTCCGAATTTTTAATTTGTTATTCTTTTATTTCTTTTGCAAGTTTATTTATTGCCTTTGTTTCTATTCTAGATACATATGAACGAGATATTCCCATCATTTTTGCAATTTCATTTTGTGTTTTAGGCTTTTTGCCTCCTAGACCGAATCTTAACTCAAGTATATTTTTTTCTCTATCTTTTAAAATAGATTTCATT
The DNA here is from genome assembly GCA_944387435.1 of uncultured Clostridia bacterium. Classification (GTDB taxonomy): domain Bacteria; phylum Bacillota; class Clostridia; order TANB77; family CAG-508; genus CAG-269. The sequence continues at coordinate 37,793 of CALXEW010000015.1, read as the reverse complement.
TTCTCATATAGTAGTCTTACTTTCATTTTAATATCAACTTCATCTTCAATATTTCTTTCATTATTTTCTAACACCTCTTGAAGAGTCACTACATTATCATCTTTATCCTTACCTATTGGCTCATTCAAATACACTTCTGCTCCTAATTTTTTATTTGCTCTTAAAAACATTAAAATTTCATTATCAACACATCTTGCAACATATGTAGAAAGTCTTGTTTTTTTTTCAGGATTAAAACTATTTATTCCTTTTATTAATCCTATCGTACCTATTGAAATGAGATCATCTTGTTCAACCTTTGTTGTACTATATTTTTTAGCGACATGCGCTACTAATCTTAAGTTTCTTTCTATCAAAATATTTCTTGCTTCATCATCTCCCTTTGCCATTTGTTCCAAATAAATTCGCTCTTCCTCTCCGTGAAAGAGGTTCCGGAAATAAATTTCCACTTTGAATATATCCGAACAGCAAATACAGCTGTTTTTAGAAATTCAAAAAAACTAAAAAATCCTGTAATACAAAGTGCTGATAACATAAATGCACCTCCAAATTCTTAACTACTTTCATTATATGAGCTCAAAAAAATAAAGTGCCTGACCGTTTAAAATTATTATTTATAGAATTTTTTAAGTCTTTTTTTAATACACTTTATAGAGGTGTTTTATATGACATTTTTATTAAATTGTGCAAAAGGTATACTAATTGGTAGTGGCGCAATTCTTCCTGGTATTAGCAGTGGCGTTCTTTGTATTATATTTGGTATTTATGAAAAATTATTAGATAGCATCATACATTTTTTTAAAGATATTAAAACAAATATAAAGTTTTTACTTCCAATTGTTATTGGAGTTGCAATTGGTGTTTTAATTTTTAGTAATTTTTTAAATTATTTTTTAATTCATTTTCCTATACAAATAAAATCTATTTTTATAGGATTAATTTTAGGAAGTGTTCCTTCTTTAATAAAAGAATCTAATAAAAAATCCGAATTTAAACCAAGTTTTTTGCTTTACACTTTGTTTGCATTTTTATTTGGTATTTTTTTAGTTATTTTAGAAAATTATATTCCGAATACTCAAGCAGGTTCTTCTTTTAATTTTTTTTATTTAATGATGGCAGGATTTATTATGTCTGTTGGTATAATAGTTCCTGGTGTTAGTAGTACTATTATTTTAATGCTTATGGGAGTTTATAATGTTTATTTATCTTCTATTTCTACATTATATTTTCCTGTGCTAATTCCTATGGGGCTAGGCTTAATTGTTGGTTGTTTTATATTTATGAAGCTAACTGATTTTTTACTAAATAATTTTTACGAAAAGACCTTTTATTCAATTATAGGTTTTTCTCTAGGATCTATTTTAGTACTTATGCCTGATATTTCTTTTGATATAACAGGCATCATTTCTATTCTTTGTGTTTTTCTTGGCTTTTTACTTTTTTCTTTATTTGGTAAAGAATAATTATATTAAAAAATTTGTTAATACATACTTTTTTATTGCATCCATATCATAATTATGATATAATTTGCCTATATCAAAATAAGGAGGTACTTATTATGGCATTAATTAGACCATGTGCAGATTTAAGAAATAATTATAATGAAATTTCACGAATTTGTCATGAAACAAAAGAACCAATATATATCACTAGAAATGGGACTAATGACCTAGTTATTTTAAGTGATGAAGCTTACGAAAGTTTAAAAAAAGATTTTGAAGAAACAGAAGAAGAAAGAATTGATAGATTAGTATCAGAACATTTTGATAAACAATATGCTACTTTTGAGGAATTTAAGAAAAATATTTTAGCAGAAATTGATTTAGCTTTAAAAGACATTAAAAATAGAAATTATTGTGATTTTGAAGAAGGTATGGCAGAATTGGAGAAAAAATATGGACTATCAAGAGAATAGAAAATACCAAATAAAATTAAGTAATAAATTTAAAGATGAATTAGATCAAATTTATTTTTACTTATCAAAAATTTTAAAAGAACCTTCCATTGCAAATGATTTCCATAAAAAAGTTTATAAAACAATTTCTACATTATCTTATTTTCCGAAAAGATATCAAAAAATTCCTATTACTAAAAATATTCGTAGAATCCCAATAAATGAATATATTATTTTATATAGTGTAAATCATGATACACGGCCAAGTTTTTATTTTACATATTTTTCATGGTAGACAAAATTATTTAGATAAATTATAATATTTTATTCATTCAATTTAATCAAAATATTTTTTCAAATTAATTCAAATCTCATATTAATTGGTTTATTATTTAGTGCTTTTCAAAATATTTATAAAATACATATTATAAAAAAAAGAAAGTACATTGCTTTATACTTTCTTTTAGTTATTATTAAATTTATTTTTTTCTCCTAATTATCCAATCTTTCATGCATTCTATTGGTAGATGCATTTTTACTTTTTGCCCTTTTACTCCTGGACTTATTTCATTTATTTCTTCATCTGTTTCATAATTATATAGTTTTTCAATTTTAAATTCATATGGTTCTATTTTATTTGGAACTATTATTTCTAATGTATCTCCAACATTTAATTTATTTTTTATTTCTATTGTAGAAATATCTTCATTATATTCTACAACTTTTCCTCCAAATTCGTAATCCTCATTATATTGTCTTCCTTTATATTCTTGGATATCTTTATTATTTCTATCATTAAAATAAAATGTTGTTAATCCTCTTGTTTTTACTTTATCTAATTCTTTTAGATATTTCTTATAATCGTAATTTTCAGGGTCTTTTTCATAATCATCTATTGCATTTCTGTATACATTTATTACACTTGCTAGATAATATTCTGTTTTTAATCTACCTTCTATCTTCATGCTATCTACACCCATATCTATTATTTCTGGTATTTCTTTTATTAAACATAGGTCTTTTGAAGAAAATATACTTGTTCCATATTTATCTATTTCTATTGGCATTAATTCTCCTGGATTGTTTTTCTCTTCAGCATATAAATTATATGACCATCTACAACTTTGTGCACAATCACCAAGATTAGCACTTCTACAAGCTAAGAAATCGCTTAAGAAACATCTTCCAGAAAATGCAAAACATATTGCTCCATGTATAAATATTTCTATTTCCATTCCCTCTGGTTTGTTTTCCATTATGTATTTTAATTGTTTCTTATTCATCTCTCTTGCCATTATCATTCTTTTTGCACCATTTTTATACCAAAAATTTGCAGAATGCAAGCTTACTATATTTGCCTGTGTACTTACATTTATATTTATACTTGGAGCATATTCTTTTAATACATCTATGACCCCACCATCTGCTGCAATTACTCCATCCGGTTTTAATTCTTCTAATTCTTTTGCCATAGCAATTATTTCATCATATTTTTCATCCCATGCAAATATATTTAATGTCACGTACACTTTCTTTCCTATACTATGTGCATATTTTATTGTTTTTACTAAATCTTCATCTTCCATATCTGCTCTTGTTCTTAATGATAATGATGAAGTTCCACAATATACTGCATCTGCTCCATAAAGAAAAGCTATTTTTGCTTTTTCAAATGAACCTGCTGGTGCTAATAGTTCTGGTTTTTTCATATATCTTCTCCTTCTTTCAAATTTCACATATTTTATGATAACATATTTTTTGACTTTATTCAACATTTTAATATCAACTCATTTGCAACATTATGTAAAATATTGTATAATTTATTATGAATACCTTATTTGAAAGGAGAACTTATGGGAACTACTGTTCCACAGTTTGACTCTGAGACATCAAAAGATGAGCTCAATCGAAAAATCATATCTGTTTTCGATGATATATTTGAGTTGAAAACAATTGCTGGACATCTCAGTGATGATGATAAGTTATTGTCAGAAGACGAGAATAGTAAAAGATTCAAAATGCACTTACGGCATTTAAATCGTGTCATTCGCAATCTTGATTTTGACTATGCTTATCTCACTAGCTATCTTAGTAAACATTGCAGTTAACATCAGTTCCAGATTTGATTTTTCTTGAAAATAGCCAACGTAAAGTTGGCTATTTTCAATTTATTTATATTTTATTTCCAGCATATTTAGTTATTGCAAGTCCATCTCCTACTTCTAATATTTTTGTATCTAATCTTTCATCTTCTGTTGTTTCCTTTATGTATTCTCTTAAATTTCTTACAGCTGTACGTTGTTTATGTTTATTATAATCACTTAAAACATATCCTTTATATAAAATATTATCTGCAAATATTATACCATCATCTGATAGCATTCTAAGTGCCTCTTTTAAGAAAAATGGATATTTACCTTTTGCTGCATCAATAAAAATGGCATCATATTTTCCTTCTAAAGTTGGTAAAATCTCTACTGCATCTCCTTCGTAGATATTTATCTTTCCTTCTACTTCCGCTTTTTTTATATTCTCTTTTGCTTCTATTACTCTTGCATGTTCTCTTTCAATTGTATCAATTATTCCTTCTTCACTTAAAAATTCAGTAAAGCATATTGCAGAATAACCAACTGCTGTTCCTATTTCAAGCATCTTTTTAGGCTTATTGTCTTTTAAATATTTTTCTATCACTTCTAAGGTATCATCCATTATAATTGGAATATGTTCTTCTAATGCTTTTTCTTTTATTTTCTTTAATTCTTCTTTGTTCATTTTTTTCCCTTCTTTTGAGACAAATGGGGACGGGGCTATTTTGTCTCAATTTTACATTTATTCAAATGAGACAAATAAGACCCGTCCCCAAAATTCTCATTTTTATTCTTTTCTTCTTGCTGCTCTTTCTCTTTCCTTAGTGTCTAATATTTTCTTTCTTAATCTTATTGATTTTGGTGTTACTTCTACCAATTCATCATCTTGGATAAATTCTATTGCTTGCTCTAAACTCATTTGAATTGGTGGAACTAAACGTAATGCTTCATCTGAACCTGATGCTCTTGTATTTGTTAAATGTTTTTCTTTACATACGTTTATACTTAAGTCTTCTCCTCTTGAGTTTAGTCCTACTATCATTCCTTCATATACATCTACACTTGGTCCTATGAACAATTCACCTTTATCTTGTGCATTATATAGTCCGTATGTTACTGATTTTCCGTTTTCAAATGCTACTATTGTTCCTCTAACACGTGCTTGGATTTCTCCCTTATAAGGTTCGTAACCATTAAATATATGGTTCATTGTTCCTTCACCTTTTGTATCTGTTAAGAATTCTGTTCTATATCCAATTAATCCTCTTGAAGGTATTTTAAATTCTATTTTTGTATGTCCATCTTCTGCTGGCTCCATATTTGTCATTTCGGCTTTTCTTCTACCTAATTTTTCAATTACAGTTCCAACGCTTTCATCTGGTACATTTACAACTAAGTCTTCTATTGGTTCACATTTTTCTCCATTTATTTCTTTATAAATAACTTTTGGACGTGATACTAATAGTTCGAAACCTTCTCTTCTCATTGTTTCTATTAATACTGATAAATGAAGTTCTCCTCTTCCTGATACTTCAAAACTATCTGCTGAGTCTGTTTCTTTTACTCTTAATGATACATTTCTTTCTAGTTCTTTAAATAATCTATCTCTAATATGACGAGATGTTATAAATTGTCCTTCTTTTCCTGCAAATGGTCCATTGTTTACACTAAATGTCATAGATACTGTTGGTTCATCTATATCAACAAATGGTATTTTTTCTGGGTGATTTAAGTCACAAATTGTATCTCCTATATTTATATTTGGTATTCCTGCAAGTTCTATTATGTCTCCTGCTTTACCAACTTCAACTTCTACTTTATCTAATCCCATATGTGTATATACTTTTGCTATTTTTCCTTGTGTTACTTTATCTTCTCTACCACATATGCTAACAGGCATACCAACTTTCATTGAACCACGTTCTACTCTTCCTACTGCTATTCTTCCTACATAGTCATCATAGTCTATGTTTGATACTAGCATTTGTGCTGGTCCATCTTCATCACAATTTGGTGCATCTATTGTATTTATTATTGTTTCAAATAAACAATGTAAATTATCGCTTTCATCTTCTAGATTCATTTTAGCAATTCCGTTTTTAGCTGAAGCATACACAACTGGGAATTCTAATTGTTCGTCAGATGCATCTAACTCTATAAATAACTCAATTACTTGGTCAACTACTTTTTCAGGTAGCGCACCAGGTCTATCTATTTTATTTATTACTACTATTGGTTTTAATCCTAACGCTAGTGATTTCTTTAAAACTTCTCTTGTTTGTGGCATTGCTCCTTCAAAAGCATCAACTAATAAAAGTACTCCATCAACTGTTTTTAGTACTCTTTCTACTTCTCCACCAAAGTCTGCATGTCCTGGTGTATCTACTATATTTATTTTTACACCATTATACATTACAGCTGTGTTTTTAGATAGAATTGTTATTCCTCTTTCCTTTTCCAAATCATTTGAATCCATTATTCTTTCTGCTACTTGTTCATTTTCTCTAAATACATGACTTTGTTTAAGCATTGCGTCTACTAATGTTGTTTTTCCATGATCTACGTGTGCTATTATTGCGATATTTCTTATGTTTTTATTGTTCATCTCTTACCCCTCTTTTTACTAAAATCTCTTTCCTTAAGTCCGCAAAAAAGGGACTTAAAGTCTCCTTTAAATCCCAATAATTATATACCTTTTTAACATATTTGTCAACCAGTTTTGCTTTACAATTAAAAAAGCACAGAAATTTCTGCACTCTTTTACTTTTATTTTCCTTACTTTAACTTTATTTATTTATATTTTATTTTTCTTTCTATTTTGCAAGCTCTATGATATTATCCATTATTTCTTTAGTTATTTTATCTAATACTTCTTTATCTTTACTACCTTTATACTGGCTATAATCTAAAGCTTTCCCATAATTAATAGTAAGTTTTCTTAGTTCTTTTGTTCCTCCTTTAATACCACAAGGAATTACTTTAGCTCCGCTTCTTACTGCAAAAAATGCTACACCGTCTTTTACTTTTTCACCTTTTGCTAAACCATTTCTAGTACCTTCTGGGAAAAGAGCAATACATTTACCTTCTTTTAAATCTTTCAAAGAACTTTTAATTGCTCCTATATCTTTCTCGTCTCTCTTTACAGGTATTGCTTCAAATGCCCAACCAAGAAAAGCTAAAAATTTATTTTCATATAATTCTTCTTTTGCTAAAAACTTTATATCTCTTTTAGCAGTTGCAACAATTAAAGGTGGATCTATATAACTTCTATGGTTACCACAAAAGATAACATGTCCTTCTTTTGGTACATTTTCTAGTCCATTAATTTCTAAATGATAGAATAATTTAAACCATATATAAATTGCACCTCTAACAATAAATTTTATAACCTCTTTTACTCCACTTTTTAACTTTTCCATAACACTTCTCCTTATGCTCTTTTCTTATTTATTATATCAATTATTTTATCTGCCACTTCTTCTATGCCTAAATTACTAGAATCAATATAGATGGCATCTTCTGCTTTTCTTAATGCTCCCATTTCTCTTGTTTTATCATCTAAATCTCTTTGTTTCATATTCTTTTCTATTTCATCATATGACATTTCAATTCCTAATTCTTCATTTTGTTTTATTCTTCTTCTTACTCTTTCTTCCAAGTTTGCATCTAAAAATATTTTAACATCTGCATTAGGAAATACATAAGTTCCTATATCTCTTCCTTCCATTATTACATCTTGGTTCTCTGCTTGTTTTCTAAAAATTTCATTTAATTTAAATCTTACTTCTTTTATTAATGCTACCGCTGAAACCGTCGTTGCTACATCTTTTTCTCTAACTCTAATAGTTACATCTTCTCCATTTAAGTATATTAAGTCTTTATCATTTACTTTCCTAAATTCTATTTTTATTTTATCTAATAACTCTATTATCCCTTTAATATCAGTTACAGGTATATTATTTTGAATAGCAGCTAGAGCTACACTTCTATATGCTGCTCCTGACCCTATATTTGTTAACCCTAGTTTTTTGCTTACAATCTCTGTAATTGTCCCTTTTCCGCTTCCTGCTGGTCCATCAATTGCAACTATAAAAGACATCTATTTTTCCTCCTCTTCTTGTGGTACATAAATATTTTTTGCAACAACTTCAAGTTCTACCACATTCATTGCTGTTAATTTTTCTATTTCTTTTTTTGCTTTTTCTCTAAAATCTTTTAACCCTTGTACTACATTAAAACCATAAACAATACTAACTTCCATATAAATCTTAGCACCTTCACCATAGTTTTCTACTCTTGTTCTTAATATCTTATGTATTGCTGGTGTTCCACTCGCTAAATATTCTAGTATTTGTCTAAATACTAAATCAGATATTGTAAATTTACCTAAATAACTAAATGTAGGTCTTATTATAGACTTTTCTGAAATATATGGTTTTTGTCCTTTTCCTTTTGATTTAAATATTTGAAGAGGATCTAGTAAATATCCTGAAAAATCTTTTTTTATTTCAAATGTTGGTACTGGTATTACATGTTTTCCTTCTGTTACCCTTATTCTTCTTGCTGTTTTCATTTCTTGCTCTGTTGCAACATCTGTAATATATGTTGTATCAGAGACTTCTGGTAGTCCTAAATTCGCTGCAATTTTTTGTACCATTCCATCTGAAGTTCCAAGTATTAATATTTTATCTGCTTTATATTTCTTTAAAGCTTTTATTATTGGTTCTCTTTCTTTTTCTTCATAAAATAATGCATGTCTTACAGTTGCAACTTTCGTTTCTGCTTTCTTTGCTGACTCTCCTGCAATTACTTCATTATCTTTTATAAGAAGTCCATCATCTATTATAAAATTAATATTTTTTTCACTGGCTACCATTTGAGCTCTATAGCTTTTACCTGTTCCTGAAGGTCCAACAAAAGCATATACTTTTATTTTTTTCATAAAAGGTATCTTATCTTTAATTTCATCTAATATCATTATTTAGCTCCCATTTTTAATAATATTTATTATAAATCTATAATACAATTTGTATTATACCATTTTATTTTACTATCCACAAGCTAAAATAATTAATTATTATTTTTAGTTTATATTAATTTTATGTTTTTTATGCTATTTATATTAATTTTATTGTAAAATTTATCTAAATATTGGTATTTTTGTTACAAATTTTGGTTAACATATTTATTTTTCTTGATAAATATGTTATAATTATAATAGTTGGTATTTAAAGGAGGATTTTCTTTATGTGGTATGTATGGTTAATATTAGCAGGAATATTTGTAATTGGTGAAGTTATTACTTCTGGATTTTTAATCTTTTGGTTTGCTTTAGGTTCACTAATTGCAATGGTTGTTAGTTTATTTATTCCTGATATAATAGTTCAAACAACTGTGTTTTTAATCTCTTCTGTTATATTAATATTAGCTACTAAACCTTTAGTAAAGAAGTTTGCAAATATTGAGACAGTTAAAACCAATATTCAATCTATAATAGGGAAAAAAGGCCTAGTTACAAAAGACATTAGCTCCATAAAAGCTACTGGTCAAGTTAAGATAGAAGGAGAACTTTGGTCAGCTACAGGCATTAACGATATGGATATTCCAAAAGGTACAGAAGTTGAAGTAGTAGAAGTTAAAGGTGTTAAAGTTATTGTTACACCTATAAAATAAGTTATTAAATTGAAACTATATAAAATAAAAGGAGGAAAATTATGGTAGTTTTAATTATATTATTAATTATCGTCTTAGTGCTAGCTGCAATGTCTATTAAAATTGTTAAACAAGCCGAAGTATACATTATAGAAAGATTAGGTAAATTTTATAAGGTTGCAGATGCTGGACTTACAATAATTATACCATTTTTAGACCATGTAAGAAGTGTTGTAAGTCTAAAACAACAAACTATGGATATCCCACCTCAAGATGTTATCACTAAAGATAACGTTACAATTACGATTGATACAGTTGTATTCTATCAAATAACGGATCCTGCAAAAGCAGTTTATGAAATTCAAAGCTTGAAAAAAGGTATTGAATATTTAGCAATCACAACTATTCGTGATATTATTGGTAAAATGAGCTTAGATGAAACATTTAGTTCAAGAGATGGTATTAATACTCAATTAAGAGTTGTTCTTGATGAAGCAACAGACAGATGGGGTTGTAAAATTGATAGAGTTGAAATAAAAGACATTACACCTCCACCAGATGTTAAAGACGCAATGGAAAAAGAAATGAACGCAGAAAGAAATAAAAGAGCTATGATTCTAGAATCTGAAGCTCAAAGACAATCTGCTATCACTATTGCTGAAGGTAAAAAACAAGCAGCTATATTAGAAGCTGAAGCTGATAAAGAATCTCAAATAAGAAGAGCTGCCGGTGAGGCACAAGCTATTCGTGAAGTTGCTGAAGCTAAAGCTAAAGAAATTCAAATGGTATATGATGCAATTAAGAAATCTAATCCTGATGATAAATTAGTTCAATTAAAATCATTAGAAGCTTTAGAAAAAGTAGCTAATGGTGATGCAAATAAAGTATTTATTCCATTTGAAGCAACAAATGCTTTAAGTTCTTTAGGAGCAATGGCAGAAGCTGTTAAAGATAATAAGAAAGATACATCTAAAAAGACAGATAGTACACCAAAAGAATAATATTTTATAAATAAGTAATGCACAAGAATTTAACTCTTGTGCATTTTCTTTTTATTTTATTTTAAATTTATTCAAAGTCTACAACAAATTCTAAATCAGTATTTGGTAAATATTCTTTATCTTTTCCTTCAAATTGGTATCTTAAATTAATTATTCTTACATTTACTTGTTTTGGATTTATTTCTTTAGTTAATGGGCTGTATATAATTTCACTAAAATTAGTTAAATCCTCTGAACTATTATTCATTTGAACAAGTCCTGTTTTAATTGCATGTTCATTTAATTTACTAAATGAATTAAATCCATTTTCATTATATTTGTCTTTAATAAATCCTTGTACATATTTTTTAGTATCATTTGTTCCAAAGTTTACTGAATTATTTATTATTTCGTTATTTTCATCAAATATTATAAAGTCATATACCAAATCAGTTACATTTAAATCTTCCTTACTTTCAAAATCTAATGTAACACCAAAAACATTTTTATCTCCTTCTTGCATATATTCATTTCCATCTGGTTCGTAAGTAACTCCTGATAATTTAACAGTTAAATCATCTAAATCAATTGAATTATTTTCTGTAAAACTCTCATTCAAGCTTTGACTTTTTACTGTTGTTTGTATTGTCCTCCTATTTGTATAAGAATACTCATTATTATAGCTATATATTGTATAAATTAAAGCTATTGCTAAAACAATAATTAATATAGTCATAAGTATTATAGCTACTTTTGATTTTTTACTCATAAAATCATCCCCTTTTTTTATAATTATACATTAACTAGAAAAATTTGCAATGATTATACAAAAAATATATATACTTTTTTTATAAAATTATATAAAAAAGAAGTTTCCTATTTTAGAAAACTTCTCTTTAGATATTATTTTAATCTATTTCTATTGCTCCTGTATATAATCCATAATACATTCCATGCCTTTTTATTAAATCATCATGTTTACCACGTTCCATAATACTTCCATGGTCTAGAACCATTATTAAATCAGAGTTTTTAATTGTTGATAATCTATGCGCAATAACAAAAACTGTTCTTCCTTTCATTAAGCTATCCATACCATCTTGAACTACTTTTTCAGTTCTTGTATCAATTGAAGATGTTGCTTCATCTAGAATTAATACAGGTGGATTATTTAAGGCTGCTCTTGCAATTGAAAGTAATTGTCTTTGTCCTTGTGATAATCCTTCTCCGCTTCCATCAATCATTGTATCATATCCATGTGGTAAGTGTTTTATAAATCTATCAGCATTAGAAAGTTTTGCTGCTTCTTCTACTTCTTCATCAGTAGCATTTAATTTACCATAACGAATATTCTCTCTAATTGTTCCAGTAAATAGATTTGTATCTTGCAATACCATTCCTAAAGATCTTCTTAAATCTTGTTTTCTTATTTTCTTAATATTTATTCCGTCATAACGTATTTTTCCACCTTGTATGTCATAGAAACGATTTATTAAGTTTGTAATTGTTGTCTTTCCTGCACCTGTTGCACCTACAAATGATACCTTTTCTCCTTCTTTTGCAACTAGAGATATATCATGTAAAACTACTTTGTTAGGTTCATATCCAAATTTAACATGTTCAAATTCTACATTTCCACAAAGTTTTGTATATGTTACAGTTCCGTCATGATGTGGGTGTTTCCAAGCCCACATTCCTGTTCTTTCTTCAACTTCAACAATTTTTCCATTTTCCATTTTGCTATTTACTAAAGTTACATATCCATTATCTTTTTCTGACTCTTCATCAATTAAAGCAAATATTCTTTCAGCTCCGGCAAGTGCCATAATAATTGAGTTCATTTGTTGTGATACTTGACCTAGTGGGTTTGTAAATGCCTTTATATATTGTAAGAATGCTGCTATACTTCCTATTGTTAATATATTGTTTACTGCAAGGACTCCTCCAATTACTGCAATTAATACATATCCTAAATTACCTATATTCATAATACAAGGCATTAGAGTATTTGCATAACTATTTGCTTTTGTCATACTATCACATAAAGCTTCATTTAATTCATCAAATCTTTCTTTATTTTCTTCTTCATGACAAAATACTTTTACAACCTTTTGTCCTGCCATCATTTCTTCTATATAACCATTTACGATACTTATATTTCTTTGTTGGTCTACGAAATTTTTAGAACTTCTTGAACCAAAAAATCTAGCAACAACTACCATTATTGCAACCATAACTAAAACTACTATGGTCAAATAAATATCCGTTGCAAACATAGCAATTAAAACTGCTATCATTGATATTGCACAAGAAAATACTTGTGGAATACTTTGTGAAATACATTGTCTTAATGTATCAACGTCATTTGTATATGTACTCATCGTCTCACCATGTGGGTGACTATCAAAATATCTTATTGGTAATGTTTGCATATGTTCAAACATTTCTTTTCTTATATTATGTAGTATTCCTTGAGAAATATTTATCATTAACCTATTATAAAGATATGTGCTAATAACACCAATTAAGTATAAAATTCCCATAGCAACTATTGCATTAAATAAAGAAGAGTAATCCGGATTGCTATTTCCCATAAGTGGTACTATAAAATCATCTATTAAATATTTTAAAAATTGAACACCTAAAACACTAACAATCGCACTTATTATAATACTTATGCAAACAATCACAAATTGTACCTTATATGTTCCTGTTACATATTTTAATAATCTTCTTGCTGTTTTCAAGGTATTTTTATTCTTGTTTTTCTTGTTTTCCTTCTCCATCGTCTTCCTCTCCTTTCTTTTGAGATTCATATACTTCTTGGTATATTGCATTTGTTTTTAATAATTCTTCAGAGGTTCCTATTCCATTTATTTTTCCATCATCTAGAACTATTATTCTATCAGCATCTTCTACTGATGTTATTCTTTGTGCAATTATTATTTTTGTTGTATTTGGTATTTCTTCTCTAAATGCTTTTCTAATTAGGCTATCAGTTTTTGTATCTACTGCAGATGTTGAATCATCTAATATTAATATTTTTGGTTTTTTAAGTAATGCTCTTGCAATACATAGTCTTTGTTTTTGTCCTCCTGATACGTTAGTTCCACCTTGATCTAACATCGTATCATATTTATCTGGGAATTCTTGAATAAATGGATCTGCTTGGGCAAGTTTACAAACTCTAACTAATTCTTCATCTGAAGCTTCTTTATTTCCCCATCTTAAGTTTTCTTTTATAGTTCCAGAAAATAATACATTTTTTTGTAATACCACTGCAACTTCATTTCTTAGAGATTCTATATCATAGTCTCTTACGTCTACTCCACCTACTTTAATACTTCCTTTAGTTACATCATAAAGTCTTGGAATTAAGTTTACTATTGTTGATTTAGAACTTCCTGTTGCTCCTATTATTCCTATTGTTTCTCCAGATTTAATATCTATATTAATATCTTCTAAAGGTAATTCATCTTCTGCTTTTGCATCATCATATTGGAATGATACATGGTCAAATGTGATACTTCCATCCTTCACCTCTTTTATAGGTTTTTCTTTATTTTTTATTGTACTTTCTTCATCCAATACTTCTATAATTCTTTCTGCTGAAGATTCAGCAATAATTATCATAACAAATACAAATGAAATCATCATTAAACTAGAAAGTATTTGCCATGCATATGTTATTATGCTAGATAACTCACCTGTTTGCATTGTTCCACCTACTATTAGTTTAGCACCAAGCCAAGATAATAGTAATATACATGTATATATAGTAAGTTGCATTGCGGGAGAGTTAAATGCTACTATTTTTTCTGCTTTTTTAAATAATTTATATACTTCGTCATTTACACTTCCAAATTTTTTCTCTTCGTGTTCTTCTCTATTGTATGCTTTTACAACTCTAATTGCATTTAAATTTTCTCCAACAACTCTGTTTAAATTATCATATTTTTTAAACACCTTTTCAAAATAAGGGTGTGCTTTTATTGAAATAAAGAATAATACTACTGCTAGGATTGGCATTGTAACTACAAATATCCAAGCTAGTTTGCTATTTATACTAAATGCCATAGCCAATGCAAATATAAGCATAATAGGTGCTCTAACTAAAATTCTTATAATCATCTGAAATGCCATTTGTACATTTGTTACATCTGTTGTAAGTCTTGTTACTAAACTTGATGTTGAGAATTTATCTATATTTGTAAAAGAATAGTTTTGTATATTATAAAACATTCCCTGTCTTAGATTTTTTGCAAAACCTGCTGATGCTTTTGCTGCATATCTTCCTGATAACATGCCAAATGTTAATGATAAAAAAGCGGAAACAACTAATATAGCTCCTATTTTAAATATATAATTTAAGTCACTATTTTGAATACCAACATCTATTATTCTTGCCATTAAATATGGAATTAAAACTTCTAAGATAACTTCAAAAACAACAAAAATAGGTGTTAATATAGAATCTTTTTTATATTGTTTTATATATTTTGAAAGTTTTTTTATCATTTTCTTATCCTCTCCTTTTCTCTAAATTTATTGACATTTTCCTTGTCAATTCTTTGTACATTTTAATTTCTTCTTTTGTTATTCCTTCCGTTGCCTGTTTCTCTACTTTTTTGATACCTTTCTCAAGTTCTTTTCTTACTTCTAAAGCCTTATCTGTTAATACTATTCTTCTTAATCTTGCATCATTACCTACTGTTTCTCTTTTTATCAACCCATTTTTCTCCATGTTTTGAAGCATCCCTGCTATACTTGCCCTTCTTATGTCAAAATTCTTTTCAATGTCTTTTGCAAAAACATCTTTTTTTATAGACTCATCATAGATAAAACCAATCATCGCAGATTGAACACCTGTTATTCCATATTTTGCAAGCTTAAAATCCATCTCTCTTTTCAATTGTCTTGATAATATGTGTACACCTTTTCCTAGAGTATCATCACACATAAGTTTCACCTCACAAAATAATAATTGTTAGCTACCTAACAATTATTTATTCTAAAACTTTATTTTTTATTTGTCAAGAAAATTTTTCATTTATTTAAAATTATTTGACTTTTTAGTATTTTCTGTTATAATAATTATAGGAAATGGAGAAACCACAAACGTGGTTTGCCTCAGGTTAATATGTTAAAAACACATCGCCCTGTCAAGACAGATGTGTTTTTTTATTGACTATTTTTGTTTGCTTATAATTACAACTATTGCTATAACTAAGGCAAACGCTATGATAGTTACTGATACTAAACCAGTAAAAAGTAATTTAATTATTGCAAATAATATTTCTACCATACGCCTCACCTCCTCTTCTTATGTAGGAGGCAAACCACATCTGCTTATCTCATTTCCTATTTTTATAGTATAATATGCTTTTTATATAAAAACAAGCGAACATGTAAAATTTTATTTATAAATTTCATATGAATTTTCTCGGAACTCTTTTTGAAATTGTACTTAATATTTCATAATTAATTGTATCACATTTTTTAGTAATATCTTCTAGTGTAATATTTTTATTATCCCAGATATATACGTCATCACCAATATTAACATTTTCTAAATCAGTTACATCTACCATAAAACTATCCATGCATACACTTCCTACAATAGGAGCTTTTTTATTATTTATTACCACTTCTCCTACATTTGATAAAACTCTTCTAAGTCCATCTGCATACCCTATTGTTACCGTCGCAATTCTAGAATTTCTTTTAGTTATATATCTTCTTCCATAACTAATACTAGTATTTTCTTCTACTTCTTTTATAAATGTTATTTTTGACTTTAAAGTAGCTACTGGTTTTAAATCTATTTTTTCTTTTATCCCATTTCCTGATTCATAACCATACATTATTATTCCAGGTCTTACTAAATTATGCTGATATTCTTTAAAATTAATAATTCCATTTGAAGCTAGTGTGTGTACATATTTTAAATTAAAACTATCTTTTACTTTTTCTACTGCTTTATCAAACTTTTCTAATTGCTGCTTTGTATATTCAAAATCCTCATCTGCTGAAGATAAATGAGTATATACACCTTCTACTTTTATGTTAGAATTTTCTTTTATTTTCCTTATAAAATTGTCTAAATTATTTAAATCTACACCTGTTCTTCCCATTCCTGTTTCTATTTCTATATGAACACGTAATTTAGAATTTTTCTTTTTAGCTTCTTCTAGAAAATATTCAGAACATATACCAACAACTAAATTATTTTCTTCTATCTTTTCTATTTCACTTACATATGGTTGATTTAATACAAAAATATCTTTTGTATATCCCAATTTTCTTAAAGCCTCTCCTTCATCTACAATTGCTACTGCTACTATATCAAAATTATTTATAATATCTAGTCTAGTATTTATATAAGTTCCATATCCATCTGCCTTTATTACGGGCATAATAGCAGTTTCTGGCTTTAAAAACCCTCTTATTTGTTCTATATTATATTTAAAATTATCCAAATTAACTTCTAAAACAGTAGGTCTTGTTATATTTTCAAACATAAAATTTACTCCTTTGATTTTAAAAAAGCTCTTGAAAATCCAAGAACTTTTCTATTTATATATTTTATTTCATAGCTTCTTCTACAGCAACTGCTACTGCAACTGAAGCTCCAACCATTGGATTATTACCCATACCAATTAATCCCATCATTTCTACGTGTGCTGGTACTGAAGAAGAACCTGCAAATTGTGCATCTGAGTGCATTCTTCCCATTGTATCTGTCATACCATATGATGCAGGACCTGCTGCCATATTATCTGGATGTAAAGTTCTTCCTGTTCCACCACCTGAAGCAACTGAGAAGTATTTCTTACCTGCTTCTAATCTTTCTTTTTTATATGTACCTGCTACTGGGTGTTGGAATCTTGTTGGATTTGTTGAGTTTCCTGTAATTGAAACGTCAACATCTTCAAGCCACATGATTGCTACACCTTCTCTTACATCATTTGCTCCATAGCATCTTACTTCTGATCTTTCTCCATCAGAATATTTAATTTCTTCTACTACTTTTACTTTTCCTGTAAAGTAATCGAAATCTGTTTTTACATAAGTAAATCCATTTATTCTTGAAATTACTTGTGCAGCATCTTTTCCAAGTCCATTTAATATAACTCTTAAAGGTGTTTTCCTTACTTTGTTTGCTGATTTTGCAATTCCAATTGCACCTTCAGCTGCAGCAAAACTTTCATGTCCTGCTAAGAAAGCAAAACATTTTGTATCTTCTGATAATAACATAGATGCTAAATTTCCATGTCCAAGTCCCACTTTTCTGTCATCTGCAACAGAACCTGGGATACAGAATGCTTGTAATCCTTCTCCAATTGCTTTTGCTGCATCAGCTGCTTTTGTACAACCTTTCTTAATTGCTATTGCTGCTCCTAATGTATAAGCCCAGGCTGCATTCTCAAAACAAATTGGTTGAACTCCTTTTACTATTTCATAAGGATTAAAACCTTTATCTGTACATATTTTTAGGCTATCTTCAAAATCTTTTATTCCGTATTTTTCCATAACTGGTTTTATTTGGTCTATTCTTCTTTCATAACTTTCAAATGTTACTGCCATTTTATTTCCTCCTATTATTAGATATTATTTTATTTTCTTAAGATGTGTCCCAAATGCGACATAAAGTTCGCAAAGGAAACGTCCCTAATGCGAATTTATTCTTCTCTTGGGTCTATAGTTTTTACTGCTTCATCAAATCTTCCATATGTTCCTGTTGCTTTTTCTATTGCTTCTTTTGGATCAATTCCTTTTTTAATATTATCCATCATCTTTCCTAAATGAACATATTTATATCCTATTATTTGATCATCTTTATCTAATCCTAATTCTAGAATATATCCTTCTGTTAATTGTAAATATCTTGGTCCTTTCAAATTACTTGAATAAATTGTTCCAACTTGTGATGTATGTCCTTTTCCTAAGTCTTCTAGACCTGCTCCTACTGGAAGTCCTCCTTCTGAGAATGCTGTTTGTGATCTTCCATATACTATTTGTAAGAATAATTCTCTCATCGCTGTGTTTATCGCATCACAAACTAAATCTGTATTTAATGCTTCTAGAATTGTCTTTCCTGTTAATATTTCTCCAGCCATAGCTGCTGAATGTGTCATTCCAGAACACCCTATTGTTTCTACTAAAGCTTCTTGTATAATTCCATTTTTTATATTTAATGTTAATTTACAAGCTCCTTGTTGAGGTGCACACCATCCAACACCATGTGTTAGTCCTGATATGTCCTTTATTTCTTTTGCTTTTACCCATTTTCCTTCTTCTGGTATTGGTGCTGGTCCGTGGTCTACTCCTTTACGAACGTAGCACATGTCTTCTAATTCTTTTGAATAAGTCATTTTAATTGCTCCTTTCACTATTTAAGTTTTTTCTACATATATTTATTATATTTTAGGATTTCCCTAAAAGTTAACAACTTAAAACTATCTTCACTTTACGTATATTTTTACTAATAAATTTCTATTTCATTTTTTCTTTTTATGCTGTTCTTCATATCTTTTTATTTGTTCTTCTGATAATAATAATTGATTTTTTCTTTGAGGTTTCTTTTTTATTTCCTCTACTGTTTTCTCTACATTTTCCTGCTTATTACTATTTATATCACTCTGAACATATCTGTCATTATTAGCATTATTGTCATCACTATTTGCTTCATCTGTATTATATGCTATTTTATTTTCTATATCTCTAATATAAATACCTGTTTCATATACTTCTTTTCTTCTTATTGTTTTTGGTCCTAGTAAATATTTTTTTAAAATTTCTTTGTCTTTTTTATTTACTTGTTCCTCCCCAATTCCTAAATATTCATATCTCCATATAATATGTCTTTCATAACTATTGAAGTCACAATGCTCTAAATCTTCGTAATTATATTCTACTTTAAATTTCATGTTCTGAATTGACATTGTTATATTTGACCACAACCCACCTGTTTCTGACTTTCTAAATTCTTCTCTTAAAACTTTTATTTTTCCATATAAAATACTAACTAATTTTAAATAGTCATTTTCATCTAAATTGAATTTATTTGGTATTTCATATACATTAACAGGTTTCTTTTTTAATATGCCTTTTGGAATATAATAGAAGTATAATTCTCCTTTTTTTTCACCATTGGGCATATCTATTACTGAACTATATAAAAATAATTTATCCCATTTTTCTGGTATCATATAATACAATTTTTTCTGTATATCTTCGTATATTTCTTTTATTTTCTTTGTGTGATTTAACATACTTTTATTCCTCGTTTAATAAACTTTCTCCAGTCATCTCTTCTGGTTTTTCCAAATGCATCAAATCAAGCATTGTTGGTGCTAAATCTGCTAGTTTTCCATTTTCTTTTAATTTTAATTTTTTATTTGATGTTACTAATATTAATGGTACTGGATTTGTTGTATGTGCAGTATGTGGTTCACCTGTTTTATAATCTATCATTTGCTCTGCGTTTCCGTGGTCTGCTGTAATTAGAATATTTCCTTGTTTTTGTTCTACTAGTTTTACTACCTTTCCTACACATTCATCAACTGCTTCAACTGCTTTTATTGCTGCTGGTAAACTTCCAGTATGTCCTACCATATCAGTATTGGCATAATTTAATATTATACAATCATATTTATCTTTTTGTATCGCTTCTAAGACTTTATCTGTTACCTCATATGCACTCATTTCTGGTTTCATATCATATGTTTCTACTTTAGGAGATGGTACTAATATTCTATCTTCTCCTTCATATTGTTTTTCTTCTCCTCCATTGAAGAAAAATGTAACATGTGCATATTTTTCAGTTTCTGCAATTCGAAGTTGTGTGTAACCTTTTTTACTAATATATTCTCCAAATGTATTTTTTAATGTCTCTTTCTTAAATGCAATATGAACATTTGGCATAGTTTCGTCATAACTTGTAAAACATACGAAGTATAATCCCAAATCTTTTTTAGTTTCAAATCCATCAAACTCTGGATCTACTAATGCTCTTGTTATTTGTCTTGCTCTATCTGGTCTAAAATTAAAGAATATTACTGAGTCATTTTTTTCTATTTGAGCTACTGGTGTATCTCCATTACAAATTATTGTTGGTTCTACGAATTCATCAAATACTTCTTTTTGATAAGAATCTTCTATTGCGCCAATTGCACTTCCTGCTTTATTTCCTATTCCATTTACTAACGCATCATAAGATTTTTTAACTCTTTCCCATCTCTTATCTCTATCCATACTATAAAATCTACCAGATATACTTGCAATTTTCCCTATACCTTTTTCTTTCATCTTATCTTGTAATTTTATAATATAGCTTTCTGCTGATGCTGGTGGAGTATCTCTACCATCTAAAAAGCAATGTACATATACATCTTCAAAATCTCTTCTTTTAGCCATCTCTAATAAACCAAATAGATGACGAATATGACTATGAACTCCTCCATCTGAAAGTAATCCTAAAATATGTAATTTAGAATTGTTCTTTTTACAATTTTCAATTGCTGCTATAAATTCCGGATTAGTAAAGAAATCTCCATCTTCTATTGATTTTGTTATTCTTGTTAATTCTTGATATACAATTCTTCCTGCTCCTATATTTGTGTGTCCTACTTCGGAATTTCCCATCTGTCCATCTGGTAATCCTACTGCTAATCCACTTGTTCTTATATCTGTATTTGGGTATTTTTTCATTAATTTATCTATGTTTGGTGTTTTAGCTAATTTTATAGCATTTCCATCTTTGTTTGGATTATCTCCAAATCCGTCTAATATCATTAGCATCGTTAGTTTATCTTTCATTTATTTTCTACCATCCTTTTCTCCTTGAAGCTGTTTTTTAGGACGGGCTCAAAAAACAGCTCCTTTATTTTTTTATTTTATCTAAGAGATGTTTTTTGAGCCCGTCCTAAAAAACATCCTATTTATCAAAATTTACTATTTTGCTGAACTCTTCTGCCTTTAAGCTTGCTCCTCCAACTAGTCCTCCATCGATATCTGACATTCCGAAAAGTTCTTTGCTATTTCCTGATTTAACACTTCCACCATATTGTATTATAACTCTAGAAGCTGTTTCTTGTCCATAGATTTTTTCAATTTTATTTCTAATTTCTTTTATAGAATTGTTTGCATCTTCACTAGTTGCTGTTTTTCCTGTTCCAATTGCCCATATTGGTTCATAAGCAATTATTGTGTTTTCAACTTGTTCGTTAGTTAATCCTTCTAATGCAAGTTCTGTTTGTTTTGTAATTATATCTACAGTTTTACCTGCTTCTCTTTCTTCTAATGTTTCACCAACACATACTATTGGTTTTAATCCATATTTAAATGCTGCCTTTACTTTTTTATTTACTGTTTCATCTGTTTCGTTAAAATACTCTCTTCTTTCTGAATGTCCTATTATTACATATTCTACATTTATTGATTTCAACATTTTTCCTGAAACCTCACCAGTGTAAGCTCCTGATTCTTCAAAATGCATATTTTGTGCACCTATTTTTATGTTTGTATTTTGTGCTGTAAGTAAAGCGTAAAATAAATCTGTATATGGAACACATAATATTACTTCATTTTTTGTATCTTTTACAAGTGGTGTTAATTCATTTATAAATTCTATAGCTTCTCCTGGAAGCATGTTCATTTTCCAATTCCCTGCTATTACTTTTCTTCTCATAATAATCTTCCTCTCTTTTATTCAAATATTCATGATTTTAAGGGGAAGTTTTTTATTTCCCCTTAGATTTTTATTCTATTTATCTTGTAAACATTCTATTCCTGGTAATTTTTTACCTTCTAAGAATTCTAGTGATGCTCCTCCACCTGTTGATATATGTGTCATTTTATCTTGAAGTCCTGCTTTTCTTACTGCTGCTGCTGAATCTCCACCACCAATTATTGTCGTTGCATCAACTAATTCTGACATTACTTTTGCAATTGAGTTTGTTCCTATTGCAAATTGGTCAAATTCAAATAACCCTACTGGACCATTCCATACTACTGTTTTTGCTTTTCTTAATTCTTCTGAATACATTTCTATTGTTTTTTCTCCAATATCAAATCCTTCCCAACCTTCTGGAATTTCTGTCCAAGCAACTGTTTTACTTTCTGTATCTGGTTTAAATTCTTTTCCTATTTTAGTATCAACTGGAAGCATTAATTTAACACCTCTGTCTTTTGCTTTTTGCATTAAATCTTTTGCTAAATCTAACTTATCTTCTTCGCAAATTGAATTTCCAACACCATATCCTTGTGCCTTGAAAAATGTATAGGCCATTCCTCCACCAATCATTAATGTGTCTACTTTTTCTAATAAACTATCAATTACTCCTATTTTATCAGATACTTTAGCTCCACCTAGGATTGCCATAAATGGTCTTACTGGATTATCTAAAGCTTCTCCTAAGAACTTTAATTCTTTTTCAATTAAAAATCCTGATACAGCTGGTAAGTATGATGCTACTCCTACTGTTGAGCTATGAGCTCTATGAGCAGCTCCAAATGCATCATTTACATATACTTCTGCCATGCTAGCTAACTCTTTACTAAATTCCGGATCATTATCTGTTTCTTCTCTATGGAATCTGACATTTTCTAATAATAATATTTCTCCTTCTTTTAAATTAGCTGCTTTTGTTTTTGCATCTTCTCCTATAACATCTTTTGCCATAATTACATCTTTATCTAATAATCTTGATAATTCTTTTGCAACCGGTACTAAAGAAAACTCTGGCTTAAACTCTCCTTTTGGTCTTCCCAAATGAGAACATAAAATAATACTGCAATTATTTTCTAGTAAATATTTTATAGTTGGTAATGCAGCTACTATTCTTGTATTATCCGTAATATTTCTATTTTCATCTAATGGTACATTAAAATCACATCTAACTAAGACTTTCTTTCCTTTCAAATCAATATCTTTTACTGTCTTTTTACTCATTTCTTATTCCTCCTTTATTTCTTTTATTAGTTTGCACAATTTTCCTTATTTTATAAGACAAACCTATTTTATAACAAAAAAGAGCACTTTTCAAGTACTCTTTTCAATTTTTTTGCATATATTTACTTTAGATTAATCTCTACTAGCAATATAACAAGCTAAATCTACTAATTTATTTGAATATCCCCATTCGTTGTCATACCATGAAACTAATTTAACAAATGTATCTGTTAGCATAATTCCAGCTGTTGCATCAAAGATTGATGTATGTGGGTCACTTAAGAAATCTGAAGATACTACAGGTTCATCTGTATATCCTAATATTCCTTTTAATTCTCCTTCTGATGCTTTCTTAACAGCTGCACATATCTCTTCATATGTTGTAGGTTTTGCTAAATTACATGTTAAATCAACTACTGAAACATCAACTGTAGGTACTCTTAATGACATACCTGTTAATTTTCCATTTAATTCTGGGATAACTTTTCCAACTGCTTTTGCAGCTCCTGTTGAAGATGGAATTATGTTAGCAGATGCTGCACGTCCACCTCTCCAATCTTTTTTAGAAGCTCCATCAACTGTTTTTTGTGTTGCAGTTGTTGAGTGAACTGTTGTCATTAATCCTTCTGTAATTCCAAAATTATCATTTATAACTTTAGCAAGTGGTGCTAAACAGTTTGTTGTACAAGATGCATTTGATATAATGTTCATACTTGGATCATAAGTTTCATTGTTAACACCCATAACAAACATTGGAGCATCTTTTGATGGTGCACTAATTATAACTTTTTTAGCTCCTGCATCTAAGTGAGCCCCAGCTTTTTCCATTGTTGTGAATACTCCTGAACATTCTAATACGTATTCTACTCCAAGATCTCCCCATGGTATATTATGTGGGTCCATTTCATTATATACTTTTATTTCATTTCCATTTACTACTAGATTTCCATCTTTTTCTTCTATAGTTCCATTAAATCTTCCATGAACTGTATCATATTTTGTCATGTAAGCCATGTAGTCTGCTGCAACAAATGGATCATTTACTGCTACTACTTCTACTCCTTCTTTTGCAAGTGCTGCTTGGAATGATAATTTTCCGATTCTTCCAAATCCGTTAATTCCTATTTTAACTGACATAATAAATTCCTCCTTATAAAAATTATTTTATTACCTCTATTTAGGCATTTATTATTGTATACCAAAAAATACCATATTGCAAGTATTATTTTAAAAGTTTTTTTATAAAGTTATCTACATAATAGAAATAGGAGCCCCTTATTAGGACTCCTACTTCTAATCAGATACACTTGTATCTGAACTTCGCCAGTTTTAGCAGTTAATCTGCACCTCCCAACACTTGTTCTCGGGGCTTCCTCCCATAACCATGAAGCCTTTCCTTTCATCGTCAAGGCAAGTGATTGCGCTTAGATTAATGACATAAGTTATTATTTTCTCAAGGTTTTGCTTCAACCTCTCTTCGTCTTTTTCATCACACTCAATGGTGATAAAATCCGTGTCGCACGCTTCTTGGCAAATCTTAATCATTTGCTCAAGCCCAACAAGTTCTGAAACATAGATGTTCCATTCCTTAGACTTTCCTGAAGAAAAGTCAATCGAAAAAACACTCGAGACTCTGACTTTGTCTTCGTCTGTGAAACACCACCTCCACGAATTCAGTTCTTCCTCCACGTTCAAAAGCATTAACCTCATTTTCTGTCCTCTCTAACGTTGCCAATGCTGGGTACTGGCTGATTGCTGTACCTACTATATATAATACCACAAAAATTAGATTTTTTCAAATTATGTATACTTGATTCTTAATAATAAAAAAGGTAAGCATCCTATGAAATGATACTTACCTTTTAGACTTTCTATGGAAGTGGTGTGTTAAGTATTCTATCTCTGTCTTCTCTCATCCTCTCGATTGCCTTCTTGTCGTCTACAAGAAGCATAGCTTCGCCATTATGATAGATAACAATTGTAACATCATCTTGAAATTTAAGAAGTCCACTTTCGTCAACAATAGTCACATTAACACTATTGAGACCTTTACGAACCTTTCCACGATACTCATCCATTTATAGTCCTTTCTTCCAAAAGCTATAAATTTATAGCTTTACCTAACTGCTATTACAGCAAATTTATTATATAATATATTATTTATATTTACAAATAAATTTCTGTTTTAAAAGGACAAAATGATTATTTATACAATTTCTCTAAAACAATCAAGAACATAGCATGAGACCAACCAAGACCAATAACCCAGTTTGGTTTAAGTGTTGAGTTGTCCACTTGTTCTCCTAAGAAGTAATGTTTTCCACAAGTCTTTACAACAAAGTCAAAAGTCTCTTTTGCTTTCTTCTTTTCTCCTGTTTCTAAGTAGTAAAGTGTCATCCAAAGATTAGCAATTGGCCAAGGGTTACCATTCATATAATGGTCTCCTTCAAATCTTTGGTATCCACCAGTATAAGTACGAAGATGTAAATTAATACTTTCAACTGTATTTTTAATTTTATTTTCTTTTGGCTTAAACACATTAAATGGATAAACCGTTCCTAATATACTAATATCCATTTTCTTATCTTCAGGATTTCTAACATATGATTTCTTTTGCTCATCATATAAATTCTCGTTGATGTACTCTTTAATACCTCTTTGTATCTTTTCTATTTCTCTTTCGTTTCTTTGTATTTTTTCTTCTTTTAATCTATTATTGTCAAACTCTGATACATTTTTTCCAAGAGCTCTATAAATATTTAAAATGCTATCGAATGCTGCATATATACTTGCTAAAGAATATAAATGGATTCCTTCACACATCTCCCATAAATCATAACTTACATGATATTTATGTTCTTTTCCAGTTCTTCTTTTTGTATCTTCTTCTATCTCGTCTTTTACAACATCACGTTTTTCATTGTCTATACCGTCTATTCCTAGCCAATCTTCTACATATTTCTTCAAGAAATCGATAGCTCTTTCACACATATGAAGATTATCTTTTAAAAATTTTTCTGATTTTGTAACTTTATAATGCTCATATACTCCAAATACAACACTTGCTGTTTCATCTACTTGATATCCCCAACAAGGAGCTAATTTTCCATCTGTAAAAAATCTTTGTTCCCACATTCCATTTTTGCTTTGTGTCTTTTTACAAAATACTTTATAAAACTTATCTGTCTCTTTTTCCATTTTTACAATATCCATAGCTTTTGTAATAAACACTGCATCTCTTGGCCAACAATATGCATATCTTCCACATTTTGTAAAATCCTCATCAATTTCTGGTGATGCAATTATTCCTCCAGTTTCTGGATTTGTAAGTAATGGAAATAATAATATACTTCTTTTATATATTTCAAAAATTCTTTCTTCATAGCTATTTTGTGGTTCTTTTAAATTTAATCCATTATGAGATTTTAAATATTTTCTCCAGTAAGATTTTGTAGATGTATATTCTTTGTTTAAATCTATTTTTGTAATTCTATCTATCTCATCTTCCATTTCAGATATATTTCTATTTTCATCAATGAAAATACAAACTTCCAAAACTTTCTTTTCTTGTGGGTTTATTATACCTATATCATAACAAATACTTGAATCTTTTGACATCCCAATATAATCCTTGTCATGTATTTCTCCTGTTTTAATAGTATCATAACTTCCGTTTATTTGATGTTTTGAAATTTTTGCTCCTTTTGCAAATGTAGATACTGCAAAATCATGAGCATATTGAATCATCCCATTGTTCATAACTTTACAAGATACATGATTATTTTTGTCTGATAATAATTCTGAATGAATATAAAACTTAGTATCTAAGTCTATCTTTCCTTCATTTATAAACTCATATTTTCTTACAAACACATTTTCTTTTAATAACATAAAATCTGTTTGTACTATCTTTAGATTAAAATAAGTATTCGTTACCTCTGTGTTTAATACATTTGTATCTGTATCGTAATATTGTTTATATTGATTGTTTATATCTTCATGTAAATATATTAAATCTGATTGATTTACCTTTACACCTGTATGAAAAAAATTGATATACTGTCTATTATCTTTACTAGGAAAATATAATCTTTGCAACTCGCCTTTGTAAGTTAATGTTGCTATCATATTTTTATTCCCTATTATGGCTTCATTTAAATATTTATCACTCATCTGTTTTTCTCCTTAAATTTATCCTTCTATAACATTTAATATTTGTTTTTCTAAATCTTTTATCTTTTCATTTATTCTAAAGATATCTTCGTCTTTTAAATTGTCATCATCAACATCACGTCTTACATATTCGTCCATATCTTTCATTTCACTCTTTAATTTTTCTAGTCTTTCTAGAATTTCTGTTTTCATTGTCTTAGTAACTTTTCTTTCTATCTTATGAGTCATTTCTATGTTTTCTGCAATATCATATGTTTCTCCAAAATCTGGTATTATTACTGGTATTTGTGTTTCCTCTTCTATTTTATCTCTTAACACTTCTTGAGATTCTGGTTCACCATGAACTAAGAATATATTTTTTGGTTTTTTTATAAATGAATATATAAAATTCATTAATCCTTCTTGGTCAGCATGTCCAGAATATCCTTCTATATATTCCACTCTTGCATTTACTGCAAATTCTTCACCAAATATTTTTACTGTTTTTGCCCCATTTACTATCTGATAGCCTAATGTTCCTGGCGCTTGATATCCAACAAATAGAATTGTTGACTTTGGATTCCATATATTATGTTTTAAATGATGTTTAATTCTTCCCACTTCACACATTCCACTTGCTGAAATTATTATGCTTGGTCTCTCATCCTCATTTAATGCTTTTGATTCATCTGCTGTTCTTGTAAAATGCAATCCTGGGAATTCTAGTGGGTTATCTCCCCTCGTAATTTCTTCTTGTACTTCTGGCTCAAAAAGGTTAGTATTTTCTCTGAACACTTCTGTTGCTGATATTGCAAGTGGACTATCTACATATACGTCAGCTTTCATTAAAGTTTTATATTTTCTTCTAAATTCTTCGTCATCTTTTTCATCTCTTAATTTGTTAATCTCATAAAGAATTTCTTGTGTTCTTCCTACTGCAAATGAAGGTATTACAACTGTTCCACCATTATCTAATGTTTCTGATACTACATTTAAGAATATTTCTGCCTTTTCATCATTTCTTAAATGTAATCTACTTCCATAAGTTGATTCCATTACCAAATAATCCGCATCTTCAATCATTGTTGGCGAATCTAATAATGGTATATCATTATTTCCTAAATCTCCAGTAAATACTGTTTTTTCTTCTTTACCATCTTCATTTACCCAAAGCTCTATAATACTTGAACCTAGCATATGTCCCGCATCATTAAAACGCACATGAATTTGTGGAGTTATCTCAATTATTTGGTCATACTGCACTGATTCAAATATTTCTAAAGACCTTGCAGCTTCTTCTGCCGTATACATTGGCTCTATCTCTGGTAAACCTTTTCTTATTCTTTTTTTATTTTTCCATCCTGTTTCCATTTCTTGAATATGTCCGACTGTCTGGTAACATTAGTGCACACAAGTCACATGTTGCTTTATGTGCATATATTTTATTTCTATACCCTTCTTTGTATAATTTAGGTATTCTTCCTGAATGGTCAATATGTGCATGTGTTAAAAGCATAAAGTCAATACTTTGTGGATCAAATTCAAATTCATCTTGATTTCTTTCTTCTAATTCTGACTTTCCTTGCCACATTCCACAATCCACTAAAAATCTTTTTCCTGCCGCTTCTACTAAAAAATTAGAACCTGTAACCGTTTTAGTAGCTCCCAAAAAGGTTATTTTCATAAACTAATCCTCCTTCTAATAAAAAGCCTTTACTTTTACATTAAATCTAATTGCCAAATCTTTTTTATTCATATTTTCTGAATTTGGCATCTCTCTTTTTTCTCCAATGCCATTTCCATCAAATACTTGTACATAAAAATTATCTTTTCCTTTTTCTTGGCCTTTTTCTCTTATCAATTTTACTTCTATATCTTCAATATTTATATTTCTATTTTGAAATATAACTTTTAATAATTCGTAATTTACATCTTCTTGTTTTGAAAATCTCTCAATTACTCTTAATTTATATGCTTTTTCTAATATTTTTTTAGTTTCTTCTATCACTTCTTTTTGTAAATCTTTTTCTTCACAAATATCTTTTTCATAATCATAAGGTAACATATTGTAATATCTAAATTCATATACTAGTTTTAACATTTCTTGTTTTGAATTACATTTTTCTATTTTTTTATCAAAACATTTTAAAAATATTTTTTGCATTTTTAATTTTAAATTTTCTATTTTTTTATCAATATCTTTTTCTTCCAATAATAGTAAGTATTTTTGCTTTTCTTCTAATTCTTTTTTATAACTTATATATCTTTGTGGATTTAATAGTTCGTTTAGTCTTTCTATTTTCTCTAACTCATTTTTTCTTTCTTCTGCCATCATTTTTGCAAGTATTTTCATACTAAATATTTTTTCTTCTAATGGCAATATTTCATTTCTTTTTTCATATTCTTCTTCTAATAAGTGTTTATTATTTATTGTTTCATCAATCATTTTTATATTGTAAGTAATTTTTCTTTTTTCCTCTGTTATTTTTTCAACAAAAGTTTCATTATTTTGCATTTGTCCTAATTCTTTTTCTACTATTTCTTTCTGCTTTAACATCTTTTCTTTTGCTTTTTTATCAAATCTAATTTCTAGATATACAGAAATTTCTTTTAATAGTTCAATTAATTCTTTTGCCTCTTCTTTGCCATATAACTTTTCTAATGTTTCTTGAAACAATTCCATATAGTCCATAATAAATTCTTTATTATTTACCCACTTGTTCATAAAATTGTTTCCTACTAATAACACTAAATTTTGATAAATCAAATTATGTGTTATACTTTCTATTTCTTTTGGTATAGTTGTCCATGAGTATCCATTAAAATCTCTTAATGGTTCAACAGTATTTATACAATTTCCTACATTTATTAAATCTGATAAAGTCTTATTTATTATAAAATAATCGTCTTTTATGATTCTATTTCTTTTTGATATTTTCGCTAAACAGTATAATACTTTTCTTTCTATGTTATAACAAATTATTCTTTTTCTTTTCTTTTCTACCAAAAATGTTCTATTTCCTATAATTTCACTTTCTTTTGAATTTGGTTTTACTATTTTTATTTCGTCACAATTATTTTTTATTGTGTTTATTACGTTTTCTATTAATTCTTCTTTAGTTACAACATCTTGCTTTACTTTTCTATAATCCTTGTATGATGTTTCTAGTTTATACAATATACTAAGGAGAATACTCTTTACATTTTCAGCATAAGGTTTTTTTTCTAAAATTCTTTCTAGTTCATTGTTATAATCTTTTTTTACAATCTTATCTAACAATTTTTCATTTTTCTTTTGCAAATTTCTCTCCTTTCTCGAGACAACAGCTCAAAATACAAATCTTTTTTGTCTCAGTTCTTCTTTTCTCGTAATTTTAATGTTCGTTTAAACTTTTATATAAAACTTATATAGTTTTAATCTATTTTTTAATAATATATTTCCACTGAAACTAATCTATATAACTATATCATTATTACCTAATAAAAACAACCGAATTTCTACTCATTCAAATTATACATTTTCTTTTGTTTATTCAGCTAATTTTATTTTTTATCTCGCCTCTGTTTCCTCACTTATTGTTCCTAAATCTACTTTTCCAAACTGAAGCATTTCAAAATCGAGTTCCTTTTTAGCTAACTTTTTATTTGCATCAAATCTTTCTTGATATACTTCTCTTTCTTGTTTATCAAATAATATATGCATTAATATCTGCATCTTTTCATCTAATGATTTTTTGTCTTTCAACATTTCTTTTAAAGCAAATAATTTTTTTTCTTCTAATGTTAATTCTTCTTCTGATTTTATTTTTTCTACTATTTTACCTAGTATTTCAGCTACTTGTACTGTCCTTCCATATAACCTAATATTTTCTATCCAAGTATCCCCATCTAATGTTCCATTAGACAATCTAAATTCTATAGTATTCCTTCTTTTGTTTACATCAAACAAATTAAGACTTGTTTTCCTTTTTGCTTGTATTTTTTTTGCATCTTCTATAAAATTACCTGATTTTCTTCTTAATCTTACTCCTTCAAATTTCTTTGAAATAGGTGTTGCGTATTTTACTGTATATTCTCTTGGTACTTCTCCTTGTTTATTGGAAATCAAAAAATAAACTTCTTCTGCATTTCCCCACAACTCTATCAACTGTTTAAAACCTTCTTCTGTTTTTATATAGTCTGCACCTATATGAACATGTCCTCCACAATTTTGTGTAGGTTCCATTCTCATCATTTGTAATATTTCATTAACCTTATATATCTCATAAACAAATTCTTGTTTATCTTTCATAACTGGAGAAACAATTTCTATTCCATTATTTCCTATAGAATCATCAGTTTCATTTCTCCACTTTCCAATAGGTATAGGAAATAAGGCTCTATATTCTCCTGCTGACTCTATTTCTATTCCGAAAGTCATATCTTCTGGAAGGTTTATCTTTTTATACTTATGATTAGAATTTCCTTTTCTATTTCTAAATTCTGAAATTGTCTGATATACCCTATCTAAATTTTTATCTATCATACTCAATGCATAATCTTTTTTGAAATCATCATTTATTGTTCTAATTACTGCTAATTTAAGATTTGAATTATCTAAATAACTTAATGCTTCTATTTTTTTATCATCAACTTGCAATCCTTTGATAATTTCACATCTATCACTTTCATTCGTAATTGTATCTAACATACTAATTTTTTTATCATCATCTTGCAAAGTTTTAATAATACCCATTCTACTAAATTCATCTATGCTTTCATCTATTAGTCCAATTTTTTTATCGTCATCTTGTATACTTTTTATAATTTTTACTCTATCTATTATGTTTTTTATTTCTTTTAATATTTCTATTTTTTTATCGTCATTTTTTATACTTATAATTATATCTACTTTATTTTTATTTCTTTTGATAACTTCTAATAATTGAATTTTCTTATCGTCATCATGTAAACTTTTAATTACACGTGTTTTATTTTCTTCACTTTCGATTGTTTTTAATAATTCAATTTTTTTATTATCATCTTTTAGACTTACAATTATATTTGTTTTATTTGCTTCGCTTTTACAAGTTTCCAATAAAGCAATTTTCTTTTCTTCATCTTGCACGCTTTCAATAATACTTGCTCTATCTTTCTCTTTCTTAACACTTTCTAGCAGTTCAATCTTCTTGTTATCATCTTCTATACTTCTAATAATTTCTGTTCTATAAAACTCATTAGTGATTCTATCTAATAAAGCAATTTTTTCTTCATCACTATATTTAAAACTTTGTATTACTGCTTTTTGTTCTATTGGTTCTAAATCATCTAATAATTCTAATTTTTGTTCATCATCTAGTAATGCAATATTTATAGCTCGAGGTATTTGAGATAAAAAATATTCTTTATTTTCTTCTCCTAATACCTGGGCTATATCTAATGTAACTTTAGTAACACTATTTATAAAATATTTATAAGTATTAACATTTTCTTCATTATTTTTTTCTGCTACTCCTAATATTAAATAGACTTTATTTAATAATTTCACATCGTCTTTTACATAATTTTTATATGATAACATCTGTTTAAAACAAAATACAATTTTATCTAACTCTGCTCTATCCATTGTTTTCTCCATCTTTATGCTTTTAATTTCTTAATTGTTTTATTCTAATTTACTTCTTCTTTTGTTCCCATCTTTAATTCATTTAATCTATCTAATGTCATTAATACTTCTCTTGGTTTACTTCCTTGATATCCTGATATTACACCTCTTTCTTCCATTTGGTCTATTATTCTTCCAGCACGTGCATAACCTACTTTAAATTTTCTTTGGATAAATGATGTTGATGCTTGTCCTGTTTCTACAACTGTTTGAATTGCATCCATTAAGAATGGATCTGTATCATCATCTTCTGTTTCTGCGATTTCTTTATCTGATTTGTTGCTATTTTCAATACTTTCTAGGATATCTTCACTATATGTCGCTGTTCCATTTGATTTAATAAAGCTTACTATTTTTTCTACTTCATCATCTGAAACAAATGCACCTTGTACTCTAGATGGTTTTGGTGCTCCTGATGGGAAGAACAACATATCTCCCTTTCCTAATAATTTTTCTGCTCCTACACTATCTAAAATTGTTCTTGAATCTACCTGGGATGATACGGCAAATGCTATTCTTGATGGTACGTTTGCTTTTATTAAACCTGTAATTACATCTACAGATGGTCTTTGCGTTGCAATTACTAAATGCATTCCTGCTGCTCTTGCTTTTTGTGCTAAACGGCATATTGCATCTTCTACGTCATTTTTAGCAACCATCATAAGGTCTGCTAGCTCATCTATAATAATTACTATTTGAGGTAATTTCCCGGCTTCATTTTCTTTTTCAATAGCTTTATTATATCCTTTTAAGTCACGTACTCCTTTTTCAGCAAATTTATTATATCTATCATCCATTTCTTGTACTGCCCAGGCAAGTGCTCCTGCTGCTTTTTTAGGGTCTGTTACAACCGGTATTAACAAATGTGGTATTCCATTATATACAGAAAGTTCCACTACTTTTGGGTCTACCATTACAAATTTTACTTCTGAAGGTTTTGCATTATATATTATACTTGTTATTATTGTATTAATACATACACTCTTTCCTGAACCTGTTGAACCTGCGATTAATACATGCGGCATTTTTGCAATATCTGCTAATTGCACATTTCCAGCTACATCCTTTCCAAGTCCTACTGTTAATTTTGATTTATTTTCTTTAAATTCTTTACTTTCTATTATTTCCCTGAAATGAACTACTTCTTTCTCTTTGTTTGGCACTTCAATTCCAACTGCTTGTTTACCTGGAATTGGAGCTTCTATTCTTATTGTTTCTGCTGCTAAATTTAAAGCTATATCATCTGCTAAGTTTGCAATTTTACTTACTCTTACTCCTTCTGCAGGTTTAAGTTCATAACGAGTAATTGCTGGTCCTACTGATACATTTTCTACTTTTGCTGATACCCCAAAACTATATAATGTTTTTTGTAATCTTGTTGCTGTGTCTGTCAAGGCCTTTGCTCCACCTTTTAAAGTCTTTTTACTTGGTTTACTTAAAAGTTCTACTGGCGGATATTCATAATGTTCGTCTTCTACTACAACACTATGTTCTAATTGTAGTACTGCCTTTTTCTTATCCTCTTTTTGTTCTTCTACTTCTTTAAATAAATTACTGTCTATTACATCTGGCTGCATTTCTTCTTTTGCTTCTATCATTTTCTTCTTACTTTGTTTTGTCAAAGGCTCCAAGTCATCATTTGAATGATCATATTTCTTTAAACCTGATTTTTCATCTCCTGTTTCCACAATTCTTCCACCAAAGTTTATTTTTATTTGATTATCCATTGGCTCTTTTTCTTGTTTTTCTAATATCGCAAGTTCTCGTTTTACTTTTCTTTCTTCTCTTAACCTCTTTCTTCTTTGACTTGGTGTTTCTTGTTCTTTATCATTCTCTCTTTCTTTTGCAATCTCTTCTCTTCTTTCAAATCTTTCTTCACGTTTTTCTTCTAGTCTATCCATAAACATATTTATCATATCTGATAGATTAATTCCAAATGCAAACACTAATAATATTACAGCTATTCCTATGCAAAAAATTACAGCTCCTACATTACCTAAAAGTTTTGCTAAGATTACTCCTCCTACTGCACCTATTGCTCCGCCACCTTGTCCTTGTGAGCCATAATAATAGGCATCTTTAACTACTTCTGACATTTCTTTTGATGAATCTAATTCCCCACTTGATATTTGAAAGACGCTAAACACAATTGCCAGACTAACTAAAGCCACTATATATTGGACTAATTTAGATGTTATTTCTTCTCTTCCATCAGATGCCAATTTAATTGCAATAGCTAAACCTCCTATTGGAAGTACGTACTGCATAATTCCCATTATTCCACCTAATATCTCATTTAATTTTATTCCTATTGTTCCTGATTTTGTATATATTAAAACAGCCAAAAGTATACTAAGTACTATTAATGTGATTACTGCTATATCTAATCTAGAAGCTGTTTTCTTTCTTTTTTTGTATCTTCTTTTTTTAGCCATTTCTACCATCCTTTCAGTTTTGTTTCCATTAATCCTTAAAAAGTCAGATTTTAAATAATTTCCAAATCTGACTTTTGTATATTACTTTAATTCTTTTCTACTATTTTGAATTGTTTTAATTGTATCTTCTAATGATATTTGCATAATATTTAAAGCTTCCGTCATGTTTGTTCCAAGTTTATTTAATGTTTCATTTAAAACATCCTCTGTATTTGCAAGTAAACTATCTGCATATTCTTTAGTTCCTTTTGAAATCTCTCTTGACATTTCATTTGCTGTTTCTATTATTTCTGTTTTTTGATCATATGCTTTTCTTGTTATTTCATGTTCGTCTACCATAGCAATTATTCTATTTTCTGCTTCTTTTACTATTCCGTCAGCTTCTTTTTGGGCTTCGACTAATATTCTTTGTCTTTCCTCTTTTACCCATTTTGCTTGTTTTAGCTCATCTGGAAGCTTTATTCTTATTTCTTTTATTAAATCTAGCATTTCTTCTCTATCAACTATTCCTTTTGATGTAAACGGAAGACTTTTACTATTTTCCAATAAATCTTCTAAAGTTTCCAACAATGTAAAAATTTCCATGGTTTTACCCCTTTCCTATCTCTTATTTCCCCTTTAAAAAAATAAGATGTACGCGACCATATTTTCTTTGATTTACAATTTCCACTTCTAACTCATCTATTTGTTTTATTATTCTTTCTTCTTCGTCTGTTTCTATTATTATTAAACTTTCGTTATTTAATAAATCTAATTCAATTAATTTTTTTATAGATTCATAAACTAAATCTGTTTTATAAGGCGGGTCTATGTACACAATATCTAATTTTTCATTTAAAATATCTAACATTTTTTTATATGATGTTTCATATAGCTCAACATCTAAATGTGTTTTTTCTATGTTCTTTTTTATAATACATATAGCATTTCTGTCCTCTTCACAAAGTATTACTTTCTTTGCTCCTCTACTTGCTGCTTCTAATCCTATTGAGCCACTTCCTGAAAACATATCTAAAAAAACACTTCCGCTAACATCTTTTTGGATTATATTAAATAGAGACTCTTTTACTCTATCTAATGTTGGGCGAGTTTTATCGCCTTCTAATGTATATAATTTTGTTCCTCTTGCTTTTCCACTTATTATTCTCATTTTAAACCCTCTTATGATAGTAACATTTTATTCTTTTTTTCTAAAATGGTCAATACCATTAATAGAAATGTAACATATATTTAACAGTTCTGTAATATTATCTCAAATACAGCAAAAAATAGCAAGATAAACTTACTATTTTCTACATATTACCAATTATTTTTTATATTATTAAGCATAGTCTAAAACTATCTCCTGTATAAGCATTTCCACTAAGTTCCCAAAAGCAAAATACTCCTGATTCATATCCATTTTGATTATTCCCTCCGTGTCTAAAAAATGGATAATCTTCTGGAAATTTTCCACTATCATTATTCCAGCCTTGAGTTTGCTTTGTTCCATCTCCCTCTATATAATTTAACATAGAATATGCTGTAACAAACTCATTACTTTTTCCCCCTTTACTTGCAAAAGTTATGCCGTTTTCTAACAGCTCACTTCCATTGTAGTATGATGCTGCATACTCACTCGCATTCCCTGATAGGTCATATATACCATACACATTTCCTGTGCTACTTGCTAAAACTGCTTGACTATTTGCATAATCGTTTGATGTTCCTACATCTTCCGGTGAATCCACGCTATTTCCTGCTGAACCTGTTATATAACTACTACTATTATTAATTGTTACTTCATTTCCATTCCTTCCGATACTTACTATGTGTTAAATATGCTACAGCTCCCCATTCACTATTTTTAAGCATATGACTATTAAGATTTTCTGCATATCCTCTAGCATTTGTATACATATTTCCTATAGTACAATATCTCCAAGAACTTAGTCCTGGCTTTACTGCTATTGCTTTATCTGTATTTTCTGATAATAATATATTTCCTGTTTCTT